>DATJVW010000102.1:0-2833 GCA_035501675.1 Burkholderiales bacterium
ACTCGTAGCCCATGGTCTTATTCCAGCCCAAACCCAAACGCCGGAACATTAGATCGCACAGGTTTGTCGCATGCTCGTCGCGCGCGGCGCTGCGAAGCTCCTCGAGCGCCCCCTCCGCCCAGGCGTCGAGACTCGGAGGCAGATGGCCGTTTCCCGGGAAGCGGCGGGCGGAGAAGGTGACGGGGTGTGCGGGGCGGGATGGTGCAAGGCGCTTCTGCACCAGTTGGGTGACCTCCAGAGCTCCGGTGCGGTGCGACAGGAGTGGTCCGGCGGTCATTGCAAGGACGTCGGGCATGCCAGCGTCGCCCAGATCGTGCAGCTCGCTCAAGCGCTTGCCTTTAGGAAATTGCGGATCGAATGACAGTGGCCGCACGCCGGCCCAGGTGGAAAGAACGTCGGAGCGCTTCAGCACGAGGCCGGGCAACAGGTGATTGGCTTCGGTGATCAGGAATTCAACTTCCGACTCCTCAGCGCGAATGGCATCGAGATCACCGGTGTATTCTGTCTCCGTCGGCCCGAAGTAGTGCAGGCCGCGCCATGGGATGCAGTAGAACGGCTCGTTGAGGCTGTTGTACGTGACGATGCCGTAGTCGGCGCATTCCGGCGGAAGCTGCACGACAATATGACATCCCTTGGTGGCGAAAATCATGCGGCGCCGCGGTGCGCCGGAGGTGCTGTTGACCTTGTCGATCCAGATTCCGGCCATGTTGAGCACGAGCTTCGCGCGAATCGTCGCCGTTGTAGCGGAGAGGAGGTCTGCGAGCCCGACCTCCCACCCCTTGGCGGACCGCTTCAGAGCGGTGACCGCCGTGTAGTTGCGGACGGTTGCCCCCAGGCGTTCGGCATCCAGGGAGGCATCGACGCACATCCTCTCGGCCCAGTCGATCTGGTACTCGGTGAATGCCGCAACCCCCTCCAGATGATCCCAGTCCCTCAGGCCGTTCACGAGGGGAATCGTCTTTGCCTGTTCAGGAGAGTACATACGCTGCTTCAGCGGAACGTCACTTGGTGCCATCGACGCAAGGAGCTTGAGACCAACCGAGGCCTGCCAGGGTCGGTAGATCGACTCCCTCCAGATGGGGAAATGGAACTTCATCTCGCGCACCCGTTCGGGTGTCGCGATAACCATCTGGCGTCGCGCGTCCATGCAGAGCTTGGCCATACGCAGCGCGAAGCGGAGACGGGACGGGTGCCGGATGAACTGGAGTAATGAGTCACCGGTGCCCAGGTAGCGAAGTCCACAGTGCAGCAGGCGGCTCGAGCGGCTCGAGGAGCCGGAGCCGAAGTCGTCCTTGTCTACCAACAGGACGTGATACCCAGCGGCCGAGAGGTGGTGGGCGGCGCTGGCACCATTGGCGCCAGCGCCGATCACGCAGACATCAAACTGGGCGTGGTCCAACGACGCGAGTGATGTGCGCATTCGGGTTACCGGATAGCGGGGCCGTCGTCAGCGGTTACTCGGCGGCTCGAATCCAATGACAGATTTGACCTCGAGGTATTCCTCGATGCCGAAGTCACCGTACTCGCGCCCGTAGCCGGACTGCTTGTAGCCGCCAAACGGCGCGCTGCAATCCCAGGGAGCGCCATTCAAGGTCACGCGACCTACCCTGAGGCGTGCGGCCACCCGCCGGGCGCGCTGCAGATCGCCGGAGGAAACATTGGCCGCGAGTCCGTAGGGGCTGTCATTCGCAATTTCGACGGCCTGCTCCTCGCTCTTGTAGGCCATAATGCTGAGCACCGGTCCGAAGATCTCCTCCTTCGCGATCGTCATGCCCGGGGTGACGTTCGCAAACACCGTCGGCCGCACGTAGTAACCGCGCGTCAACCCTCGCGGGCGTCCCGGGCCACCGGTGATCAGAGTCGCGCCCTCGCTAACTCCCAACTCGATGAGGCGCTGCACGCGCTCGAACTGCGCGCGGTTCGCGAGCGGACCCAGCATCGTGCGCGGATCCAATGGATCACCCACGATCTGGGCCTCGGCGGCGGACTGGGCGACGCCAATCGCACGACTCATCTGGTGCTCCGAGACCAGCATGCGCGTAAGGGCGTTACAGTTCTGTCCGCTGTTATTGAAACAGTCTTCGACGCCACTCCGCACCGCTGCTTCGATGTTGGCATCGGGAAGGATGATGTTGGGCGACTTTCCGCCCAACTCGAGGGCAACCCGCTTGACCGAAGCAGATGCCTCGCGCGCCACCGCGACGCCTGCGCGGGTCGATCCGGTCAGGGATACCGCGTCGATACCCGGGTGACCTGCGAGCGCTTGCCCGACGACCGGACCGGATCCATTGACGAGATTGAAAACACCCGCCGGCACGCCGGCCTCGGCGATGATTTCGGCGAAGATCAGGCCACTGAGCGGCGCAAGCTCGCTCGGTTTCAGGACGACCGTGCAACCAGCCGCCAGCGCCGGCCCCACCTTGCCAACAATCTGCAATAACGGCCAGTTCCACGGGGTGATCAGCGCAGAGACGCCAACGGGCTCCTTGAATATGCGCGTAGAACCCCTTTCAATCGAGAATGAAAATTTTCTCAGGTAGTCGATCGTCACCTCAAATGCCCGGTTGGCACAAGCAACCTGGCCGTCGCGTGAGAGGCTGATCGGCGCACCCATCTCGATGGTCATCGCGCGTGCCAGCTCTTCGGCGCGCTTCTCACACCCCTCCAGAATGCGTGACAGGAGCGCGACTCGCGCAGCCTGGGACTCGAAGGCATAAGTGACGAATGCCCTGCGCGCGGCGTCGACGGCGCGATCGATGTCCGCCGGACCCGCCATTGCGATCGTGGCATAAGCCTCCTCCGTCGCCGGATTCTCGGCGGCGAAGGATTCCGG
>DATJVW010000103.1:0-7939 GCA_035501675.1 Burkholderiales bacterium
TCTCGCTCGGCTGCCCGAAAGCGCTGGTCGACTCCGAACGCATCCTGACGCAGCTGCGCGCCGAGGGATATGCCGTCGCGCCGAGCTATGACGATGCGGATCTGGTCGTGGTCAACACGTGTGGCTTCATCGATGCGGCTATCGAGGAGTCGCTGGACGCTATCGGAGAGGCGCTGGCCGAGAACGGCAAGGTGATCGTCACCGGCTGCCTGGGTGCCAAAGGCGACCTCGTAAAGCAGACGCACCCGCGGGTGCTCGCCGTCACGGGACCGCACGCACCCGAGCAGGTGATGGCGGCGGTTCACGCGCACCTGCCCAAGCCGCACGACCCGTTCGCCGATCTGATCCCAGCGCAGGGGATCAAGCTCACGCCTCGGCACTATGCCTATGTGAAGATCGCCGAAGGCTGTAACCACCGCTGCACTTTCTGCATCATTCCCTCCATGCGCGGCAATCTTGTCAGCCGGCCCGTCGGCGAGGTCATGCAGGAGGCGGACAACTTGGTGCAGGCCGGCGTGAAAGAGCTCCTCGTCATCTCCCAAGACACCAGTGCCTATGGATTGGACCTCAAATACCGCATCGGCTTCTGGCGCGGGCGCCCGCTCAGGGCGCGGATGACCGATCTAGCGCAAGCGATGGCGGAGCTGGGCGTCTGGGTGCGGCTGCATTACGTGTACCCCTATCCGCAGGTAGACGAGGTCATCCCCCTGATGGCGGCCGGCAAGCTGCTTCCCTACCTGGACGTGCCATTCCAGCATGCCAGCCCGCGCATCCTCAAGCTGATGAAGCGCCCCGCCGACGCCGAGGACAACCTCGCGCGCATCCGCCGCTGGCGCGAGGCCTGTCCCGAACTCACCATCCGCAGCACCTTCATCGTTGGCTTCCCGGGCGAAACCGAGGATGAGTTCGAGGCACTGCTGCGCTTTCTCGAGGAGGCTCAGCTCGACCGCGTCGGGTGCTTCGCCTACTCTCCGGTGGAAGGTGCTGCGGCGAATGCGCTGCCCGACCCGGTCCCCGAGGAGCTGAAGGAGCAACGGCGCGGCCGCCTTATGAAGGCGCAAGAGGCGATCAGCGCCGCCCGGTTGCGTGCGAAGATCGGGCGGACCATGACTGTGCTGCTGGACCAAACCGGGAGCGAGCGCGCAACCGCGCGCAGCGCGGCCGATGCGCCGGAGATCGACGGGGTGGTTTACATCGAGAACGGCAAGCACCTCGAGGCGGGACAGTTCGCACGGGTTCGCATCACCGGCGCCGACGCCCACGATCTGTTTGCCGTGCCGGCGTGAGCGGCGATCCCGCCGCGTCTCTGGCCATCGTCGCTCGGACCGCGCTTTGCTCGGATGTCCACCAGGCGCCCGCCATGTGGCGGGTGCCGTGGGCCATGCCGATCGAACCATCGCGTCCGATAGCGATGAACCCGGCGTCGGCGCCCACGGCATCTCGCATCGCCGCGAGTACGCGGTCTGCTGCGTCCTGCGCTGACAGGCCGGCGGCTGCGAGGTCGCAGATGCTCTTCGCGGCGAGGACCCGCATCATGAGCTCCCCTTTCCCGGTCGCCGACACGGCTGCGCCCTGCGTGGCGTACGTGCCCGCGCCCGGCAGCGGTGTGTCGCCCACGCGCCCTGCCAGCTTGAGCAGGACCCCGCCGGTGGAGGTCGCGGCAGCCAGCCGCCCTGCGCTGTCCAAAGCCACCGCGCCTACGGTGCCGAGGCGCAGATCCGCGCGTGCGCGCTCGAACGCTGCTCGCGCGCCCGCCGTGACCGGGTCGTAGTCGCCGAAGCCTTGTTCCCGCGCGAAGCGAACGGCACCTTCGCCCGCCAGCAGCGCGTGTCCGCTGCGCTCCATCACGCACCGCGCCACCAGCACCGGGTTGCGCACGCGCCGGATCGCCGCCACGGCGCCGAAGGCGAGATCGTGACCCGTCATGACGGCGGCGTCCATTTCGACTTCGCCGTCACGGTTCAGGACCGATCCCGTGCCCGCGTTGAACGACGGATCGTCCTCCAGCGCCGCTACAGCAGCAGTCACGGCATCGAGCGCTGCGCCACCGCCCGCCAGTAAGATGCCACCGCGCTGCGCGGCACTGCTCACGCCCGCGCGGGCCTGCGCATGGCGGGCCACGTCCCAGTCGCCGGCACCCCCGTGGACCGCGATGGCCCATCTCAACGCCGCACCCCTGCGCCAGCCCATCCGTCGCCAGGCCTATAATCCCTGCGACCACGCCCAAAGTTCGCCATGCTCCCTCGCCGATTCCGTACAGGCAGCCGCCGCGATCTGCTCATCGCGCTGGCCCCCGCCGTCTTGCTCACCATCGTCGCCTTGGCCGTCGCGTTCCACTTCGTCCAGCCCGCCCCGCCCAAGAAAATCGTGATGGCGTCGGGCCAGCGCGAGGGCCGCTACGGCTATTACGCCAAGAAGTACAAGGAAATTTTAGGCCGCAACGGCGTCACGCTCGAGATCCATCCTTCCAGCGGCGCCGTGCAGAACATGGCGCTGCTGATGGACGAAAATTCCGGCGTCGACGTCGCCTTTGTCCAGGGCGGTACGGGGTTCGGCGCCAACGCGCCGGACCTGGTCTCGCTCGGCAGTCTCTATTATGAGCCGCTGTGGGTGTTCTACCGTGGCGCGCCGTTGGAGGACCTCGACGGGCTGCGCGGGAAGAAGATCGCCGTCGGCCTGGAGGAGAGCGGCACGCGCGCTCTCGCGCTGCAACTGCTGGCGATGAACGGCGCGGTGCTCCCGCCCACCCAATTGTTGCCGCTTGGGGGAAAGGAAGCCGAAGATCAGCTCATCAGCGGCAAGATCGATGCGGTGATGCTGGTTGCCCCTGCGGACTCGGCTTCCGTGTCTCGACTGACGGCTAGCCGCGGCATCCACCTCCTGAGCTTCGAGCGGGCCGAGGCTTACACGCGGCTGTTCCCGTACCTTACCAAGTTGCTCCTGCCGCGCGGCGTCTTCGACCTCGCGACAAACGAACCGACCCATGACGTGGTGCTGATTTCGCCCACGGCCAACCTGATCACCCGGGATTCGCTGCACCCCGCGCTGGCTTACCTGCTGATGCGCGCGGCCACCGAGATTCACGGCGGCGCAGGCGTGCTGGATCGAGAGGGCGAGTTTCCGGCCCCGCGCGACACCGGTTTCCCCCTGAGCGAGGAGGCCAAGCGCTATTACAAGTCCGGTCCGCCGCTGTTGCAGCGCTACCTCCCGTTCTGGGCCGCCAACCTCGTCGAACGGCTGTGGGTCGTGCTGGTGCCGATACTGGCGATTTCGCTGCCGCTGGTGCGACTGGTGCCACCCATGTATCGCTGGCGCGTGCGCTCCCGCATCTACCGCTGGTACGCGCGGCTCAAGGAGATCGAGCTGCAGTTGGACGAGAGCCCGGCTACGGTCAAACTCGAGGACATGCTGGAACGGCTCGAGACCATCGAGCGATCGGTGAACCGCATTCCCACGCCTCTCGCGTATTCCGAGAATCTGTACGCTTTCCGCGGGCATATCGACCTGGTTCGCCAGCGCGTGGTGCAACGGCTCGCCCGCTCTGTCGGCGCAAGCTGACGGCCCGCTTGCGCCCAGGCTAGGCGGAATCTTCCCGGCCCGCGCGGAAGAACGCGAACACGTCGTCGAGAGATCGGGTTCGAGGCATCGGCGGCAGGCTCTGCCATATGCGCCGCCCGTAGGGTTTGGTCACCATGCGCGTGTCGCAGATCATCAGAACGCCGCGGTCGGTCTCGTCGCGGATCAGGCGACCGGCGCCCTGCTTCAGGGTGATCACCGCCTGCGGCACCTGGTACTCCATGAACGCGTTGTGCCCAGCCGCGTTCATCCTGTCGATGCGGGCTGCAAGCACCGGGTCGTCGGGCGGCTGGAACGGCAGGCGGTCGATCATCACCAGCGACAACGCCTCGCCGCGCACGTCCACCCCCTCCCAGAAGGAATGGCTGGCCACCAGCACGGCATTTCCCAGATCCCGGAAGCGCTCCAACAATCTGCTGCGCGGACCCTCGCCTTGCAGCAGCAGGGGGAACGCGTGGCCGCGCTGCTCGAAGCCCTCCTGCAGAAGCTGATGCGCCTCGCGCATCGCGCGCAAACTGGTGAACAACAAAAAAGCGCGCCCTCGGCTCGCCCCGATCACCGGCAGCACCGCCTCGACCACCGCGGGCGTGTAATGTTCGCTGTTAGGATGGGGCATGCGCTCCGGCACGTACAGCAGCGCCTGACTCTGAAAGTCGAAGGGGCTGTCCCAGGCGGCCGTGCTCGCAGAGTCCAGCCCCATCTCTGACTGATAGTGGGAGAAGTCCCCGCGCACGGAGAGCGTCGCCGACGTAAAGATCCAGGCGCGCGCGGTACCGGCGATCTGCTTGCGAACGATGTCCGCGATGGAAAGCGGCGTCGCGTTCAGCTGCAGGGCGCCTTGGAACACCTCGACCCAGCGCACCGTCTCGCCATTCTTCGTCTCCCGCCACTCGCCGATGCGGGCAGCCAGCTCCTGCGCGCGGCGATGGCAATGGTCCAGACCCTCGCTGCGGTCGGCCTGGAACTCGAGCAGCGAAGAGAGGCCGCTCAGTTTCTCGGCGAGCTTGTCCAACGCCTTTCGGAACGACTCGCGCCGGTCCACCACCTGCGCCGGCTGGCGACCCGTCTCCTCTCCCGCCGACAGCCGCAGATCGCGCGCCGCCCGATCCACCGCGAGCGCCGCTTCCGGCAGCGCTGCGAAATCCTTGGCCGCTGCCGCCGCCTCTACCCGCGTATCGCGCGCCAGCTCGATCAGCTGGGCCGTCGAGACGCTCTGCCCGAAGAACAGGCTTGCCGTGTCCGGAAGCTGATGCGCCTCATCGAAAATCACCGTGTTGCACGCGGGTAGCAGTTCGGCGACACCCTCGTCGCGCAGCATCAGGTCGGCGAAGAACAGGTGGTGATTGACGACCACGACGTCGGCAGCGAGCGCTTGTTTGCGCGCCTCCATCACGAAACAGTCCTTGTAGCGCGGGCACTCGCCGCCCAGACAGTTGTCCCGAGTGGAGGTGACCAGCGGCCAGATCGCCGCATCCTCCGGCACGTCGCTCAACCCGCTTCGATCGCCCGTCTTGGAGGTGCGCGCGTAGCGTTGTACCGCGCTCAGATACGCAACGTCGGAACGGCTGACGAAGCGGCCGTCGGCGACCTGGCGTTCCAGATGGTAGTGGCAGACGTAGTTGGCGCGCCCTTTGAGCAGAGCGACGCTCACCGGCACGCGCAGCGCGCCGCGCACCGTGGGGATGTCTCGCCCAAAAAGCTGGTCCTGCAGCGTCTTCGTGCCGGTAGAAACGATGACCTTGCCGCCCGACAATAGAGCCGGCACCAGATAGGCGAAGGTCTTGCCAGTGCCCGTGCCGGCCTCTACGATCAACAGGCCACGCGAGTCGATGGCCTCGGCGACGGCTTTCGCCATCTCCACCTGCTGGTGGCGCAGCTTGTAGCCGGCAATCGCACGGGCCAGCGGGCCCGCCTCGGCGAACAGGGCCTCGAGATGGTTCATAGAGCGGATTTTACCGGTCCGGGAGGCTCACGACGCCGCGCACTCCGCAGGACATGCTCGACGCTCGCGAGTCTCGCAGCGGCTTGGCATGCGCAAGGGCCCCGGCGCGAATGGTGGTTCGGTGCGGCTATTGTCGTTTTGATCGAGAGGACTTTGACTTTCTCCTATTTCATTCCGACAATGCTCCGACTCCAGCGCGCAGCGATGTCGCAACGGGAAATCAAAGAACGCGTAGCACAGTGGACCCGGCTGAATTACCTGCGCAGCGCGCTCACGTTGGTAGCGTGGTTGGCAGCCACGAAAGCGCTTACGCTGCCAGCGTGAGGAAGAGGTCTTGCAATGCCGGCGCCCGAATCCGAGAGTGAAGCCATCGGCGGGTATCAACGGCGCAAGCGGGAATTCACGCCCCCGTGCAATCGCAACTGGCTCGCTCTTCTGCTCCCCGGTGTTCGTGCTGGTCGGCCGCTGAGGCGACCGAGTACTCGGCTCAGCACGAGCGTCGGACCACATCCACAGGAGGCTGGCATCCATGGAACGTGAAGCCGTGGGCCCGGCGTTATCAGCTGCGGCCCTCTCCGCTCTGCAGCGCGGCAACAAGATCGAGGCCATCAAGCTGGTCCGCCAGGAACGCGGCATTGGACTCAAGGAAGCGAAGGACAGGGTGGAGGCTTACCTGCAAGCTCACCCCTCTCTCCAAACGGGTCTTGCGGCGGCTCAAGCCCAATCCTATCGCCGTGCCCTGTGGTGGCTGGCCGCCTTCATCGCCGGCGCCGTGTTGGTGTATGTTCTTCTGCACAGGCCGTAGAGGGTTCCTGGTGATCAAAGGGCGTAGGCGCTGGCTCAGCACGCCGATGCGTGACTTGACGAGACTTCCCGCGCAAGCCTACAGGCGATGAAGCGTGTGCGACGATGGGGCCGGGTAACCGCCAGTGCGAGTGGCGAGTCAAGGTCGGAACAGAGGAGACCACTGCGGTCCTCGACCCCGCTTCCCCGTCCAGCGGGCGTACCCTCTTCGTCTGCGCTCACGGTGCTGGCGGAGACATGGCCGGCCGCGGCGTCCTCGCGCTGGCCGAACAGCTTCGCAGCCGGGGATTGCACGTCGTCCGTTTCAACTTTCTTTACCGAGAGAACAGAGCCGGACGACCGGACGCAATGGCTCGCCTCAAGGAGTGTATCTCCGCCGTCGCGTTGCGCGCGCGCCGAGAGCTCGGCCCGCAACTCTTGATCATCGGCGGCAGGTCCATGGGCGGACGCGCCGCCTCGATGCTGGCGGCCGACGGATTCCCCTGCGACGCTCTGCTTCTGCTCGCCTATCCTCTCCATCCCGCCGGCAGACCGGAGCAGCTTCGCGCCGCGCACCTCGCGCAGATCAAAGTTCCCGTTCTCTGCCTCAACGGCACTCGCGACAGCCTCTGCAGGCGCGATCTGATGGAAGAAGCGGTCGCAGGCCTCGCAGGCTCGTGGACTATGCAGTGGTTGGAAGCGGCCGACCATGGCTTCCATGTGCCCAAGACGTCGGGGCGGTCGGACACAGACGTCTTGAACGAGATCGGAGAGCTCGTCAGCGCATGGGAGTCTAAACTGATCCCGAGGAACCAATCCATTGCTGGCAGCGCATGGCCTTCGGCCAAGAGCGGGAATGACTAGGTTCTCTGCAGCCGTCGCCGGTGGGTTGATCGGAGCAGTAGCGGGCTATTTCGTCGGCGCCACCGTGGCGTGCGATTGGCTCTATCGGACCAGCAACCTCTGTGGCATCTACGGGGTCTTCATCACAGGACCCCTCGGTCTGTTGGGAGGGGCCGTCGCCGGCTGGCTCATATCGCGGCCCGAAGACAAACCGGCCTCGCGCAGAACCTCTCGTCCGCGCCCCTAAATCGATGCCTTCCGCCGCCTCCGCACGCATGATTCGGCTTCGACGCGCGCAACGCACGGACGTCCCGGCGCTACGGGCCCTCATTGCGCGCTCGGGTCGGGAACTGAGCGCACCGTATTACACGGCTGCGCAAGCGAGTGCGATCACGCTGCACGTCTTCGGCGTCGACAGCCAGCTCATCGAAGACCAGACTTACTTCGTCCTCGAGGACGCAGGGACCATCGTGGCATGTGGCGGCTGGAGCAAGCGCCGCACCCTGTTCGGTGGCGATCAGGTCAAAACGGCAGTTGACCCCCTCCTCGATCCGTCCATGGAGCCGGCCCGCGTGCGGGCGTTCTTCGTCGATCCCACCATGGCGCGGCGGGGACTCGGCCGCCGGCTCATGAACGAGTGCATCAAGGAGGCCACGGCCGCAGGGTTCCATGCCCTCGAGCTGGTCTCCACCCTCCCGGGTGAACCCCTGTACGTCGCCTCCGGCTTCGTCATCACCGAGCGTTTCGAACTTGTCCTCCCCGGCGCTGTTCACGTTCCGGTATCGCGCATGCGGA
>DATJVW010000104.1:0-29656 GCA_035501675.1 Burkholderiales bacterium
ACGCGGTGTGCCAGCATGAGGACAAAGGTGAGTGCGGAGCTGGCGACCGGGCGGCGCACACCGTCGGGCGTGATGGTGAGGATGACGCCGTTGTCGGTGAGCGCGGCAACGTCGACGGTGTCGTAGCCCACCCCGAACCGCGCGATCAGTTTCACTCTCCGCTCCGGGCCGGACACCGTGCGGCGAGTGATCTTGGCCAGCATCACGGCCAGGGCGTCGTATTTCGCGGCCGTCTCGGGCGAGAGCTCCGCTTCCAGCTGCGGCAGAAACTCCCACTCGATGCGCGGATCGTCGAGAATTCCGAGCGACGACCTGTCGAACAGGGGCTCGCCGTCAGGCTTCAGGTTGTCGCGGGTGATCCCGATTCGAAACTTCTCTGCCATGAGCATTCCGTGATTCGTGACTCGTGATTCGTGGTTCGTGATGCGCGGGTGAGCCCCAGAGACAGTTTAACCTCTCAGCACGAACCACTTTCGGGATCGATATCTGGCCCGGACCAATCGCCGTAGGTCACGGGCCACGAGTCACGCGCGTTGGGCCTCTCAACGCGTCAAGCGCCTGCAGGCCCTGCTTGAGTGCCCCCTGCAGCAGGTGCGCGTCGATCCCCATGGCAAAGAGCCGGAAGCCCTTGGCCCAGTACTCGCGGCTCCAGGCGTCGTTGGCCGTCATGCACGCGAGTATCTTGTTGTGCTTGTTCGCGGCCGTCACCAGCTTCTCGATCGCCTGGATATACTTCGGATGATCGAACTGTGCCGGGATGCCGAGGAAGTTGGTCAAGTCGAAGTGCCCCAGCCACAGCACATCCACGCCCGGCACGGCGGCTATTTGGTCGATGTTCTCGATGCCCTCGGCGGTCTCGATGAGGCACATCACCAGGGTGCGCTCGTTGGCGATGCGGATCTTCTGCCCGATGTCGCCGCCCTCATAGTCGTCGTGGGCGAAGCCGAACGCCGCCCCGCGGCGTCCGTGCGGCGGGTAGCGCGTGCACGAGACGATGAAGGCCGCCTCCTCCGCCGAACCCACCATGGGCGCCATGATGCCCATGCATCCCACGTCCAGCGCACGCGAGATGTACTGGTATTGGTTGGTGGGCACCCGCGCCATGGCCACCACGTCGATGCCGCGGCACAACGCGGCCTGGGTTTTGATCTGGTCGTAATTCGTGCCGGCGTGCTCCATGTCCAGCAGCAAAAACTCCGCACCGGCAGACTTCACGAGCTGCGGCAGCCCGGCGACCAGGAACTCCCATCCGAACGCGCCGAACACGGGCTCGCCGGCGAGCAGCTTCTTCTTGACCGGGTTCTCCCGCATCGCCCTGTCCACTCACCCTACTTGTGCCATTTTCCGCCCCAGGATGCATGCCCGAGGGCTTCGCTGTTCACGACGTGCCGCGGCCTGCGCCCGTTGGCGAGGTCGACCGCCGAGGTGAAGGCGCTCTCGCCGAGCAGGCGCATGCACTCGTCGGTGTGGCACACCGCGTGCGGCGCGACGATCACGTTGTCGAACTTGAGCAGCGGGTTGTCCGCGGGCGTGGGCTCCTGCTCGAACACGTCGATGGCGGCGGCCGCGATGCGCTTGGACGCGAGCGCCTCGATCAGCGCTGGCTCGTCCACCACCGGCCCGCGCGCGGTGTTGATGAAGAACACGCTCGGCTTCATCAAGCTGAACTGCCGCGCGCTGATGAGATGGCGCGTCTGATCGCTCAGCAGGCAATTGACCGAGATGACGTCCGACTCACGCAGCAGCGTATCGAGGTCGACCATCCTCACATTGAGATCGGCGACCGCCTGCTGCGGCACGTTCGGATCGGTGCCTAAGTGCACCATATCCCAGGGCTTGGCCAAGCGGAACACCTCCTTGCCGATGTTGCCGACCCCGATCACGCCCAGGGCTTTGCCCGTGAGACCGTGCCCCAAGTAGTCGCCCTTCTCCTTCCAGCGTCCCTCGCGGGTGAGCCGATCCTTCTCGTCCAGGCGGTGGGCGAGCGCCAGCATGAAGGCCATCACGCTGCTTGCCACCGGTCGGCGTACGCCGTCTGGCGTGATGGTGAGAAGGATGCCCTGCTCGCTGCAGGCGGCCACGTCCACCGTGTCGTAGCCCACTCCGAAGCGAGCGACCAACTTGAGCCGGCGCTGCGGACCCGACACCGTGGCTCGGCTCACACGCGAGCCGAACACGCACAAGGCGTCGTAGCGGCTGGCGTGCTCGGAGGTGAGTTCGGGCACCGACTCCGGCAGGTACTCCCACTCGACCCGCGGGTCGTCCAGAATTCGCAACGCGGCGCGCCCATAGATCGGCTCGCCGCTCGGGCTCAACACGTCACGGGTGATGCCGACGCGGAACTTGTCCTGCGCCATGTCCGTCCTCCTCCTGTCGTTCCTGCGACTCCCACCGAGCGCAGTCTGCCCGGTCTTATGCTCTTCGCCTCCTGCGCGGCGACTTACATCGATACGGTGAAGGCGCCGTCCACCGCGAGCACCTGGCCACTGACGTAGGACGCTTCGTCGGAGGCCAGGAAGACCGCCACTGGACCGATCTCTTCCAGAGCGCCCCAGCGCCCCGCGGGCGTGCGCTTGCACACCCAGTCGTTGAACTCTTTGTTCTCGATGAGCGCGCTGTTCATCTCGGTGGCGAAATAACCCGGTGCGATGGCGTTGACGGTGATGTTGTTCGGTGCCAGCTCCACCGCCAGCTCGCGGGCGAGAGCGTGCACCGCACCTTTGCTCGCAACGTAAGCCGAGATCGTGGGTCGCGCCAGGAAGGCCGCAGCGGAGCCGGTCATGATGATGCGGCCGGCCTTGCGCGGGATCATCACGCGTGCGGCCTCCCGCGCCAAGGCCCACACGGCGGTCAGATTGGTATCGATCACGCGCTCGAAGTCGGCGGTCTCAAACTCCGTGATCGGCCTGCGATGTTGGATGCCGGCGTTCGCGACCAGGATGTCGAAACGGCCGTGACGCCGCACCGCTCCCTGAATGCATGCGGCGCACGCCTGCTGGTCTGTGACATCGAAGCTGGCGGCCTCGCCTTTCAGTCCGGCCTTGGCCAGCTCCTGCACGCGGGGCTTGAGGGTCGATTCGTCGCGCCCGTTGATCAGGACCGTAGCACCCGCTTTGGCCAGCGACTGGGCCATAGCCCAGCCCAGGCCGCGCGACGCCCCGGTGACAAGCGCTACTTTCCCGGAAAGGGAGAACACCGCGAACTCCTCCTTTGATGGTTACCGGCCCCGCTTTGCCGTCCAGATCTTCAATCAGGCGAACGTCCTTGTCCTGCGCGCCTGGCGCATGGTGTCTTCTTTGAGGCGCCGGCGCGTCAGCGGATCAGGGTAGCAGGACGGTGGATCCGGTGGTCTTGCGGCCCTGTAGATCGCGGTGCGCCTGCGCGGCGTCTTTCAGCGCATAGGTCTGGTTGACCTCGATTTTGACCTTCCCCGACTTGACCACATCGAACAGTTCCGCTGCCATGGCTTCGAGGTCTTCGCGCTTGGCGGAGTAGGTCACGAGCGAGGGCCGGGTCACGTACAGCGAGCCCTTGGCGGCCAGCAGGTTGAGGTCGAATGCGGCCACCGGACCGGAGCCGTTGCCGAACACCACCAGCATGCCTCGCGGCTGCAAGCAGTCCAGCGAGCCCATGAAGGTGTCCTTCCCCACGGAGTCGTACACCACGGGCAGCTTCTTGCCCTCGGTGATCTGACTCACGCGCTCGACGAAGTTCTCCTTGGTGTAGATGATGGCGTGATCGCAGCCATGCGCCTTCGCCAGCTTGGCTTTGTCTTCGGAGCCTACGGTGCCGATCACCGTGACGCCGAGCGCCTTCAGCCACTGGCACGCGATCAGGCCGACGCCGCCCGCCGCCGCATGGAACAGCACAGTCTGACCGGCCTGCACCCGATAGGTGCTTCGGATCAGGTATTGAGTGGTGAGACCCTTGAGCATCATGGCCGCGGCGGTCTGGTCGGAGATGCCCTGGGGTACTTTCACCAGGCGGTCTGCTGGCACCAGCCGGACCTCGGCATAGGCGCCAGGGGGCCCGCCGGCATAGGCCACGCGATCGCCGGCCTTGACCCAGGCGACGCCGGACCCGACGGCTTCTACAACGCCGGCACCCTCGGTCCCGATGCCGGTGGGCATCTGCAATTGGTACAGTCCAGAGCGGTGATAGGTGTCGATGAAGTTGAGCCCGATCGCCGTCTGCCGGAGGCGTGCCTGCCCGGGCCCGGGATCTCCCACCGTAACGTCCTCGTACTGCAGGACCTCGGGACCGCCGTGCTGGTGAATGCGGATAGCTTTTGCCATGGTCTCCTCCGAGAAAAGCCGTGAGGTATGGTTCGTGACTCGCGATGCGCGAGCGCCGCGGTCCAGCCGCAGGCCGGCGCGTTCACGCCTATTGTATCAGCGCCTTGACCGATCGCCGGCCTCAAGCGGGGCGTGTTGCTTCGCCCGGACCGTCGGCGACATTCCGGAGCCGGGTCCGCCTCAGTGCCAGCGCCGGATGAAATCGCGGATCTGCGGGTAGATGTGCTCGCGGAACTTGCGTCCGCTGAAGATGCCGTAGTGGCCCACACCCCTCGCCAGCAAATGCTTGCGCTTCTCCGAAGGGATGCTTCGGCACAGGATGTGCGCCGCCTCGGTCTGGCCGTTGCCCGAGATGTCGTCGAGTTCACCCTCGATGGTGAACAGCGCGCAGGATCGGATGGCCGCGGGCTGCACCGGGTCGCCGCGTACGCGCATTTTCCCCTTGGGAAGGGCGAACTCCTGGAATACGGTCTTGATGGTATCCAGGTAATACTCCGCAGGCATGTCCATCACCGCGTTGTACTCGTCGTAGAAGCGCCGGTGCGCGGCTGCGCTGTCGCCGTCGCCAACGACCAGGTGGTTGAAGAACTTGCGGTGCGCGTCGATGTGGCGATCCGCATTCATCGCCACGAAGCCCAAATGCTGCAGAAATCCCGGATATACGCGGCGCATGTAGCCGGGATAGTTGAACGGCACGCGGTCGATGACTTTACCCTCGAACCAGGCGTGCGACCGCCCCATGGCGAACTCGTTTACCACGGTGGGATTGCGCCGCGGATCGATGGGACCGCCCATCATGACCATCGTCCTGGGCAGCGCCGCTTCCCCGGCTTGCGCCAGCAGCGACACCGCCGCCAGCACCGGCACGGTCGGCTGACACACCGACATCACATGCAGCGCTCCGGGACCGCGCGCCTGCGTGCCGAGCAGACGCACAAACTGCATGCAGTACTCGACATAGTCGTCGAGGTGAAACGGGCCGTCGGCCAACGGCACCATGCGCGCATCGACCCAGTCGGTGATGTAGACGTCGAAGTCCTGCAGCGCGGCCCTGACGGTGTCGCGTAGCAGCGTGGCGTAATGACCGGAGAGCGGCGCGAAGATCAGCAACTTCGGGCCCGGCTCGTCGGTCGCCTTCTTGAAGTGCTGCAAAACGCAAAACGGCTTCTTCACGGCCGGCTCGATGCTCACCGGCACGTTTTCGCCCTTCACGACCGCATGGTCGATGTTCCAGGTGGGTTTGTCGTAGGAACGGGTCAGCCGAGCGAGCACCTCGTGGCTCGCAGCGATGGTCCGACTCAGAGGATGGTAGGCGAGCAGGCTGTAAGGGTTGGTGAACAACCTGTTATTGGCATCGGCCCACGCAGCCAGCGGGGCCGTAAAGGTCTTCTGCAGCTCGTGCAGCGCGTAGAGCATCCGCCCTCCATTTCAAGATCCTGCAGCACCGGAAAGACACGGTCCTCCATCGTTACAGCAGGATCTGTGCCGTGATGCCATCGGCGGCGCAACGGCGTGGCAACTGTAATCAGGCTGTCATGGGGCGTCAAGCGCCGGAGACAGCGGCGGTTCCTGCATGAGCGCGGCCTGCTCACGCAACGACAGGATATGGTCCTGCCAGTAGCGCTGGCTGTTGAACCAGGGAAAGTTGACCGGGAAGGCCGGGTCTTCCCACCGCCGCGCCAACCATCCCGCATAGTGGATCTGCCGCAGCGTCCGCAGCGCCTCGATCAGCAGCAGTTCGCGCGGAGCGAAATCGTAGAACTCGCGATAGCCGCGCAGCACCGCGCCGAGCTGCTGCTCCATCGCCGCGCGCTCCCCGGACAGCAGCATCCACAGGTCCTGCACCGCGGGACCGCTGCGAGCGTCGTCCAGGTCGACGAAATGCGGCCCGTCGTCGTCCCACAGCACGTTGCCCGCATGGCAGTCGCCGTGCAAGCGGATGTGCGATACCGGCCCGGCGCGTTCGAAGCATTCGCGCGCCTGCGTCAGGACTCGGCGTACCAGCGTCTCATACGCCGCCCGCAGGTCGGCCGGAATGAAGCCGTGGTCGAGTACGAACGCAGCCGGCTCTTCGCCGAACGTCCGGATATCCAGGACCGGCCGGTGCTGAAATGCACGCAGCGCGCCGATCGCATGGATGCGCCCGATGAAGCGCCCCATCCACAGGAGCGTTTCGCGATCCTCCAGCTCGGGTGCGCGTCCGCGCTGCCGCGCGTAGAGGGCGAACAGAAATCCGCGATGCTCGCGCAGCGTCGCGCCCGGCCTGGGGTCCCGCGACGCGCCTCCCATCTCCAAGTCCAGGAGGGGCGCACCCATGATGTCCACGTTGCGCAGGGGCACGACGATCGGCAGCTCGGCACGCCCCAGCTCGAGCGCAAAGGCGTGTTCCTCCTGGATCGCGTCGCGCGACCACCGCCCCGGCCGGTAGAACTTGGCGACGAGCGGCGGGCCGTCCTCGATGCCTACCTGGTAGACGCGGTTCTCGAAGCTGTTCAGCGCCAGCAGCCGCCCATCGCAGCGCAACCCGGTCTGCTCCACGGCGTCGAGGACAAGGTCGGGGGTGAGGGCATCGTACGGGTGCGAGTGCGCCGGCGGCGTGTCCTGCATACGGCCATTCTAGTGCCGTTCGAACTCTCCCAGCCTAGTGGTCGCCATCCCATTGCGCCCCGACGGCGGCTCCTGGCGGGCCGCGCGGCACGGACACCGCCGGGATCGCAAACACTCGGCCATGAGCGTGCTCTGGGAGTGAGTCGGCGTTTTCAGCCTTTCCCATGGGACCCCGCAAGCGGACGCACGCTGGCGAGCGCTTGGGCCAGCGACAGCGACCCCCGCTTGCGTTGTGTTTCGCGGTTCGCGTTGCCGCTGATTGAGGAGCCGCCGACGCTGCGTCGCATCAGCAGCATGCGCAGCGCGAGCCGGCTCAGAGGGTCGATGGTCGTTGCTGCGAAGCAGCGCGGGTGGGGCGATGTGGGCGTGGCGCGCGAAGCGAATATCGTCGGCACGCGAGAAGACCCCGTGTGGTCTCGGTTCCACCGCATGTTCCTCTTGACTCTTGGCCCTCAGATGCTAATCCTAGAGGGTGGGTGTGCGGGTGGCTCCATACGGGTCGCTGCGGGCGCCCATCAATCTCACGAAGGACCTTAGCGAAGAACTGACGGGGGAGTTTAGACATGAGGCATAAGCCAACAGGGTGGTTTAGCGAGAAAGAGGCAGCGCAGGTTAGCCCTGCCGAGAAGGCGTTCGAGTCGCCCATTCCGACACAGATCGTGTCCAACGGCGAATACAATCCATTGCCCCAGACCGAGAAGCAGCGCCAGGTCGAAGGCTTGATCAAGGAGTACGGAGACAAGTACGGCAAGTATCACGGGCTGGACCGCCGCTCGTTCTTGAAGACGGCATCGGGGATGGCGGCAGCGTTCCTGGCCATGAACAAGGTCTTCGGCCCGGTCTGGGACGTGTCCGAGGCGGAAGCCGCGGACCGGGACATGGCCGATGAACGCGCCAAGAGGCTGTCGGGGCAATTCATCTTCGACGATCAGACCCACTTCGTGCGCGACGATTTCGACAAGGAAGGCCTCCTGGGGCTGGGCAAGTATGCGTCCGAGCACTGGAACCCGCACATGCTGGACAAGGTTCCGCTCACGCTGCAACGCTACAAGTTCGAAAACTATCTGAAGGAGATCTTCCTGGACAGCGATACCAAGGTCGCTCTGTTGTCCGGTGCGCCCTTCGACGATCCGAGCTGGTGGCTGCTGTCCAACGACCAGATCAACGAAGCGCGCGCCGCCATCAACAAGGTCGCCGGTGGCCGCCGCCTGTTCTCGCACTTCGTATTCACGCCGACGCAGGACGGCTGGGTCGAGGAGGTGGATCGAGGCGCCGCCGACATCAAACCCGACGGCTGGAAGGGCTACACGGTTGGCGACCCGCTGTCTCCGTCCACCAAGAAGACCATGTGGCGGCTGGACGACGAGAAGCTGATGTACCCGGTCTACGAGAAGTTCATGAAGTCGAGCAGCCACAACGTCTGCATCCACAAGGGCCTGCTGCCGCTCGACTACGAGACTTCGTGGGCGGGCGTGTGGGAGTACGCCACCGTGGATGACCTGCCCAAGGCCGCCAAGGACTGGCCGGGGCTCAACTTCGTCATGTACCACGGCGCGCTGCGGCCGTTCCTGGAGGACCCGGCCACCGAGCTGGCGCTGTTCGAGCAGACCGGGAACATCCGCTGGGCGTCCGACCTGGCGCGCATTCCGAAGAAGCAGGGCGTGAAGAACTGCTATGCCGAGCTGGGCACGACGTTCGCGACCTGTGCCGTGGCCAACCCGCGTTTCGCCGCGTGTCTCATCGGGATGTTCGTGAACGAGATGGGGCCGGATAACGTGGTGTGGGGTTCCGACTCCGTGTGGTACGGCTCGCCCCAGTGGCAGATCGAAGCCATGCGTCGGCTGGAGATCCCCGACGACATCATGAAGAAGATGGGGTGGAAGACCAAGCTGGGCGGTCCGGACAGCGAGATCAAACGCAAGATCTTCGGGACCAACTCGGCGCGCCTTTACAATTACAAAGTTCAGGCCGAGTACGATCAGCTCGGACGCGACAAGCTTGCGCAGATCAAGTCGCACTACGAGAAGGAGCAGATCGCGCGCAACAACGCCTTCTACGGCTACATCGCGAAGCCCGCATAGCAACCACCGCTGTTGACTGGATACCGGGGGCGCGAGTCCCCGGTTTTTTTTGGATCGCCAGCGACCGCGGCTTTTCTGGTAGCGTATGGACATGTTGCTCAGTCCCCGCTCCCCGACGCACTGGCTGGTACCGGCACTCGCGGCGCTCGTACTGGCCGCACCACCGTGCGGGTCGGCGCAGGCACAGACCACGACTACGGTCCGCACCGGATCGGGCTTCGCCGTGTCGCACGCCACGCACATCGTCACCAATGCCCATGTGGTTATGCAGTGCAAGTCGCTGCGGGTGCTCGCTGGCACACAGCAGTCCTCCGCCAGGGTCCTCGCAGCTGACCCCGACGTGGATCTGGCTGTGCTGCAGACGTCGCTCAGCGTGCCTAAGACGGTTGCGGTCAGAAGCCAACCGGCGCTGCGGCTGGGGGAAAGCGTCATCGCGTTCGGGTTCCCGCTCACCGGCGCCTTGTCCCAGGGCGGGAACCTCACCACCGGCAACGTGAGCGCCCTCGCGGGTTTGCATGACGATCCGAAGTACATCCAGGTCACCGCTCCCGTGCAGCCCGGGAACAGCGGCGGCCCACTTCTGGATGGCGGCGGCAACCTCGTCGGGGTGATCACGGCGAAGCTGGACGCGCTCGCGGTCGCCAAACGCACTGGAGACGTCCCGCAGAACGTCAACTTCGCCGTGAGGGCGGACGTGCTCGAAGCATTCTTGCAGGCCCACAAGGTCTCCTACGACGTCGCCGTGACCGACGCCCAGCTCGCGGTGGCGGACGTGGCTGACATGGCGAAGCAGGCATCCGTCAGGATCGAGTGCAGGCCATCGGGGGTCCCGGCCGCGCAGCCAGATACGGTGCGTGTCTCTCCCCAACAGGACCCCGCAGCGCCCCCGGACATGCCGGGTCGTGCGGCGCCGGTGCCGTCGGACGCAACGCAGGAGCAGATGGTGCAGCAGATCGAGCTGACCGACGTGCGTACACCGTATCCGGGCACCGCGCCGGCCATTCGCGAGCTGGATGTCGTGAACCGCTCGCCCTACAGCGTGCTGCAGATCACCGTGGGATGGTTGGAGGGTTACTCCGCTGCGCAGTGCCCCACGTCGCGCTCGGCCTATCGCGGGGCGAAGGACCTGTACGTCAGCCTGCAGTCGGGACAGTCGGGCACGACCATGGGAGAGTTTTCGGAACAGGCCAAGTACTTCTGCGTCCTCGCTGCGCAGTTCCTGCCGCCGGGACGCCGGAGCGAGTCGCCGCAGCCGCCTGCGCCCGAAACCGTCGCGCCGCCGCAGCCCCCGCCGGCGCAGGCGCGCTAGCGCTGCTTTCGGCTGCGGCCGCGGCGAATCGACGCGCGACGCGCTAAGCTCGCTGCACGACGCGGACACTTGCGGGCCCGCGAGCACGGCCCGTCACGAAACCGGCCAACGATCAAGCGGAATGGGCGACACCGTAGAGCACCAACAGCCCCCATGCGACCAGCATAGCGCCGGTCGCAGAGCCCAGCCAGCGCACGCGCGGCAAGGTCTTCTCGACCAGTACGAGGACGGTGAGCGCTACGATCCACAGGACGTTCATCACGCCGAGCACGAATAGAAGGGCCATCAGCAGCCAGCAGCAGCCTGCGCAATAAGCGCCATGCAGGAGTCCCATCGCGAAGGCCCCCGAGGCGCCAGAACGCCATTCGCTCAGAATGAACGCTAGCGGCGAGCGGCAAGTGGCGAGACAGGCTCTCTTCAGCGGCGTGAACTGGTAGGCTCCCGCGAAGATCAGCAGAAAGCCACCGATCACTGGGCTGTTGCTCTGCATCATGGGCGATACCAGGCGGGCCTCGAGCAGCCCCCACTGGACCAGGGTCGCAACCAGGCTGAATGCAGTCCAGACGGTTAGGTAGCCGCCCGCGAACGCCCACACATGAGTCAGGTGGGCGCCCCCTTGCTGCCGCCGCCGTTCCACTGCGGCGAAGACCAGGATCATGGGCATAGCGGAGGGCAGCATCATGGCCATCATCATGATCGCCCACATCATGAACACCAGGGCCAGATCGATCGCCGCCCAGTCCGTCATTCGAGGCATGATGGCCATGTGGACGCCCACGTCCATGTGCTCCATGCCCCAGCCCATGTAGAGCAGGTAGCCCCAGGCGAGCGCGATGGCGAGGCCGAGCCCCAGCAGCACGGCAAGGCGCTCGCGCGCGGCCGGGCCTTCGAGGAGGGACTGGACTGCCATGTCGGCCCTCAGGCCTGGACCCCGTTCAGGGATGCCGCGCGGATATCGCCTCGTTGGTCTCTGCCGCACGCGCACTCGCTCCGGGATGCCCGCGTGAGTGCGCAGGCGAGGCCCAGCGGGACCGAAAATCTCCCTGGCTCCAGCGCGTCCAGTCCCATGACAAATTCCTCCAAGACGTTATGCAAGAGGCCGACATTCCCGTCGCAGATCCGACCCTTAGATCGTACCCACGCGCTGCCGCTTGCGGGCGACGCAGGCCTGCAGATAGCTTAGCCTTCTTTGCGCGCGTCGCGGGTACACCTCGCTGCGGGCTCCCGACTTTGCGGCAAGCCCCGACGTCCTCCGGTCGGGGCGAAGGCCGTCAAACAGCTTGCGAGCGACCCGAGCCGCAGTGGAGCGCGGCGCTTTCTTCCCGCTCAGAGGAACCGATGTGTCTTCCTGTCGCAGCGAGTCTGCTGTAGATTCCACGGCCTTGCCTTCCCGGGCTGCGCTCGCGCATTGCCGCGATGTTGTGGCTCCACTTTTGCTCGGTTGACCAGACGATGAACTTCCTGGCTCACGCCTACCTCGCTGCAGACTCGGACCACGCGATCGTGGGCAGCCTGATGGGGGATTTCGTCAAGGGTCCGCTCGGCGACCGCTACGGGGCCGAGCTCACGCGAGCGCTGCTACTGCACCGGCGCATCGACACGTACACCGATGCCCACGACGTGGTGCGCCAAAGCCGGCACCGTGTCAGCCCGGCCCGGCGTCGGTTTGCCGGGGTCCTCGTCGACGTGTTCTACGACCACTTCCTGGCGCGCCATTGGGAAGCGTACTGCGATGTTCCGCTCGAGCGCTTCACGGCGCGGGTCTATGCCCTACTGTACGAGCACTACGCCCTGCTGCCCGAGCGGCTGCAAGCCATCGCCACGCGCATGGCGGCCAGCGATTGGCTGGCATCCTACCGGCGCGTGGAAGCCGTGGGCTCCGCGCTCGACCGCATTGGCGCGCGGCTCAAGCGCGGCAACGCCCTGCTGCGCTCGGCCGAGGAACTGCTGGCGCAGTACGACGCGTTCCAGGCCGACTTCGCCGCCTTCTTCCCCGATGTCGTCCGCTTCGCGCGGGGGCAGCAAGAATGAGGGAGCCCACTGCGGCCTGAGAAACCATTGATCGCGCCCATGAACAAGCGGTCGACTCGACACTCCGACGCCGCGCCCGACGCCTCCGTTCAATTTCTGCGGATCGAGTCGGACCGGGTACTGCTTGCCCACGCCTCGGCGCGCCTGCGCACACTCATCGAGGCCGACGGTCTAGGCCGCCAGCTTTCCGCCTGGGTGGATCTGATCGATTGGGCGCGGTCCGGGCCCGGAGCACACGAGCTGGATAAGGGCGGGGCGCTGTCGCCGCGCGGGATCCGCCGCTGGACCCTCCTGCTGGACCTCCTCGATCGGCAGCCGGACCTGCGCGCCCGCGTGCAGAAAGCGGTGGCCGATGTCTTGGCCGAGACCGAGAGCGTGAACCTGTTCGGGGCCGTGGGCATCCCGAGCGGCCGCGGGTTTGTCGCCGAGTTCGGCGATCGACTGATGAACCGGATACTGCCGCAGCCGCCCGAAGAGCACGACTTGGCGCACCTGCTCAACCGCTTGTATCGGAGCAAGCGGCATGCAGAGCGATTCGCGCGCTGGCCCCCAGAACTGTTCTCGCGCCTGGCCGACCTGCTGCGCCCACCCGGCCGGCCCGACATCTGGTCCGCTCTGCGCCGCGACTTCGCCGACGGCTTCCGCCTGCTTGCCGCACGGGTGCAGGCCGAGGGCCTCGCGCCCAAGCTGCGCGCCCGCGGCCTACCCGGGCGCGTCGGCCAGTCGCCGTTCGTTCTCCAGCAGCGTGCGGCGGATGCCTTGTTGGATGCGTGGAGCACTGGGGACGCGGTGGCGCCGGCGGCCGACGGCTGGCGCGCCCAGTGTGCCGCCTGCCGGGTCGCGATGAGCGAGATCGCGCGCCGATTGGAGACGCATGGCGTGAGCGTGGACATCGTCTACGGGCTGGATGCGGTCGACCGATGCTTGACGCGCATGGAGTTGGTCGCTGCCGTCATGGAGGCCGCGCCTGGCCAGCAGCGCGACGCCGCGCTGCACACTTTGCTCTCGGTGCTGATCGCAGCCGCGCATCAGGACCGCAGCATCGCGCATCTCGCGCATGCCAATCTGCAGCTGCTCAGCCGCAAGATCGTGGACCGCTCCGGCAGAACGGGTGAACACTACATCGCCTGGACGCGCAAGGAGTACTGGCACATCTGGGGCGCGGCCGCCGGCGGTGGACTGCTGACGACTTTTACCGCGGCGATCAAAATGGCCGTCGTCGGCGCCGGCTTCGCGCTGTTCCTCGAGGGACTGGCGGCCGGTCTCAACTATGCGGTGAGCTTCCTGCTCCTGCAGACGCTCGGGCTGGTCCTCGCGACCAAACAGCCGGCCATGACCGCAGCGGCGCTGGCCAACATCCTGCGCCGGCACCGCGGTGCCGAGCGGGTGGATGACCTGGTCGACTGCGCCGCGCGGATCTGCTGCTCCCAGCTCGCCGCGGCGAGCGCCAACGTCGCCGTTGTCTCCATCGGCGCCTTTGCATTCAGCTTTCTCTGGCAGCAGATCAGCGGGCGAGCGTTCCTGGATCTGCACAAGGCACAGCACGTGTTCGAAACCCTGAGTCCGCTCGACAGCGGAACGGTGTGGTATGCCGCGTTGACAGGCGCCATCCTGTGGGCCGCCAGCCTGGTCGGGGGTTGGTTCGACAACTGGGCCGCGTACCACCGACTGCCCGAGGCGATCATCGCGCACCCGCTGGGCCTGCGCTTCGGGCGCCAGCGCATGGTCCGGCTGGCAGGCGTGGTCTCGCGCAACATCGCGGGATGGGCCACCAACATCGCCCTCGGATTCATGCTCGGTCTGACGCCGGTTCTGGGCGCCTTCTTCGGGCTACCCTTGGACGTGCGCCACGTGACCCTGTCCACCGGCACGCTGGCACTGGCCTGCGCCGGGCTGGGCACAGGCTGGTTCCACGGCGGGTGGTTCTTGTGGGCGTTGGCCGGCATCGGCACCATGTTTGTGCTCAACCTCGGCGTCAGCTTCCTGCTGTCCCTGTACATCGCCTCACGCGCTTACGACCTGCCGCGCAGCTTCATGCTCGACTTTGCGCGCGCCGTGGGTCGCCGCTTCCTGCGCCGGCCCGGGCAGTTTCTGCTGGCGCCGCGCGCCGACGGCGTCGCGCAGGAGCACTGAGTCGGAGCATAGCCACTTTTGATCGGAGAAGCGGATGAATCAGAAACTTTCGGCGCGCGCGCTGGCGCGGGTGTTCCTGCGCAACGGCGCATTCACCTTCGGCGGCGGGGATGCCACCACCGCTTCGCTGCAACGCGAGCTGGTCACCCACCACAACTGGCTCAGCAAGCACCAGTTCGGCGTCTGCTACGCGGTTTCGCGGCTCACCCCGGGAACCAACCTTCTCGCCTTCTGCACGGCCGTCGGATGGACCCTGCTGGGGTTGCGCGGTGCGTTGTGGGCGCTGCTGCTGGCGTCGATCCCCGGTGCCGCAGTTCTGATGCTCATGACCGGCTTCTACGGGGCGGCGACCGGCAATCCCTGGCTCATGAGCGCCATTCACGCCGCGCTCGCGGCAGCCGTGGGCATCATGCTCGCGGCCGTCTGGGCCCTGCTGCGAGGACCGCTGCGCCGTAGCCCCGCCCGCACAGTCCTCGTGGCGCTGCCCGCCCTGCTGCTGAGCTTGCACGGCGTTCTCAGCCCGCTTCAGGTGCTGGCGCTGGCAGCGGGCTTCGGGCTGGTGGCGCCGGAGCGCGGGGCCGCATGAGTGCCGGGCTGCTCTATCTGCTGCTTCTCAAGGCGACGCTGACTTCCTTCAGCGGGCTGTCCTCGATGCCGATCGTGCGCGACGAGCTCGTGATGCAGTATGGCGTGCTCACCGACTCGCAGCTCAATGCGGCGGTAGCGCTGGCCCGCGCCGCGCCGGGTCCGTTCGGGGGCTACGTGATCAGCGTCGGCTACTTCGTCGGCGGCGTCGCCGGCGGGATCGCGGGCTGGCTGGCGCTGATCACCCCGGCGTTGCTGGCGATCCCATTGGTGCACTATGTCGCACGCAGCACGGCGCATCCGCGCGCCCGCAGCCTGGTCAACGCGGTGATCGTCGCCAGCGCAGCGCTCATCCTGGCGGCAACCGTGCCCATCGCGATGCAGGCGCTCGGCGGCGCGGCGCTCATCGTCATCGCCGCGGGCAGCGCGGTGGTGCTCGCGGTTACCGGTGTAGACACGGTCTGGGTCATCGCGGCCTCTGGCGTCGCAGGTCTGCTGGCCGCATCGCTAGGCGCACCGCTGTGAGGCGTGCCGGGTCGCATCGCAGTTGCTGCGACACAAATCCCGTTTGTGATGCGTGTCACGGAAATTGTGGTGCGACACTCGAGAGCGATATATAGTGCGCCGGGACGCTGGAGGGCCGCGCAATCCGATGCGGGGCGCCTGCGCCGACCGCACGTCCGATCACTCAAGCGAGGAGGTTACTTTGAGACGCCTTTCACTCGTTGCCGTCTGGCTGGCGCTGATCGGAGTGGGCTTTTCGGAGGCCAGCGCGCAGGAGCTGCAGGGCACGCTCCAGCGGATCGCCCAGACCAAGACCATCCGGCTCGGTTATCTGAAGGAGGGCATCCCCTTCTCGTTCGCGGAGGAGGCGGGTAAACCGTTGGGCTATTCGATCGACCTGTGTCGCCGCGTCGCCGCCGGGATCCAGCAGCAGCTCGCGCTGCCCGCGCTCGACGTGCAATGGGTGGAAGTCACGTCGGCCAACCGTTTCGACCGTGTGGCGGACGGCACGATCGACCTGGAGTGCGGCACCTCCACCAATACCGTAGGACGCCAGAAGAAGGTGGACTTCAGTCTCATGACCTGGGTCGACGGCGGAAGCTTCCTGGTCAAAGCCGACAATCCCGCTAAGCGGCTGTCGGACCTGGCCGGAAAGAAGATCGCCGTGATGGGCGGGACAACCACCGAGAAGGCGCTGCGCGCAGCGCTGAGCAAGGCATACATCGGCGCCGAGGTGGTGCCCGTGAAAGAGCATCTAGACGGCCTGAACGCCCTGGACCGCGGGACAGCCGACGCCTACGCCAGCGACCGAACCATATTGGTTGGATTGGCGCTCGCTGTGGGCAACCAGATGCCCGTCGCTCTGGCCGAGGAGCAGTTTTCCTATGAGCCGTATGGGCTGGTGCTGCGACGGAACGATGCGGATTTCAAGCAGGCGGTGAACCGAGTGCTCGCGGAGCTGTTCCGCACCGCCGCAGTCATTGAAATCTACGACCGCTGGTTCGGCAAGCTGGGCAAGCCCTCCGGACTCCTCGTCGCGATGTACGCACTGAACGGCCTGCCGGAGTAGCGCGCTGTGGTTCAGTAGGGCAGGCTGAAGAACAGGCTGACGCCCTGGACCCCGCCGCCGAAGCGAAACCCCAGTCCGATGCGGTCCAGGTCGAACAGATTGAAGTCAATCGCCTTTTTCACCGACAGGCTGAACGCGATCTCGCCCTGCTCCTCGATCTTGTTCTGGACGTCGTTGTTGGTCGGGAACCGGAGCCGCTTGAAGTAATAGTAGTAGATGAGATGGCCGCCGACGATGATGGGGCGGTCCAGCACTCTCATGTCGGTGGGGGTCTCGAGATTGAGGCCCGCTACGAACACGCCGATGGGCTGGTTCGTGCCGCCCTCGGGACTGTAGCCCGCAAGGGTGAGTTGGTTGCCCACGCTTACGATGGAGTCCTTGCCGATCGGCGCCCACACCAAGCTCTTCACGCCACCCGCGTAGATCAACGCGCCTCCGCCATCGGAGAGGTCCCATCCCCAACCCACGTTCGCATAGGGCTTCACGCGCCAGTTCCGGGTTACCGGGATCTGGGCCTCGACACCGGGGAAGATGCTGGCGGTGCCCACGCCTTTCGGAGTCTCCCCATCGACCAGTTCACTGAAGCGAAAATCGTAAAAGCCGAAGGACACGGGCGCCACCACCTTCAGACCCCACTGATCTTCCTTCAGGCCCCACTCGTCTTCGGTCAACGCCTTCAACTGGTATGCAAAGGGAATCTGCAACACGCTCACGATCCGGTCGCCCGAGGTATACACCCCGGTCCCGAACACCGCGCTGTAGTACCAGGGGATCAGCTGCTCCTCCGAGCTGGCCTGTTGCGTCTGCTGCGCATGGCTGCCCGGCGCGCAGCCCAGCCATAGCGCCAGGAGCGCCACAGTCAAGAGAAGTACGCGCGCCGGCAGGCACGAGTGCGCTCGCTGGAAAGACGAGGCGTGCACCTTTGTTTGACAGGACGGATCGGGCGGAGCCGTGGCTACCATCCCGTCGGCCCGGTACCCCGCGCCACTCAGGCTTCGACCGGCGCGCGTCGGAACGGCTGGCGCTCTACAACGAGGGGCCCGCGATCAGCCGTTGGCGGTTTGGAAATCGGCCGGCATCACGATCTCGAGCATTTCGACGTCGTCCGAATGGCCGAGCTCGGTGTGCCTGATCCCAGGCGGCTGGTGGACGCAAGAGCCGGCCGTCAGCGTAACCTCCCCGGCACCTTCGTAATGGAATTTGATCCAGCCCTTGAGCGCGTACACCATCTGAAAATTCACCTCGTGGTGATGGCGCTGCGGCACGGTGTGCGCGCCGGGAAGCGCGCGGATGACGTGCGCGACCACAAGGCCGGCCGTGGTCTCCTTGATCCCGAGGTCGCGGTACTCGAAGAAGGAGCGCAGCCCCCCCTCGAACGCTCCATCGGCGGCGTGGCTCACCGAGAACTTGAACGCGTGCTCCATCGTGTCTCTCCGTTTCAATGAACTGCGGATTTTTCGGAATTATAGTCGGCGAAGGGAAGGCCCCCGCATGACACGCCTGCCGCCGCTGCCGCAGTCCCTCCTGGCACGCTCTGCTCTCGTCACCCGTCGGGCTTCTTGGCCGGCGGCTCGAACCAGCGCTCCTTGGGCACGACCTGCGGATGCGCGGGGTCTCCGAGGTAATGCGGGGACATGATCTGCACACCGTGCTCGTTGAATACGTCTTGGACGTTGGCGTTGAGATCGTTTAGCGCCAGGGCGCGTTGTGCGGGTGCCTCGGGGCCGGCGTAGGCCACCAGCTTATATTCGACGTAGAAATCGGAAAGGGCCGCCTGGATCACGTACGAGGCCGGTTCGGTCAGGATGCCGCGCGTGCGGCGCGCCGCTTCGAGCAGCATAGCGTGCACCTGCCGCCAGGGCGTGGAGTAACCGATGGTGACCTTCACCTGCAGCGCGAACCCCCGCCCCGGCACAGTGCGCGAGAAATTCCGCGTGGTGTTGGCGACCACGAAAGCGTTGGGCAGGATCAGCTCCTCACCCGTGCCGGTGTGGATGCGGGTGGCGAAGAACCCCATCTCTACCACCGTGCCCTCCGCTTCTCCGATCTTCACATACTCGCCCCCGCGCAGCGCCCGGGAGTACATCAGGATCAAGCCGCTCGCCGCCTGCCCCACCAGGCTGGAAGCGCCGATCGAAACCATGAGGCCCACCAGCACCGACAAGCCCTTGAAGGCATCGGTATGCGCGCCGGGCAAGTAGGGATAGGCCATCACCAGCGCAAACAGCCAAAGCACCACCGTGACGAGGCGTCGCGTAGGCCTCGCGGTGTCCGCGTCGAGCCAACCGATCCGGATGTGCTGCGTCTCGACCCGTTGGAAGAACCCATCGATGAGGCGCGCCACGTAGCGCGTGATCAGGAAGATGATCACCACCGTCACAAGGCCCGGTACCGCGTGGACGATGGCGCTCAGCATCGAGCCAACCAGCCCCACCAGGTAGCCGCTGAGTTGCTCACCCCACGGCCGCGTATAGGGGAACAACCCGAGCAGCTGGGTGAGCCACAGATAGGTGGCGAACAACCCGAGCAACCAGGCTGTGAGGACGACCAAACGCCGCGCGAGGGTGAGAAACTGCGTCGGGTGCACAACGACGACGCCTGCCATCTTCAAACTTCCCACCGACACCTGTAATGCAGCGGAGAGCCGCTCGCTCAGCCTCCGCTTCGCTACAACGATGCCGTACAGCGCGCCGCCATAGATGAGCGCGCCGACGACGGCGAGCAGCACGGCCTTGAGCAATTGCCGAACGCTGGCTTGCTCCTGTACCTCCCTCAGCGCCAGGCCCAGCGCGCGCTCGGCCTCGTCCGCGGTCGACTGCAGCGTCGCGCCGCCCAGATCGTCCACATCGCCGGGTGTGACCACGAACGCGGCGGCACCATCGATCTCGACGGCGATGCCTTGAGGGATCGGACGGGAGCTGACGGCCGAGCCGCTGCGTCTGTCCGCGAGGATCCCGATCCGATGTGCGGCGGCCTCGGCGCGATCGCTCGGCGTGTGGCCGAGAAGCGGCGCGCGGAAGACCACGATCGTGCGGTTGTTGAACACCAACGGCGCCGGCGCGGTCCGCGTCGCGTCGGCCACGGCCGGCGCGTCGGCGGCGCCGGCGACGAGCGGGCCGAGCAGCCCCATGGTCAGGATGCAAGCTCGGAGAAGCCGCCATGGCTGTTGTATCACGTTCGACCTCATCGTCCCAGGGCCCTCAGCGGGCGTGCGCGGCGTTGGATTCCCCCGAATCGTCGGGGGAAGTGGCGGCAAGGGGGGAAACCCATTCCTCCACCATCCGGAAGCCGACCGCCAGCAGCGTCGGCCCGAGGAAAACGCCGATGAACCCAAAGGCCAGCGCCCCTCCGAGCACGCCAAAGAAGATCAAGATGAACGGCATGTCGCTGCCCTGACTGATGAGCCAGGGCTTGACCACGTTATCCACGCTGCTTACGGCGACCCCCCAGACGAGCATGAAGATGCCCAGGCCGCTGGAGCCCTGCTGGAACAGCCAGATCGCGGCAGGCAGCCAGATCAGGGGCGGCCCCATCGGCACGACGGACAGGAAGAAGGTGAGCAGGGCAAGCAGGGCCGCGCCTGGCACGCCCGCGATGACGAAGCCGAGTCCCGCCATCACCGCCTGCACCAGCGCCGTGCCGAGAATCCCATAGACGACGCCGCGAACCGTGTTGCCTGCAACGGTCAGAAGATGTGCGCCACGCTTGCCGCCGATGCGCTCCACCCCCGTGATCAAACGCTGTGCTGCGGCGAGGCCATCGCGGAACAGGAAGAACGCCACGAAGACGCTCAACGTCAGTTGCAGCAACCCACGGCCCAACGCGAGCGCGATCTTCAGCAACCATGCGCTGACGGGTTCGATGTACCGCCGAGATTCCTGCGCCAACTTTCCGCTGTCTGCGGACAGGCTCTCCCAGTAGGTGCTCGCCGATTGCCCGACGATGGGAACTTTGGCCAGCCACCCCGGCGGCGGTGGCGGTCCCACCTGGAACAGGTGACGGGCCGCCGCCGTAAGCTCCTTTACGCTCTCTGCGAGCGTCGTGCCGATGATCACGAACGGCACCAAGACCACGAGCACCATCGCCAGCGTCATCAGGGTCGCGGCCAACGTCCGGCGTCCGCCGGCGAGCTTCAGGACACGTTGATAGATGGGCCAGGTGGAAAAGCACAGCACGACCGCCCACAGCAGCGCGGACACGAAGGGCCAGAGCACGAGCAGGCAGCCGACAAGCAAGACCGCCAGGACGATCCAGCCCAGGTTGCGCTCGATCCGCTTTGCCAGCGTGGCCATCGACGTATCTATTTGGGTGGTCCCCACAGCGAGCGCAGATGCGTGAGCGTGCGACAGCGGCAGCCGCCCGCTGGCGCTGTCTTCACGGCGCCCGCAGCATTGTAGTTCGGAACCACCTTCTGCGCGCCGCTTCTCGAACCCGGTATCATGTCATGCGCTCGAACGGCGGCTCAACCCCAACCGCTGCGTCCGCTCACGCTCGCGCCATGCCCATCGATCTGGAAAAAGCAGCGTCCACCCTGATCCGCGATCACGCGCAAAAGCGCAATATCACGCCTTTCGCGCGCGCTTGGGGCGCAATCGATCTGGCCGGTGCCTATGCCATCCAGGCGGCGTTCGTCGAGCGCATGCTCGCGACGCGCGGCCCGCGCGTCGGCTACAAGATCGGCCTGACCTCGGCGCGCATGCAGCAGATGTGCAGCATCGACCACCCGGTGGCGGGCGTTGTCCTCCAAAGCCGTGTCCAGCCGAGCGGCGTCCAGCTGCGTCTCGGCGATCTGGTGCACCTCGGTATTGAGTTCGAGATCTGCGTGCGGCTGGGCCGCTCGCTCCTACCGCGCGAGAAGCCTTACGCGATGCGCGAGGTGGCGGAAGCGGTGGACGCCGTCTGCCCGGCGTTCGAAGTCATCGATGACCGCAACTCGGCTTACCCGCTGGACCTCCTGTCTCTGGTAGCGGACAACGCCTGGAACGAAGGGATCGTGATGGCCCACTACAAGGCATCCTGGCCAGATCTCGCCGCGGCGCGCGGAACGGTCGAACGCAACGGCGAGAAGATCGACGCGGGGCACGGGCGCGACGTCCTCGGCCATCCCTTCGAACCGCTGCGCTGGCTGGCGAACCATCTCCGAGAACGCGGCGAGGTCCTGCATGCGGGACAAATCGTGTCCACCGGCAGCCTGGTGACGACGCGCTTCCCCACGGCCGGGGAGCATTACCGGTTCGAGGTCGAAGGCATCGGTGCCGTGGAAATCGGCTTCGCGCCCTGACGTCCCGGGGTCGCAACTCGTGGCCGGACTCGGTTCCAGTAGCGACGAGCGGGCAGGCCCACGGCGCGACCCGCGACGGCCTACTGTCCCGCGGCGGTCGCGGGTTTGCGCGCCATGAACGAGTAGCGGTTCAGGCTGAAGAAGTAGTCGCGGCCCCGTCCCAGCGCCTGCAGGTCTGCCACCCACGCCTCTACTTCTGCGCCGGATACCAGCCCATGCTTGGCGGCGTACCCCGCGATCACCGGGATCATGCTGAAGCTGTAGGTATTCGAATCATAGCGGTCGTTGATGAGCGTTATCGCATCCACACGCACGCTCTCGAATCCGACCGCCTGCAGCCGTGCTGCCAGCGTGCGCGGCAGCTGCGGCTGCGGACAGTGCCGGTCCCAGGCGTCGAGCATGCGGCGCATCCGGGCGGGGTCGCTCGAGTGCCACACGCAGGATTCCCAATCCGTGTCGACGATCACGGCACGCCCGCCGGGCCTCAGCACGCGGTAGAGGTGCGCCAGCGCGCGGTCCAGTTCGGGCAGATACTCGTACACCTGCGTACACACTGCGGCGTCAAAGCCGCGATCCGCATAGGGCAGTGCAGCGACATCGCCCACCCGCAGGTGCACCCAGTTCAGGGGCGTGCACCGGTGCCGCGCCAGCGCGACCATGCTGCCGGAGGCGTCTATGCACTCAATTTCGCCCTCCGGTCCTACGCACTGCGCCATCTGCGATGCCAGGAGGCCGGGTCCGCATCCGAGATCGACGACGCGCTCGCCCGGACGCAGCGCCAGCGCGTCGAGCACCCGGGCGCGCTGCGCGACGACATCGGGCGTCTGATAGATCGCCTCGACGCGGCGCGATTCTTTCTCGTCAAAATCGAGAAAAGCGCGTTCGGTGTCGCTGGTCACCTATCGGCTCCATGCGTTTGGCGGGACAGTCCAATGAATCGGCCGCGGCCCGACGCTTCTTTCACCCGACGGCGTGGCGGCGCACGAAGTCGCGGTCGAACGCGAGCCCCAGCCCCGGCCTGGACGGGACCGTGAGCTGCCCATTGTGCGCGACCGGCGCTTCTTCGAACAGGTTCAGCATCCACGGCATGTACTCGACCGTGAGGCCATTGGGGACCGCCGCGACGAGGTGCACGTGGATCTCGGGCAGCAGATGGCTGACCACCGGCAGGTTGAAGGCCTCTGCCATCCCGGCCACCTTGAGCCAGTTGGCGATCCCGCCGACCCGCAGCAGATCGATCATGACGATGTCGACGGAGCGGGCCTCCAGCATGTGGCGGAACGCGGAGATGCCATAAACGTACTCGCCGCCGGCTACGGGCGTCGCCAGCGCGTCGGCGACCCGGGCGAGCCCCGGGTAGTCGTCGTGTGTGGTCACGTCCTCCAGCCAGTAGAAATGGACATCCTCGAGGCGCCGGCCGATGTCGATGGCCTGGTGTACGCTCCAGCGCTGGTTGATATCGCACATCAGATCGATGTCCGGGCCGATCGCTTCTCGGATCCTGTGGGCGCGCTCGACCTCGATCCGGGGCGTCGTCTCACCCGGCAGCGCCAACTGCATCTTCATCTGTTTGAAGCCCTTCTCGACCAGCGCCGGCGCCGCCTTCACGACGCGCTCCAAGGAAAATGTGCGCATGAGCGCCCCACTGGCGTACGTGGGCACCTGCTCGCGCAACCCGCCGAGCAGCGCGGCGAGCGGCCGGTCGAGGGCCTTGCCCTTGATGTCCCACAGCGCCATGTCGATGGCCGAGTACGCGAGCGTGAAGATCCCGCCCGGCCCCGCGGAACCAGCGGCGGCCTCGCGCAGCTTGTGTCCGACGGCTTCCACGCGCAGCGGATCCTCCCCGATCGTCAACGCCCCGAGCTGGTCGACGGCGTGCCTGAGCGTGGCGGCAAGCACGGCGCCAAAGAACGTGATGCCTACCCCCTCGATCCCCGCGTCGGTCTCGACCCGCAGCGTGACGAACTCGCGGAACGCTCCAGGTGACGAGGGTCCGCCGACGAGTGGCTCGTCAGCGGGGACGCGGACGATCTGCGATTGGACGCGTGTGATCTTCATCATGTCCCAGCCTCACGGAGGCGATCCGCTAAAGATCCTGTGGACGCAGCTTCATGCGCAATCCCTCATGCCGCCAACACCAAGCGTGCCGGTCAACTGTCTCGAGCCCCGGTCCAGGAAGAGGACAAGGACACCTGCGGGAGCCGTGTGCCCCGCGCATCTCACCCGGTGAGCACCGTCTCCGCCCATCTGCCGACCGCCAGTACCGTCGCGTCGGCTCCGGGACGTCCGACGAGCTGCAGCGAAACGGGCAACCCCCTGCTATCCGTCCCGCACGGGATGCTGAGCGCCGGCATCCCGGACGAGTTGAACGGGCCGCTCAGGCGGGTCACGGCGCCGGCGAGCGGCATCTTGCGGCCGGCGAATTCGATCGTGCTCAATCCCTGCTTGGGGACTGAAAGCGCCAGAGTAGGCAGCGCCAACACCTCGGCGTTCCTCAGGGCCGCCACCATCGCGTCACGGATCTGACGACGCAGCCGCTGCGCCTTGAGGTAGTCGATGGCCGCGATGAACTGGCCGATCTCCAACCGCACGCGAACCTCCTGGCCGATGCGCTCACCGCGACCAGTCAGCAACGCCCAGTTGGATTGGCAGCCGTCGGCAGCGATGGTGACGAACTGCACTGCGGGCGCGTACTGAACTGCGTCGATGCGTCGCTCCTCGAGCGTCGCGCCCGCGCCGGTGAGCTTGCGCAGCACGGTTTCGATGCGTTCCCGAACCGGCCCGTCGAGCTGATCGAAGAAGTACGGCGTGGGCCTGATCAACCGCGGGCGCTCCACGCTCTTCGAACCGATACAGCCCGGTGGAAGGCCGGCCATCACTTCGAAGCCCAGCGCGGCATCGGCCACGCTGCGTGCCAACGGTCCGACGTGGTCGAGCGTGTCGGCCAGCGGCCATACGCCCGATCGGCTCACCGCCTCGTGTGTGCCCTTGAACCCGACGATTCCGCAACAGGCGGCGGGTATGCGGATCGACCCGCCGGTGTCAGTCCCCACCGCGATCGCAGCGAGGCCCGCAGCGACAGCGGCGGCAGAGCCGCCGCTCGACCCGCCCGGGATGTGGCCCGGCGCAGTCGGATTCGCAACGTGGCCAAAGTGCGGATTGGCGCTGGTCACGCCGTAGGCGAGCTCGTGGAGGTTGGTGGTACCGATGATCAACGCCCCTGCGGCACGCAGCTTCGCCACCACATCCGCGTCGCTCGCCGACTCGTCCCCCGGCATGGCCCTGGTGCCGCACGTGAAGGGATAGCCCTTGACGTGCATGAGATCTTTGATCGCCACCGGGACGCCTGCGAGCGGCCCCAGGTCCTCGCCGGACTGCACCCTATCCTCGAGCTGCCGCGCCTCGCGCAGGACGGCTTCCGGGCGCAAGGTGATGAAAGCGTTGAGCGAGCGATGCGCGTCGGCGCGCTCGACGATGGCTCGCGCCACCTCGAAAGGGGACAGCTCGCGCTGGCGCACGCGCGAAGCGATCTCTCCGGCGGAAGCGAAACCCAGATCCGCCGAGCGGGTGACCGATGTGGCTGCCGTCGCGGGAGGCGGGGGCAGCACCTCCAGCTTTGCCTTGGGCGGCATGAGCAGGGTATCGCCTGAAGCGGGCGCTTCCGAAACGCTCTCCAGGTCTTTGACGTGCATCATCAGGCGTTCTTCCCAGAAGGCGGCGCGCTCCAGGAAGGGGTAGCGACGCGACGCGGCGGAAGCGCGCAGCAGCTCGGCGAGAGAGTTCTTCATCGGTGGCCCGTTATTCGTTATCCCCGGCTCGTGGTTCGTGGCACCAGTCACGTGGGTCATGACTGCTTGATGCTGGCCAGCGCCGCGGAGCGGAGCTCGCGCCAGTACAGCACGAAAACCACCCAGGCGGTGCTGCCCATGAACAGCCAACCGTTGAGCAGCCAGGCCAGCGCCGCGAGCGCGAAGTAGTAGGCGCGCAGTCCATAGTTGAAGTGCTCGGCTGCGTAGTGGCTCACGCGCCACGCCCGGTCAATGACAGCGCCTCGTCCTCCGCGCGCGGCGGAACCGGGGGCGCGGCCCCGACCAGCACGCAGGCCATGTTGAACCGCCGCAGCGGCGAAAAACCAGACCAGTGCAGCCAGGTCGAGCGAGGTGAATCCGAGTTGGCGCATGGCTGGCCTAATCCAGAGCCACGACGCGAGCTGCTGCGCGGAGTTGGCGTGGGATCCCGCGGACGGCGGAGCAGGTTCCGTCGGCCTTGGCCGGTGAATGCGACCCGGGAGCGGGATTCAGCGCACCGGCAACTTCGCGGTATGATGCGCGCCCCCACGGTCGCATCCCCGCGAGCGGGACCCGTGCTCCGCCCGGCGCGCCCATGCGAACAAGCGTGCGGACCTGCGAAAGGTCGCATCCCGACGCTGCTGGCCAGCAGCACCGTACGTTGGGTCGCATGAGCGCGCTACATGAACAACGTCAGGACCCCGGTGTAGCCGTACAGCCGGTTGTGGGAAATCTCGCCGTTGCAGAAGAAGCCCACAATCGGCACCTCGCCCAGCCGGTCGCGGATAATGCGCAGCTCCTCGGAATTCTCACCGAACAGGCTGGCGCCGCGCCCCAGGCAGGAGAAGTACACGCCGCCCTTGGGCTCACGGAACAGTCCGCTGCGGATGCTCGTCAACATGCGGTCGAGGTCGTCGCTGGCGGTGCCGCGGTCGCGCCGGCAAAACACGATGCTGCGGCCGGGGCGCATCGTCTCGCCCACCGCCAACAGCTTGTGCGTGCTGTCCAGCCCGACGAGGTTGCGCACCAGATAATCGCCCGTGTCGCTACCCTCGATCGGCAGACCGACGAAGATGCGCCCAGCCACCAAGCCGAGGTCGCCCGAAAGCTCACTCCCGATGTCCTCGCGGAACACGTCGAGCGCCGGTCGCCCGTCCAGGCTGACCAGGATGTTGCTGCGCGCGTCGGTGACCACGTGTTTGGGGCCGACCGGCGCGCAGGCCTGGGTCAAGCGCGTGGCGATCACGATGTCATCTGAGAAGATCACTCCGGACAGCCCGCCGTCGGTCAGCCCGTCGGCGTACTGCACGGCGCGGCCGCGCGAGCTGGTGAGGCCCCCTACGATGAAACCGCTACCGGTGCGCGCGGCGAACTCCCGCACCAGCGACGTGAGCGATGGCGTCGCCGGGTCGGCATGCACGACCGCGAAGGCAGCGGGCCCTCCCCCGCACTGCAGCTTTGCCTTCGTCGCGTCGCGGGGAGCCTTCAGCCCGGAAAAGATGCGGAACGCATCCTCGGGGAAACTGCAGCAGAGCAACGCGATCGCCGGCTCATCCAGGTACTCGCGCCCGCTGCCGCACACTCCCAGCCCCACGGTGCCAACCCAGTGCGCGATACCGGTGCGGCGCCGCAGGAACTCGACGATGTCCGCGTAATCGTCGGCGAACGCATCGGTTGCGTAGACGAAGCCCAGGGTTGCGCCACGCACGCCCGGGCCGCACTGGGCGAGAGCCGCCTCAGCCGCCGCACGCCAGCTGGCGCTGGCCGCGTGGCCGCAGGCAAAGTAGTCGGTCAGCGTGCTGGTCGTCATTTGATCACCGGACGGTATTGGGCCGCCCCACACGCATTCTAGACGCGAACCTGCGCAGGTGTCATTCCGGTCAGGCGCAGGGCGAGCCGGGACGCGGCGCCGGAGCGTTTCGACCGACGGCCGGCGGAGGAACCTGGATCCTCACCGGGATGAATGCCCGCCGAGCGAGGATGCCAGGACGATGGCCTGGACCTATAATGGTTGCAACGCAATCGAAGGAGAGTCCTCCCATGACGACCACGGTCGCTGCTCCGGTCGAGGAAAAAGCCGTTCTACGGCACGACGCGGGCGGGATCGCCACGCTCACGCTGAATCGGCCCAAGCACTACAACGCGCTGTCGGAACAATTGCTCGCCGAGTTGCAATCCGCGCTGGACGCAATCGCGAAAGACGCAACGGTCCGGGTCGTGGTGATCGCCGGCAATGGCCCGGCCTTCTGCGCCGGGCACGACCTCAAGCAGATGCGCTCGAACCCGCGTAAGGAGTACTACCGGAAGCTGTTCACCCAGTGCAGCAGCGTCATGCTGAGCATCACCCGCATTCCTCAGCCCGTCATCGCGCGCGTGCACGGCATCGCCACCGCTGCCGGCTGCCAGCTCGTTGCGCAGTGCGATCTGGCAGTCGCCTCGGACAATGCGAGCTTCGCCGTCTCCGGCATCAACGTGGGGCTGTTCTGCTCGACGCCCAGCGTGCCGCTGGGCCGCAACCTGCTGCGCAAGCAGGCCATGGAGATGCTGCTCACCGGCGAGTTCATCGATGCTCGGACTGCGGTACAGCGCGGTCTCGTCAACCGGGCGGTTCCCGCCAGTCAGCTGGACGCCGCCGTCAGCGAGCTGGCGCAAAAGATCGTCGGCAAGTCCGCGGTCGCCGTCACCATAGGCAAGCGCATGTTCTACAAGCACCTGGAGATGGGGTTGGAAGGCGCCTACCAGTACGCGGCCGAGGAGATGGCCTGCAACATGATGGCCGAGGACGCGGGCGAAGGCATCGACGCCTTCATCGGGAAGCGTTCGCCCGAGTGGAAGAACCGCTGACGGGCGCGCCTCAACTCCCGCGGTAGGTCGAATAGCTCCAAGGGCTGCATAGCAACGGCACGTGGTAGTGCGCCAGAGGGTCGGCGATACCGAAGCGCAGCGGCACGCAATCGAGGAACGGCGGGTCGGCAAGTCTCGCGCCGTTCGCGCGGAAGTACTCCGCGACGTGGAACAGAAGCCTGAATTCGCCCTTGCGCATCGCGCTTGCGGCCAGCAGCGGCTCGTCCGTCCTGCCGTCGGCGTTGGTATGCAGCACCTTGAGCTGCACCCAGGCGCCCTTCTCCAGCACCGAGAACTCGATCTTCATGCCGGCGGCCGGACAGCCGTTGGCCGTATCCAGCACGTGCGTCGTCAGCTTGCCGTCCGCAGGTGCGCTGGTCATGGCGTGCTCCTCACCTATAGGGCGGCAACCAGGGCCTCGAGGCGCAGACGCGTAATGAGATACACCTGATCGAGGCAGGCATCCAGCTCGGTCTGCGGGTCGCTGGCTAAACGACGCTGCAGCTCCTTGAAGATCGAATCCTTCATATGCCGGCGGACGGCGATGATGAACGGGAAGCCGAACTTCTCCCGGTACTCGCGGTTCCAGTGCGCGAGGGTCTGCATCTCATCCCGTTTGAGCGCATTCAATCCCGCGCTCGCTTGCTCCGCCGTCGAGCTGGTCGTCAGCGCACCGGCTTGCGCCTCCCTGCCAGCCAGCTCGGGATGCGCGTTGAGTAAGGCCAGCTGCTGCTGGCGCGGGGCTTTCCTCACGGCGTCCACCATCGCCTCATGCAGCGCGGCGACGCTCGCAAATGGGCGCGCCGCAAAGGCGCGCTCCGCAATCCATGCCGAGTGCTCGAATACGCCGCCCAGGGCAGCCAGGAAGGCCTGCGGCGTCATCGCGTTGATGCGCTCGAGGGTGAGTGGGTGCAAGGCGCTGGCCATCAAAGGGGCCGGGCCGGCAAGCATACAAAACAAACGCGGTCCGCGCGAGTCTCGCCGCAGCCTAGCCCGGATATTTCATGAAGACGCCCCCGGACATGACGCATGCGCTGATGCGTAAGCGATGCAGCCGATCCGAGCCGGGTATGCTTTGTACCAGCGGGCTACTCGGGCGCTGGCGGGCGCTTTCCGGCCATTTGCGCCA
>DATJVW010000105.1:0-7677 GCA_035501675.1 Burkholderiales bacterium
CACGCCGTTGTCGGTGCGGATCCACAGGCTGTGGTTGGCCGGGCTGTCGAGCACCGTGATCGGTTGGGCACGATAACGGGACCGCTAGCCCAAGTTACGGGCATAGGTCGTCTTGTCGGCCAGGTAACAGCCACAAGCAGCGGCTTCCAGAGCGCTACGGTCGAGAACGGTGATCATCCCGCGGGTGTAGGCGATCAGTTTGCGCTCTTGCAACGAGCTGGCGGCTTTGGTGACGCCAACGCGGCGCACGCCTAGCATATGGGAGAGGAACTCTTGCGTGAGATAGAATTCGTCGGAGCGTACCCGGTCGCGCGTCATCGACAGCCAACGGGCGAGCCGTGCTTCCACGAGATGGAAGCGAGTGCAAGCGGCCGTCTGCGCGAGCTGGCTCATCAACACATAGAGATAGCGGTTAAGGCCCCGGCGCAGTGCGGGGTTCTCGGCGAGCTCGCGGCGAAATCGTTTGGCATGTATTCGCAATGCGGGGCCCGCGCCTTGCACCAATGCGTGCAGGGGCGAGACATCGACCCCGAGCAGGAGGCCAACTCCGAACATGCCTTCATTGCCGACCATCCCAACTTCGAGACCGGCGTAGCCGTCGACCGGGGCCACCATAGAAATGATGCTGCCGGTTGGAAAGTAAACGTGCCGAATGCGATCGCCCGACAGGGAGACAACTTCCGCGAAGGTGAGATCGATAGACTCGCAGCTCGCGAGTAGGTGCTGCAGGTCCTTGTGGGGCAGGCCGGCGAGCAGACGATTCGCCCTGGGACCGCGTTTGGTGAGCTGCACTCGGGAGTGTCTCCTGTAGCCTTGGCGAACCCAACAGGCGGCACAAGGAGAGTTTGCGAGGCAATCCCGATGTCGGATGCTGACTAGATAGATACAATCAGTATAGACGCTCGGTCGTCTGCGCGCTAGTGTACAGAGCACGCTTGCTCGGCGAAGCTCTCAACCGCGTACCCGGGCGCAATCTCGCCGGTCCCGGGAGATCAAGAGACGTAAGGCAGGAGTCGGTCGAATTCGGTCTTCACTACCTGGTAGCACTCGCAGGCGCGGGCTTCCAATCGAGGCCGGTCGATGACGGTAATGCGGCCCCGGCTGTAGTGAATCAAGCCGGCGCTCTGCAGCTTGCCGGCCGCTTCGGTGACGCCCTCGCGCCGCACCCCTAGCATGTTGGCGATCAACTCCTGTGTCATGGTCAGCTCGTTGGAGGGCAAACGGTCCAGGCTCAACAGCAGCCACCGACACAGTTGCTGGTCCACCGAATGATGCCGATTACACACCGCTGTCTGCGACATCTGTGTCAGCAGGGCCTGGGTGTAACGCAGCAACAAATGCTGCAGCTGCCCGGCGCGGTTGAACTCCTCCTTCAGCAACTGCCCCTTGAGGCGGTAGGCGTGGCCCGCGCTCTGGACGACCGCTCGATTGGGCATGGTCTCGCCGCCCATGAACACGGCAATACCGATGATGCCTTCATTGCCGACCACGGCGATTTCGGCTGAAGCGCCGTCGGCCATGACGTAAAGCAGAGAAACGATTGAGACCGTAGGGAAATAGACGTGTTGCAGCTGATCGCCCGACTCGTAAAGAACTTCACCGAGCGACAACGGAACGAGTTCGAGATGGGGATACAGGCGCTCGGACTCGGAGGAAGGTAGGGCGGCCAGCAGACGGTTCTCGCGGGGACTGTAAGCTTGAGGCATGAGCGAACATCAGAACGATGCGATCTAAGCGGCCGGCGCTCCGTGCAAAAGCGGCTCACACAGTATAGATTATCCGCCGGGCAATATGTATTGAACCGAACATAGCGCGTCGCGAGGCTCCCTTAAGCTGCGCAACCATCCCCTAGCAGGTTCGGACAAACGGGACGTCGTATGGGTCACTAAGGGATGACGCGCGGGCTGCTGGTTCCGACGCGAGGTGGGGGACGTCCTCCGCGCCCTTCAACTCGCGGCGGGCGCCGCGGCGGTGCTGCCGTTCCTGCATCTCGTGCATTGCCGGGTTCGGCCCCGTTGTCGGCCGACCCTCGAAGGTCAACCAGCGATGGTTCTCGTAGTCGTACAGCTTGCAGCGCGCCAGCGTCTTGCCCAGCGCCGTGAAACTCCAGGGCTGGATGATGATCTGATCGTAGGCGCGCTCGAGATGGCGCTGCGACTGGGATAGCTTGTAGAGCGGAATGCGCCGGTTCACGTGATGGGCCGTGTGCTGCATGATGAAAGCCGAGATCCACTCGAGCCACCGCGGCATCTGTGCGTGCACCGTGCTCTCGACCTGGCCCGCGAAGAAGTCCCACTCCTCCCGGACCGCATACCAGACGGCGCGCGGATGGTTGTGGTGCTGAAAAATGGCGAAGGCCATGCCCCAGTTCCAGATGAGGAAGGGCAGCACGATCGCGGTAAGAAACAGAGCAGGGACGGACGTGAAAGGCCCCCAGACACTCTCGCTTGGCGCCAGCGTCTCGCACCACGCGTAAAGGCACGCTATCTGAGTTGCCATGAACGCTACGACCAGAACAAGATCGAAGGCGAAGGCGACCGGTCGCTTCATGTCATGTCGTTCGCTCTTCGTCGGGAACAAGAGGTGTCGCAGCCAGTACTCGATGAGGTAGTAAGAGCCGAGCCCCCAGACCGAGCGATAGTGACGTTCCAGCCAGCGGCGTCGCCGGGACAGGCCGTCATACTCCTGCTTGGAGAGCGGTGCCCAGGCATAGTCCTTTCCGCGCAGATTGGTGTACGAGTGATGCACGCGATTATGGGCGAACTCCCAGGAGGCGTAAGGAGTGCACGATGGGAGGAACGCGATGCGGGCGAGCATTTGGTTCAGGGAATCGTGGGGCGTGAGGCTGCCGTGGCAGGCGTCGTGGCCGACGACGAACAGGGTGGCGAGGAACACTCCGGCGAGCACCGCGCAGGCGATCTGCAGCGGCCACCAGGGCGCCAGCAGCGCCGCCGTCATGGCCGCGCAATACACAGCGATGGCGGCGAGGAAAACGCTCAGTCCGAGCGCAAGCGATCGCGTGCCGACTTGTGTGGGAATTTGCCCGCGCACCTCAGGGACCGTCGGCCGGGCAGCCGACGCGATTGCGGGTGAGTCCGCGCTGGCATCGCGCGCGGGCGCCTGCCGCGCGCATGGGGCCTCGAGTGATGAATCGCAGTACGGTTTCATCAATGTGGGCCCCCCTGGCCCGTTCCCGTCGATGGATTCTCAGCAGATCATGATGCGATCGCTTAGGGCCCGAGGCGATCGACTTCGGTCCTGACCACCAGGCGGCAACTCGCGAGCCTGGCCCTCCGATGGCGGCCGGTCGACCACGGGATGCCTTTATTGGCAGGGATTTCTGCCGCCCCGCCTGTGCTGGTAAAGCAGTATAGATCATCCGTCCGGGCTTATGTCTTCAACCGCACATAGCGCTCTGGTCAACACCGGCAGGACCGGGCTGCTCCTCTAAAATCTGCAAAACGATCGGCAGAGTGCGCTAACGCACAGACACGCGAGGGGAGTCGGGGTACCGGACGTTCATGCCCACCGGCGAAGACCTTTACTGCGCCGTTGCGCGTAGGACGGTCAAGCGAGCCTCCGGTCGGGCAACGGAGGGTCGCGTTCCGACCGAGGAGGATGTGCACGCCGCTCGGGGCGGCTACGCTATGTTTCGGGTTCCTCTCCTCCTGCAGCAGGAATCGAGGCGGGGACCCTGCGGGAACGTCGCGATCTCGCTTGCTCGGCCAGCCCGAGGGCGCGCTCATCAGCTTTCGCTGACTCGCACGTGCAATCCCAGCAGTGCGGCCAAGGCGACTAAGGAAACTCCTCCGGAGAGGGCGATGGCGACATGCGCGCCGAAGGTCTCGATGACGACCCCGAATGCGAACGGGGCGGCCGCCTGCATGGCCCTTGCGAGCACGCTAAGCAGGCCCTGGCGTAGCCCATATCCTCGAGCACCGAATATCGCGAGCGGAAGAGTACCCTTCGCGACAGTGATCATCCCGTTCCCTGCGCCGTGCAACACGGCAAAGCTCGACGCCGCCGACGGCAGTCCGCCGAACATCCACAACACCGCGCCGCCGATCGGATGCAACGCTGTAGCGATTCGCGCCGTGAGCAACGGGTGGAGGTGGAAGCGACTGGCCGCCATGAATTCAAGCGCCCGTGCTGCCACTTGCGCCGGCCCGAGCAGCGCGGAGGCGGTCAGAGCCGCCGCTGCGCTGGTTCCGGCCGAGAGCAGGAGCCCGGGGAGATGCGCGGACATGGCGGAGGTGACGAAAGCAGTTGCCGCGGCGAACAGCGCCAGAAGGAGAAATGCCCGCCCCTGGTTGCGGGGGAACCCCTTTGGGTGCTGCAACGGTTCGCGGTCATGGCCGGGCTGCAGCTGCTCTGGAGAGTGAGAGTGGGGTGGTTCGCGTGAGGCGGACGGTAAGCAGCGAAGATTGATCGGGAGGGCAAGGACAAGATGCAGCACCGCCCACATCACACAACTCGCGCGCCAGCCGAGGTGTGCCGCGATAAATGCGGTGAGCGGCCAGCCTACCGTGCTGGCAAAGCCTGCCACCAGCGTGATCCCGACGATCGGTTGACGCGCAGCCGTTGCGTGCAAGCGAACCAGCGCAGCGAATGCAGCGTCATACAGCCCTGTGGCCATTCCGATCCCGAGTACGCACCACGCGCCGAACAGCATGGCGCTATTCCATGCGCAACTCAGCAGGATCAAGCCCGACGCCAATATGAGATTGGAGAGCGCAAGCACAGCGCGGCCGCCGCTGCGATCGATTGTCCGGCCCACCATGGGCCCGAACAACCCCATCACGATGAGCGAAACTGAGAAGGCCCCGAATACAGTGGCGCTGGACAGGCCCAGATCGCGCGCAATGGGGTCCGCCAGGATTGCGGGGAGGTAAACCGATGACGCCCACGCGACGATTTGAGTCAAGCCCATCCCGAGCACCTGCCCAACATTACGCGCGGAGCGACGTGCGGACATGATTGGAGCGGCGGTTCCCGTGGCGGGTTATGGGGTTGAAGACGGCATGTTCCCGTATCGATAGCCGGCGGAGCCAAAGCGCAATCAGGCAGACTGTTGTCTGTGAACCTACCGGGACGGTATCTTTAGTGGTCCGTCTAGTGTTCAGCAGTCAATCGCCTGAAGCTCTGAAAGTGCCGCCATCGGCCAGCACCGTAACCCAAGGAGAGAACCAGCATGACCGTCAACGTGGAAAAGCAGGGTCCCGTCTGGACCGTCGTCCACAACCGCCCGGAGGCCCGCAACGCCATGGATCCCGACAGTGCGGATGCGCTGACTCGGGCCTTTCTCGAATTCGACGCAGATGATGAGGCACGCATCGCCGTGCTATACGGTGAGGGCGGGGCCTTCTGCGCCGGATGGGATCTACAGTACGTGAGCACGCTCAACCGAGACTACCCGCTCGCGGAACTCGATATTCCCCCGGCAACACATCGCGGCAACGGCCATGAGATTCCCCGCGGCCCGCTGGGGCCGACACGGCTGGAACTGGATAAGCCCGTCATCGCGGCCGTAACCGGCCCCGCCGTGGCGGGCGGGATGGAACTCGCCCTGTGGTGTGATTTCAGGGTGATGCAGGAAGACGCTTATTTTGGCGTCTATTGTCGCCGCTGGGGAGTCCCTCTGATTGACGGCGGTACGGTGCGCCTGCCCCGCATCGTGGGACAGGGGCGGGCGCTGGAGATCATCCTGACCGGGCGTAAGGTTCCCGCCGAGGAATGCCTCAGAATCGGACTCTGCGAATACCTGGTGCCGAACGGTGAAGCGCGCGCGAAGGCGGAAGCGCTCGCCCGGGACATCGCGCGCTTTCCGCCCACATGCGTCCGAGCGGACCGGCGCTCCGCCATCAAAAGCCACGGCCTCCCGGTTCGCGACGCCATGATTCAGGAGTGGTACAACGGCCGCGAAGCCTTGGTCAAAGACGGCGCCGCGGGCGCCACGCGATTCAAGAGCGGCCTCGGCCGACACGGTGACTTCGAAAAAATCTAGAACCTAGTGACCTGAGCAAGGTCTCGCGTTGGACCTACCCCGGCGCCAGGCCTCGACGGCAACCGCGGAAGAGACTTCGAACGGCCGAGTCGAAGACTGGCTGAGCCCAGGGCTACGGCGCCTCGCCCCTGTGGAACGGATCCGCGGGCGCTGCAACTCAAGCCCCGCTCAACGCCGGCTCGGCGTGCGGGTGTTTGCTCACGGGGCGCTGCTGCGAAGGCGCCGAGATTTCGCGCAGCGCGCGATGCACGAATTGAACGCAGATCGACCCCTCCCCAACCGCGGAGGCGATGCGCTTGACACTGCCCGAGCGTACGTCGCCGACCGCGAACACGCCCGGCAGGCTCGTCTCCAGCAGGTAAGGTGCACGCGGCAGCGGCCAGCGCGCCGCCGCCAGGTCCTGCGCATTGAGCTCGGATCCCGTCCGCACGAATTCCTTGTCATCGAGCGCCACACAGCCTTGCAACCACCGGGTATTGGGCTCGGCGCCCGTCATGAGAAAGACGTGTTCGATGTCGCGGGCCTCCGGTCCGTCGCTGCCGGCGCTGCGCCAGGCAACCTTCTCGAGCCGCTCATTGCCTTCGAGCGCGGTCAATTGAGTGCGAGTGTGCAACGTGATGTTCGGGCTCTCTTCGATGCGCCGAATCAAGTAACGGGACATGCTGTCCGCCAGACCGTCCGAGCGAACCAGCACGTGCACGTGCCGGCAGCCGCCCGCCAGAAAAACCGCCGCCTGGCCCGCCGAGTTGCCGCCGCCCACGATCACGACTTCCTCGTCCTGGCACAGCTTCGCTTCCAGATGCGTAGCGGCGTAGTAAACGCCTGTGCCGATGAAGCGGGAGAGGTTTTCGAGGCTCGGCTCGCGGTACTTTGCACCCGTCGCAATGATGACGCTGCCCGCCTGGACGACCCGCCCATCCGACAGCTCCAGAGCGTAGGGCCGGCGGTCGCAGAGGAGGCGCTGTGCGACGCAGGCGACGTTGACATTGGCTCCGAATTTCTGCGCTTGAACGAGCGCGCGCCCGGCCAGCGCCTGGCCCGAGACCCCCGTCGGGAACCCGAGATAGTTCTCGATCCTGGAGCTGGTTCCGGCTTGCCCGCCGGGGGCGGTCGCTTCGACGACGAGCACATCCAGGCCCTCCGAGGCCGCGTAAACCGCCGCCGCAAGCCCCGCGGGGCCGGCGCCGACGACGACCAGGTCGCGAACGACCGAGTCGTCTGTCGTCGGATTCATCTGCAGGAATTCGGCGAGGTCGCGTAGGCTCGGATTCTTGAACACCCGCCCGCAGCGTCCGATCACGACGGGAATGTCGTCCGCCGTGATGTGAAACCGGTCCAGCACGGCTTGTACGCCCGGATCGCTGTCGATGTCCAGGCCGACGTAGGGATAGGCATTGCGCGTGAGAAATTCACGCAGCCTGAGCGTATCGGCGGAATGGCGGGAACCGAGTAGCATCGCATCGCTATTTCCCGACGACAGAAGTCCCATGCGGCGCAGGATAAAGGCGCGCATGAGAATCTCGCTGAGCTCGGCGTCCGTCTGAACGACGTTGCGCAGATTCTCCTCGTCGATCGCGAGAACGGCCCCGCCTTCACGTACGCGGACGCGCACGAAGCCGGCAACCCCGCGCAGCGTGCTCATCTCTCCGGTGAAATCGCCCGGCAACAGCACG
>DATJVW010000106.1:0-3345 GCA_035501675.1 Burkholderiales bacterium
CAGGTCCGCAGCGCGCTGGGGCGCACGGTGCTGTGGGGGGGCGCCCTGGCCGCTGGGCTCGCGGCTGCGATCGGGCTGTTGGTTGCGGGTCGGATCACCCGCCCGTTGCGCCGGCTGACGCAAGCGGCGCAGTCGGTCGCAGCTGGCGATCGTGGCGCCCGCGCGGGTGGCGGTGGCGAGCCGGCCGAGCTGGGCGAGCTGGGGCTGGCGTTTGACCGGATGGCGGCGACGATCGAGCGCGAGGACGCGGTGCGGCGCGCGTTTGCCGCCGATGTCGCGCACGAGCTGCGCACACCGCTGTCGATCGCGCGGGGAGAGCTCGAGGAGCTGCTCGATGGGATCGCTCAACCTACTGCTGAGCGGCTGTCCTCGGTGCACGAGGAGATGCTCAGGCTGGGGCGGATCGTGCAGGACGTCGAGATGCTCGCCGCCGCCCAGGCGGCGCAGTTCCGGCTGGAGCGCGACCGGGTCGACCTGGCCGCTGTTGCCAGGGACACCGTCGCGCGGCTCCAGCCGCAGGCCGACGCCGCTGGACTGCAGCTGATCACCCAGCTTGCGCCGACGGCGATCGACGTCGACAGGCCTCGCATGGAGCAGGTCGCGCACAACCTGCTGGCAAACGCGTTGAAGTTCACTCCCGCCGGCGGGAGCGTCACGGTATCTGTCGCCAGCGTCAACGGCGATGCACGGCTGATCGTCGAGGACACCGGACCCGGGCTCTCCGAGGACGAGCTGGCGCACATGTTCGAGCGCTTCTGGCGCGGGCCCGCGGCTCGCGACAGCGACGGCAGCGGCGTCGGGCTGGCGGTCGTCGCAGAGCTGGTCCGCGCCCACGGCGGGAAGGTGGAAGCCGGCAACGGCCGCGGCGGCGGCGCCCGGTTCACCGTCACGCTGCCGCAGGCCTGACCCCAAAGCAGTAACGCGCCTGCGGCGATCTCCATATCGCCTCCACACGTCCCTCCACAAGGGCTCCACCGGCCCGAGCTACATCTTCAACCAAAAGCAAACATCGAAGGAAGGGGCGCAGAGATGCGACTGAATCGGAAGAGCATTGCAGTCGGGCTCGCCCTCGGAGCGCTCGTCGGAGGTGCCGGCGCGGCACTCGCCGCGAGCGGCACGAGCACGTCGCCCACGCCGACGCCCCTACACGGAGTCGGTTCGCGTTACATCGGTGCCGGGTTCCATGCGGGCGCGATGCGCGGGGTGATGCCCGGTCAAGGCGCGCCGATCGCGGCTGCCGCAAGCTACCTTGGCCTGAGCAAGACGCAGCTGCAGACGCAGCTTCAGTCGGGCAAGACGCTCGCGCAGATCGCCAAGGCACAGGGCAAGCCGGTGTCCGGTCTGGAGAGCGCGATGATCGAGGCGATCACCACAAACATCAACGCCGACAGCGCGCTGAGCTCAAGCCAGAAGGCATCGATCCTGGCGCAGATGAAGGGGCGGCTCGCCACGATGGTCAACGCCACGTGCCCGCGTGTTGGCGGCGCGGGGCGGGCCGGCGGCTTTGGACCGATGATGATGCGCGGGTGAGCTAACCGTACCCACGCTGCCGCCGGACCGCGGCCCTACGAATCAGTCCCGCGGCGGTCGGCAAACCGGTGGCGGTGTGCAAGGGTCAAGCCCGGGAAGCGGCCCGGCTCCTACGAGCCGCCCACGGACAGTGCGGCAGGAGTTAGGTGAAAGAGCAGGCGCGCCCGCAATTCGGACGGAAAGGAGTGACTGATGGGGCCTTGGCATTGGGACAGCGGCATGGGCTGGTGGATAGTGTTCGGCGGGCTGCTCTGGATAGCATTTGGGCGTCGGCGATCTACCTCGTGGTTGTCGATTTCAGAAGGCGGCCGCATCAAATGTCGGAAGCCGAGTGCACTACGTCCTGCGACTCGGCCGGAAGTGACGCAGCCATAGTCGCGCCCCAGCGCACCCGCTATCCGCGCGTTGCAGGTCTGGACTCGATGTCGCCGGGGCGCTCGTCGCCACCACCAAGCAGGACTGCCGCGACGCGCGAGCTCTTCGCAAGGCGTGGGCTGATCATGTCCGGGGGCGCTGCTCCCGTTAGAACTGGTCGCTGCGGTGGCTGGGGTCGATACGACTGTTCCGTCAGGCAGTCCGCTGACATCAGCTTCGCGTTGCGTTCTGGTTGGGGAAGCTCTGGCACGCCGAGCAGCCGGGATTGACCGTCGGGCCGCGGCTTGCTGTAATCCTGTCGTATGACATTAGACAAAGGGACCAGGCGGGCCGGTGGCTCGGCCGGCGACGCGCGGCCCGCACACCCTGCGCCACACGTGCGCCATGCGGGACTCCTCGTCATTTGGGGGTGACTTCGGGAGTTCGGGGCGGTCGAGCGGCGGTCGGCGGATGCCGACGTGTGTGGTCGGCGATCGTTGCGGTGTAGCGGGGCGATGGCCCGGGTGATCTGCCGAACCTTCCTGCAATCTTGAGGGTTTCGCGTTCGCTGGGGTTGCGCTGCTGGCCGGCCTTGACGACGCCTCGCGGCTGCGCGAGGTCCTTGCCGGAAGGCTGGCCGGATGGGCGTGGAAGTTGCGCACGTTCCCCGCCATCCCGCGGACGCTCGTTTGAGCCTGGCAGCGACTCCCCCTGCCTCGACTTCGGCGGAGCATTGCACGTGACCGGCGGGCAGTCAGGGGAGCCGCGTCAGCGGCGCGCGGAGCGCGGGCCGAAGGCCTGACCTTGACGGCCCGGCGGCACGCGCGAACATCATGCCGAGTCGTGGCAGGGGAAACACCGAGGGCGCGCCGAGCACCGGCCGCGGCCCCCCGGGTTGCTGGCGTGTGCGCGCGAGGAGCTCGCCCGCGCCGCTTGGGCGGCCCGCCGCCGCCCTTCTGGCAGTCTGCTGGTTGTCAATGTTCAGCTGCCTGCCAAGGAGGGCGACGTGCGGGTTACCACGGCATATAACAGGATGCTCGGGCTGCCGGGCGCGTGGATCAGGGATGTGGGGTTCGGCGCCGAGGGGATGATCGTGACCGTCGCGCTGCGCCGCAAGCAGCCGCGCTGTTCGGGCTGCGGCGCCCGCGGTCTGAAGATCAAGGATCATCGCGTCACCCACTGGCGCCATCTCGATGTCGGCGGCGGCCGGTGCGTGATCGAGTGCCGCCTGCGCCGGCTGTACTGCCCGGGCTGCGGCGATCTGCCCGAGCATGTCGAGTGGGCGCGTGGCGGCGCGCGCTACACGCGCGATTTCGACGACCTCACGGCGTGGCTGGCGCAGCAGATGAACCAGACGCAGATCACCAAGCTGATGCGCATCGGCTGGGAGACGGTCGGCAAGATCATCGCGCGGGTGGCGGCCGAGAAGCTGCCCGCCGGCCGGCTGGACGCCCTAGCGCT
>DATJVW010000107.1:0-5471 GCA_035501675.1 Burkholderiales bacterium
CGACCCGGTGCCCGCAGGAAGCCTAGAACGAGGGAATCCAGACCCTCTTTCGATTCGTGGTCTTTCCCGCTACAAGTCGATGATCCCGCGCTTGAAGCCGATCATCGCAGCGTGGGTGCGGTCCTTGGCACCGAGCTTCGACAGGATGTGGGCGAGAGCGCTCTCCGCCCGGCGTAGACCACGCGAATGGTTCCGAGCAGCTCCTTGTGCAACGTGCTCTTCAGCTCAGGCGTCGGCATCTTGTTCGACCGCGATCGGGTGGCCGCAGTCACTTGGCCGCGTGCCCGATTACGGTCGAAACGCAAGCGCAACCCGCGCGTAACCGAGGCACCGCAGCCTCACGCCGCCATGAAGCGACGCCTCGGCGGCCGACCGTGCACCCGCCACGGTGCGCGGCGAGCGCGGCGCAGCGGCGCACCCGGCCGCCCGCGCGCGAGCACGAGTCACGTCGTCTCAAGCACGAGCGCCACGACGGTGCAGCGGCCAGGTTTCATTCGGGAGTGACGACGCACGGGGTCATCACAGAGAATGCGCCCGTTCACCAGCGACCGAGCTCGCCAGTACGCTGGGCACCGAATGCGGCGGGCAGAACGAGGGATGTCATGCTGCATCCGCGAGCACCCGGCGCGATCGCGACCCGGGTTCTGATGGCCTGGATCGCGCTGGGATCCTCCGCCGTAGATGCGGCGGACGACGATCGCGGCACCGCCAAGGTCCAGCAAGTCGCAGTCGCGAGCCCGGGGCAAACTGCCGCGTCCGAACCGGCGGGCCAGCCAGGGCTCGTGCTGGAGAAGGTCGTGATCACAGGCGAGCGGCAGGCAGCGGAGGCGCAGGAGGTCCCCGCCGCGGTCATGGTTTTGCCAGGTCAAAGCCTCCGAGGGCAGGGTCGCATTTCGGTGCCGCAGATGCTCGAGGACCTGCCGAACGTGACCTACGGCTTGCTGGCGCCCCAACTGTCTGCTGACAATCCGCACCAGAACATCTCGATGCGCGGGATCATGGCCGCACAGGCCACGGGAGGTCGACCGGGCCCGGCGGTCGTCGCGACCTACGTCGATGATGTCTTCCAGGGGATCGGCGCGGACTACGACCTCAACCGCGTGGAGATTCTTTTCGGCCCGCAAGGCACGCTTTACGGACGAAGCGCCACGGCGGGTGTCGTCGCCTTCCACACGAACGACCCGCTGCTGAGGCGCTTTGGTGCGGACGTCTATGCAGAATACGGCACCGCCGACCTGCGCAACGCGACCGGGGTCCTGAATGTACCGGTTGGCGACTCGCTTGCGTTTCGCATCGCCGCCCACGCGGACGAGCGCCACGGGTTCTGGTGGAACCCCGACGGAGGCACGCTGAACAACTACGAGGGACGGCTCAAGGCGCTCTATCGGCCATCGAGCGAGCTGACGGTCCTGCTCAGCGCATCCTACGCGACGGTCCAGACCTACAGCGGAGGCCCGAACCAGGTGCTGAGCGCGCCAGACACCATCAACTACGCTGTCCCGGGCGTGGCGGTCCGACGTGCGGCCGACCGCCACTACTCGCAGTACATGGCCACCATCAACTATGACTTCGGCGCCGCCAGCCTGACATACGTGGGCAGCGAGCACAGCTACCGGTCGAGCGGCTTCAGCAACATCGTCGGTCCGCCGTTCATGCCTATCGACGTCTATTCGCAGTACCCGCCCGAGCGGTTCAACATGCACGAGCTGCGGCTGGCTTCGCGCTCTGCGGGCCCGCTCAGCTGGCTGCTCGGCGCGAATTTCTATTCCAACATCTACCAGGTCACGTCGTCGTCGATCGTCGAGCGCGCGACACAGTGTGGCCCGTGCGGCATCCCGGATATGACGCCCGGTGTCGCTGGCGCAGAGATCTTCTCGAGTGGCCGCGCCGGAAGCGTCAAGGACTATGCCGCATTCACCGAGGAGACTTACGAGCTGCGGCCGGACCTGCGGGTCACCGCGGGCTTCCGCTTCGATCGCAACGTGGTGGAGCAATCGACGTCCTACACCTTCAATGCCAATCTCGACCCCTACGGGCAGAGCCTCGGCACCTGCGCGAATCTCATCGCATACGGCGGGGCGATGCCGCAGCCATGCGTGTCCTCCTCCTTTTTCACGCGCAACACGTTCGACAACCTCACCTACAAGCTGCGCGCCGCCTACGACCTCGCGCCGCAGAACCTGGTCTATGCGATGGTGTCGACGGGTTATCTTCCCGGAGACATCCAGATCTCGCCGCAACCCAAGGGCGACGGCACCGTCAGCTACCTCGAGCTGCCCTACCAGCAGCAGCGCCTGACCGCTTACGAGCTCGGCAGCAAGAACCGCTTTCTGGACGATCGCCTGCAGTTGAACGCGACCCTCTTCTACTACGACTACAAGGGCTGGCAGCAAGCTGCGCAACTGGGCAACACGGTGGGCGGGGCGCCGATCTTCACGGTGGTCACGGTGCCGCTGCGCGATGTCGGCGGCGAGCTCGAGGCCGACTGGCTGGCAACCCCCAGGGACCGCGTCACGCTGTGGGCGGGCTGGCACGACACCGAGATCAAGAGCTGGCCGAACCTGCCGGGCAGCACGACCTCGGAGCGCAGCTACATCGCGATCAAGCGGTTGCCGGGCACGCCGCCGCTCACCGCCTCGTTGCAATACGAGCACGCGTTCCTCTTCGCCAACGGTTCATCGCTCAAGCCCTGGGGGCAAGCGCGCTACGTGGCCGGCTACGACGTCATCGAGCTGACGGCATCGCAACTCGACCAGTTCTCGGCCTACGACCGCCAGTCGTCCTACGCTTTGCTGAACGCCGGTGCCACGTGGATCTCGCCTCGGCAGGCCTTCACCGTCAGCGTGTACGGCAGGAATCTGACGAACAAGGAGGTCAAGCGCCAGCTCAACGTTGCCCAGAACACCTTCAGCGTCGTTCCAGGCGAGCCGCGGGTGTATGGCGTGTCCCTCACGGCGAAGTTCTGAGCGACGCGTGATGCATCGTCCTTCGCGGTGGCGCATCCGGACGCGAGCGTTCTGCGTGCTCCTCCTGTCGTGCTCGGCGGCGCTGGCCGGCGAAGCAAGGCTCGGCCTCGACGAGTACGCCCACCGGGCCTGGAAATTCGGCAACGGATTTGCAGTACCTCCTCCCATCGTCGCCATCGCCCAAACGCCGGACGGCTACCTTTGGCTGGGCTCGCACGCCGGACTGTGGCGCTTCGACGGTGTCCAGGCGGTTCGCTGGCGCCCGCCTGAAGGTCGGCATCTTCCTGACAACTGGATAGGCTCGCTGGCGACAACTCGTGACGGAACGCTCTGGATCAGCACCACCGGTGGGCTCGTCAGCTGGCGCGACGGCAACTTGACCGAGTACCCGGCCCTTGCCGGGCAGGAGGTGCTTGCATTGCTCGTGGATCACGAAGGAACCGTCTGGGCCGGCACCGAGTCGCGAGCCACGTCCACCGGGAGGCTTTGCGCCATCCGTGACGGTGTTGTGCGCTGTTACGGCGAGGACGGCAGCCTGGGCCAGCGCATCTATTGCCTGTACGAGGACGACGCCGGACAGCTTTGGTTTGCGTCATCGAGCGGAGTTTGGCTCTGGCGATCCGACCATCCAAAGCTCTATCCCCTGCACGATCCCGTCTCGGGATTCTTCCAGAACTTGACCTCCGGCCCTGGTGGCGCAGTGCTGGTTTCAGCACCCGAGGGAATCCAGCAGATCACGGGAGGGGAAATCCGCGCGCTTCCACTTCCCGGGGTCGTGCCGCACGTTCAACCGCCGCGGGTGCTCGCTGATAGGCAGGGCGGTCTGTGGCTTGGAACGATCGACAGTGGCCTGCGGTACGTCCACGCGGGGAGCATCGAGTCCTATTCGAAGTCCGATGGCCTCTCGGGAGACCACGTCTCGAGGATGTTCGAAGACCGCGAGGGCAACATCTGGGTGGCCACGGTAAACGGACTCGACGAGTTCTGGAAGGTCGCGGTGGCAAGGTTTTCCGGCGAGCCGAGTCTTTCGAATGGCAGGGTGAGCGCCGTTCTGCCGGCCGTCGACGGCAGCATCTGGTTTGCGACGTCGTCCGGGCTGTATCGAAGGAAAGACGGGGAAATGACGGTATACCGTGGGCCGGCACACCGTGGTGACATGCCGGCGCGCGGAACCGCGCAAATGTCAGCTGGAGAGAAAGCCGTTCGTGAGACCACCATCGCGGGACTCCCGAGTGATACGTCGGGCTCTCTCTATGAGGATCACCGTGGGCGCCTCTGGCTCGGATCGAGTACCGGGCTCGGGTACCTGGAGAGCGACCGGTTCGTGCCCATTCCCGGCGTGTCCCCTGGCCACCTCAACTGCGTCACCGAGGACGATCAGGGCAACCTCTGGATCGCGCACCGCAAGCTCGGTCTCCTTCGAATATCGCCGGACGGCCAGATCAAGGCGTTCGGCTGGGCGGAACTCGGGATCGGAGAGACGTGGCGCATCGCCTTCGATCGGGCGCGCGGTGGACTCTGGCTCGGATCCGTTCTCGGCGAAATCGCCTTCTTCGCCGACGGGAAGATCCGCGCTTCATACGCAGGAGGCGCCCCGGGCAAACAGGCCGTCCATGACCTTCGCCTGGATCCCGACGGGACGCTCTGGGCGGCCACGGAAGGTGGCCTGCTCCGATTGAGGAATGGCCAGCTGACGACGCTGAGCAGCAAGGACGGCTTGCCATGCGACATCGTCCACGCATTGATCGATGACGGTGCCGGTTCATCCTGGCTCTACACGGCCTGCGGCCTCCTGCGGGTGGCGCGCTCCGATCTCGACACATGGAGCGATTCGCACACGCGAGGCGGCCCGTCGCGCGCGGCGATCCCGACGCTGCTCCTGGACGCCTCCGATGGCGTCCTCAACACCATCGGCGAAGGAAGCTTCAGCCCGAATGTCGCCAAGTCATCGGACGGGCGTCTGTGGTTTGCGACTCCCGATGGCGCCATGACAGTAGACCCTCGCAATCTTCCTCGTAACTCGCTCCCGCCGCCGGTGCATATCGAGCGGATCACGGCGGATCGCAAATCCTACGAGGCCTCGCCTAACCTCAGACTTCCGCCGCTCACGCGCGATCTCGAGATCGACTACACCGCGCTCAGCCTGGTCGCACCGGGGAAGAATCAGTACCGCTACAGGATCGAGGGCCGCGATCGCGACTGGCAGGACGCGGGCAATCGCCGGCAGGCGTTCTACAGCGACCTCGACCCCGGCAACTATCGCTTCCGCGTCATCGCAGCCAACAACAGCGGCGTCTGGAACGAAGAGGGCGCATCCCTCGATTTCTCGATTGCGCCCGCGTACTGGCAGACGAACTGGGTCCGCGCGCTGTGCGTGGCGGCGTTCATCGCATTGCTGTGGGGTCTGTACCTGCTGCGGTTGCGGCAGGTGAAACGCCATTTCAACATGATCACCACCGAGCGACGACGCGCGGAGGCCGAGCGGATGAAGCTCGAGGAGCGTCT
>DATJVW010000108.1:0-13419 GCA_035501675.1 Burkholderiales bacterium
GATCAGTTAAGAATTTCAGATGCCGGACAACTTCTCAGCCAAGCCTCGGTGCTGAAATTGCTCGACGACAAAGTCCGCGAACTCTGGAGTCTTCATCAGCTCCTGACAAGCGAATGAGCGTCGTCGAACGGCTAATCGGCCGATCGACCGCCGGTCAGGCGAGCGCGGCTCAGCGAAAGAGCAGCCACGAAACGTAGACGATGAGGAGAATGACGACGGGCAAGAGGATGATCACGGCTTTGCGCGCGCCGGCGACGAGCTGTGCACTCTTGATCTGAATCTGCTCCGCGCGGTCCTGAATGCGCTCCGCGCGCTCGGCTTGGCTGCGCACCCGTGCGTACTGCTCGCGTTGCAGCGCCAGTGCCTCCGCCTGACGCTCCAGTTGCGACTTCTGCCCGTCGCGGATTTCTTCCAGCAGACGGATCAGCCGCTGCAGGTCTTGATCGCTCATCCCCGGACTCAGGGAACCGCTGGCGCCGGCGCCAGCCGTATCGCCTGCTCGGGACAGGCGGCTACGCATCGTCCGCAGGCGTGGCAGTCCTGCGAGCGCACGGCGAAAGCTTGCCTTCCTCCGTGGAACCACGCTTTCAATTTGCCAAGCGGCGACAACCCAGCCCGCTCATGCAGCGCGAGCATGCGCAACTCGAACACGTGATAGGGGCAGACCTCCACGCACGCGCTCTTGCCTTCACAGCGATTGCGATCGATCACGGGCACGACACGCCCGGGGAGACCGCTGCACTGGACGTCCGGGCTGACTCCGGGCTCGCTCACACTCTGGTCCTCTGCTTCCAACATTCGATGCTCCGGGGGCGCTGCGCTTGACGCGGGTCACTCGACCTAGGCGTGCACGATGCCGCGGCCGGAATGCCGCAGAACGTTGAATTGACCGTAGGTAGCGGTCAGATCGAGTTTCACCGCGCCCGTCGCCTTGGTCGTCGCGCTTCCGATCTCGGCCAACTCGAATTCGATGCCGTTGGGAATGTCGATCCGAACCCGGTGTTCTGCCCCAGTGGCGGGGCTCCTGATCGGCTCGCCCACGGATTCCACCACGCCGGGGATGCGCACGCGGGCCGTGCGGGCGCCCACATCCACGTCGTACTCGATGGGCCTGAAGAGCGGCTCGTGGACCTTGTCCGACATGGCGTGGAAGACCCACCAGTGGGTCGCAGCTTCGGCCGTCTCCTCCCCGTGCAGGATCTTGACCAACGCGTCACGCTGATGCGCGTCCGCGTGTTCGTCGATCACGGCTTGCAACTCGCCCTTTCCCTCGAAGATAGGGCCTGGCCAGGCGTAAAACATCGCGGCCTTGAGCCCTTCTAGCCTGACTTCGCCGAAATAGCCCTTGTCGATGCGCAGGACTTCGAACCCGCGACAGTGGCCGTGCGTGGGCAGGGCCTCGAACTGGCAGGGGCAGCCGTACGAGCAGTTGCAGTTCCCGAACGACACTCCCTCGACATACCAATCGACCACGCTCATCGACGCCTCCTTTCTCAAAACGCCTTTGACGACGACAGACGGTTGGGTCACTTCCGTTTATCGTACTCCCGGCGGGCGCCGAGGATGCTCGAAGTTGTCCGCGCATCCCGCACGAGGCCCCACGTGCGCGTGGCTACCCCCGAGCGCGAGCCAGGGCCTGCCATGGCGCATCGACCGACGCCGCGTGGAACAGGATATGGCCCCCGAGCGCCTCGCGCGGGCCCACGCAGATCAACTCGTCGGTGGCTACGATCGGTCGAATGCCGTCCCGGGCGAGCACGCGGCGCGTCTGCGCGATGTCGGCGCTGCGCAACGCGATCGCCGCGATATAGGGTAGATCCGGCGGCGTGAAATCCGGCAGGATTGCGGAAGCATCGCCCGGACCTGCCAGCAGCAGGCGACCGCGGTCGAGTGCGATGACGGACGAGCCATCGGCGCTCTTTGCCGGGCGCCCGACGAAGCGGCTATAGCGCAAAGCCGCCTCGACCGGGTCGCCGACGCAGATCAGCAGATCCGTGAGCGCGTCGGCACGGTTCTCATGCACCGTCGACCCCGGGGTCCACAACAGTTCCGGCGTATGGTTGGTCAGCATCTGCACGCGGCCTTCCGCCATCTGGCCGCGCTCGGTACGCAGGACCGAGTAAGCTATCCGACGTTCGCCCTCCGGAGTCGCTACACGACGCCGCAGGTTGACGATGTCCTGCATCGCGAATCCGGCCTCGATCAGCCGGCTGCGCTGTGCCGGCATATCAGTGTGCGCCAGCGCGACGAGGTGCAAGCCCTGGTAGCGCGCCACCGCGCTGCGCAATTGGTCGGCGAGCGGGGTTTCACCGGTGGCGGCGAGCACCTCGATGAATCCACAGCCAAGCAGTGCCAGACGGTTCGAGGTGCCTGTCGGGGCCAGATCCCCCCGCGCGTCGGCGTTGTACTGGACGTTGAGCGGTGAGACCTGAAATCCCAGGCGCTCGAGGTGATGCGCCGCCGCTTCGAGATCGGCGACGAAATAACCGACGTGGTCGAGGAAGAGCTCGTCGCCTTCCGGCAGCTGTCTGTCGATCCACACTGCTGCGCCGTGCACGTTCCCGCGCCCTTTCTGCGTCAACTCGTCAGCCGGGAATGGCGTCGCTGCGCAGCACGGCGTAGGACACCACGTCCTCAAAGCGCCCCCACTTGCGCACGCGCTGGCGCAAAACGCCCTCCCGCTGCAACCCCAAGTTGAGCAGGACCCTGCCGGACGCGGGGTTGCGCGCCATGTGGAAGGCATAGATCCGGTTGAGGCCGAGCGACTCGAAGGCGAAGCGCACCACCGCCTTGCCGGCCTCGGAAGCGTAGCCGCGGCGCCAGAAGGGCTTCCCGATCCAGAAGCCCAACTCCGCCTGCGCGTGTTCGGCGTCGATGTCTCGCAGCTCGACACACCCGGCGAGCCGCCCAGAGACGGCTTCGTCGATCGCGAAGCTCACCGCCCCGCCGCCATGCGGCTCCCGTCCGCGCCCCGAGATCCAGTCGACCGCAACCTGGAGCGGATACGGGTGCGGGATGGAGATCGTCGTATCCGCGATCTCGAATGCCCCGGCGAGCTCCGACAGCGCAGCGGCATCGTCCGGCGCGAACGGCCGCAGCACAAGGCGCGCAGTCCGGATGATTGGCGGCGCCGGCATACCTGCCTCGCCTCTTCGCGCCGTCTAGCTCAGCAGCTTGAACGCATGAGTCCAGTCGTTACGCAGGACTCCGGGGATGCACCAGAGCAGCCGCGTCGGCAAAGCTGCCCACGCGCCCCTTCTGGATCTGCGCCGCCCAATCCGCCAGTTTGGCCGGCGTGCGTGTCCCCAACATGAAGTCATGACCGTGCTTGCCAAAACCGCCAGCCAGCGTTTTCGCCACGGCGCCCGATCCCAGTATTCCGACTCTCACTCGGCTCTCCTTTCAAGTTTGCGCCGCGCCCCGGGCGCTGACGATCAGCATAGCTACCTGTGGGACGCGGCGTCTACCACCGCCAGAGCGGTCATGTTGACCAATCGGCGCACCGTCGCGGTGGGCGTGAGGATGTGACAGGCCTTGGCTGCGCCCAGAAGGATGGGCCCGACGGTGATGCCCTCGCCGGCGATCACTTTGAGGAGGTTGAAGGAGATGTTGGCGGCGTCCAGCGTGGGCATGATCAGCAGGTTGGCCTCCTCCTTGAGCCGCGAGTTGGGAAACAGCCGCAGGCGGATCTCGGCTGAGAGCGCAGCATCGCCATGCATCTCGCCTTCGACTTCCAGTTGCGGCGCCAACTGGTCCAGCAGCTCGCGCACGCGGCTCATCTTGTGTGCCGAGGGGGTGCGCGCGCTGCCGAAGTTGGAATGCGACAGCAGCGCGACCTTGGGCGTGAGCCCGAAGCGCTGCACCTCTTCCGCAGCGAGCAGCGCGATCTCGGCGAGCTGCTCCGCGCTCGGATCGGGATTGACGTAGGTGTCGCAGATGAACAGGGTGCGCTCGTCGAGCAGCAGCAGGTTCATGGCGGCGAACTGCTTGACGCCGGGCCTGAGGCCGATCACGCTCGCGATGTAGTTGAGGTGGGTGCTGTGCTCGCCGTAGGTGCCGCAGAGCATGGCGTCCGCCTCGTTCTGCCTGACCATCAGCGCGCCGATCAACGTTGGGCGCCTGATGACTTCGCGCTTGGCCACTTCCACCGACACGCCCTTGCGCTGCATGAGGTTGTGGTAAAGCTGCCAGTATCCGGGGAAGCGCGGGTCGCTGTTGGGATTGACCAGCTCGAAGTCGCGGCCGGGGCGCACACGCAGGCCCAGCTTCTCCAGCCGCGGGTTCACGACCTCGGGGCGCCCGATCACGATCGGCCGGGCCAGGCCCTCGTCCACCACCGTCTGCACCGCGTGCAGCACGCGCTGATCTTCGCCCTCGCAGTACACCACGCGCTTGGGCCTCTCCTTGGCCGCATCGAACACGGGCTTCATGATCAGGCCGGAGTGGTAGACGAATTGGACGAGCTGATCGCGGTAGGCCCCGAGGTCGGCGATGGGCCTGCTCGCCACGCCGCTGTCCATCGCCGCCTTCGCCACGGCGGGCGCGATTTTCACGATCAACCGCGGGTCGAAGGGTTTGGGGATCAGGTACTCCGGACCGAACGAGAGGTTGGCATCGCGGTAGGCCAGGGCGACCACGTCCGATTGCTCCTGCTGCGCCAGCTCGGCGATGGCCTGCGTGGATGCGAGTTTCATGGCCTCGGTGATGGTGGTCGCCCCCGCGTCCAACGCCCCGCGGAAGATGAAGGGAAAACACAGAACATTGTTGACCTGGTTCGGATAGTCCGAGCGCCCCGTGGCGATGATGCAGTCGGGGCGCACCGCTTTGGCGTCCTCCGGCATGATCTCCGGGTTCGGGTTGGCGAGCGCGAGGATCAGCGGGCGTTGCGCCATCTTCTGGACCATCTCCGGCTTGAGGACGCCGCCCGCCGACAAGCCCAGAAAGATGTCGGCGCCCGCAATGATCTCAGCCAGCGTTCGCGCCTTGGTGTCCTTCGCGTAACGCGCCTTGTACTCGTCCATCTCCTCGACCCGTCCCCGGTATACGACGCCTTTGATGTCGGCGACGGTGATGTGCTCGGCCGGCAGACCCAGGCCCACCAACAGGTCGAGGCAGGACAGCGCCGCCGCACCCGCGCCCGAGCACACGAGGTTGACTTTGCCGATGTCTTTGCCCACGACTTTGAGGCCGTTCAGCACCGCTGCGCCCACGATGATGGCGGTACCGTGCTGGTCGTCGTGGAACACCGGGATCTTCAAGCGCTCGCGCAGCTTGCGCTCGACGTAGAAGCACTCGGGCGCCTTGATGTCCTCGAGGTTGATGCCGCCGAAGGTAGGCTCCAGGCTGGCGACGATGTCCACCAGCCTTTCCGGATCCCGCTCGTTGATCTCGATGTCGAACACGTCGATGCCGGCGAACTTCTTGAACAGCACGGCCTTGCCTTCCATCACGGGCTTGGCCGCGTCGGGGCCGATCGCCCCCAGCCCGAGCACCGCGGTGCCGTTGGTGATCACGCCGATGAGGTTGCCGCGTGCGGTGTAGTCGCGCGTGCGGGCCGGGTCCGCGACGATCTCCTCGCACGCCGCTGCGACGCCTGGCGAGTAGGCCAACGCCAGGTCGCGCTGTGTGATCAGGTTCTTGGTGGGGGTTACCGCGATCTTTCCCGGCTTGGGCAGCCGGTGATAGTCGAGCGCTGCCTTTCTGAATAAATCTTCCATCATGTCCTTGGTCGATCCTGCCCGGACGCGCGAACGGACCGTCGAGGTTTTGGGTTTGTACGGTTCGGTTTTCCACAACGATCACACCCGCTGGCCGGGGCGATAACACGGATTGTACCCTTGCGCCCGCGCCCAGCCGGCGCGGCGCCTCTGTTAGACTGCGAGCATTCGCGTGCGCCTCGGCAACTGCGAGATGTCGTTCTTCACATACATCCTGAGAAAGTTCGCGCGGCGGGCTGTGGCCGCCGCCTGCATCGCGCTTCCGGCGCTGGCGGCACACGCCCAGAACGGCAGCACGCCGCTGATCTGGGAGGTGCGCTCGCCCAGCAACACCGTATATCTATTTGGCACCGTTCATGTCGGCGCGCGCAAGTTGTACCCTCTGAGCCCGGCGGTGGAAAGGGCATACTCGGCGTCACGCGTATTGGCGCTGGAGGCCGACCCGACCGACCCCTCCACGGTGCTGGCGGCCACACAGCGCGCGACCTACACGCCACCCGACAGTCTCGCGCACCACATCTCGCCACAGCTGATGGGTGAGCTGAGGAAGGCGCTGCCTGCGATCGGTTTGCCGGTCGAGTACGCCGAGGTGATGCGGCCGGAGCTCCTGGCGATGACGCTCGCCATGATGGAAGTCGGGCGACAGGGGTACGACCCCGGCCTCGGCCTCGACATCCATCTCGCTCAGCGCGCGAAGCAGGACGGCAAGCGTATCGTCGAGCTGGAGTCGATCGCCGGGCAGCTCGCCCTGCTCGGCAGCTTCTCCCCCGAGCTCCAGGAAGCGATGCTGCGCTCGGCCGTGGACGACATCATGAGCGGGAGCCTCAGCGCAGATATCCGCGACCTCGTTTCGTCCTGGAGGGTGGGCGACGAGAAGCATCTCTGGGAGCTGGTGAACAAGGAAATGGAGGAACTGCCGGCAGTGCAGGCGCAGGAGCTGCGCGAGCAGCTCTATGACGCGCGCAACCGCGAAATGACCGACAAGATTGCAGTCATGCTGGCGGGCAGCGAACCGACGCTGGTGGCGGTGGGTGTGGGACACTTGCTCGGCGACACCGGCATCGTCGAGCTGCTGCGCAAGAGGGGCTACACGGTCCGGCGCCTGTAGCGGGATCCTGCTCGTTGTGCGCATCTCTTACCCCCCATCGACGAGATGAACGACGTCGCTTCTACGCCGCGTACCGAGCTGCACCCTGAGATCGAGCCGTTCGAATCCGGCATGCTTCCGGTCGACGCTCGCCACACCCTGTACTGGGAGCAATCCGGCACCTCTCACGGCGTGCCCGTGCTCTTCGTGCATGGCGGGCCTGGAGCGGGCACCAGCCCGGGCCAGCGGCGCTTCTTCGACCCGGCGTTCTATCGGATCGTGCTTTTCGACCAGCGCGGCGCGGGGCGATCCACCCCGCACGGCGAACTGATCGACAACACCACGCCAGACCTGGTCGCCGACATCGAGAAGCTGCGCGCGCATCTGGGCATCGAGCGTTGGATGGTGTTCGGAGGGTCCTGGGGCAGCACCCTGTCGCTGGCCTACGCGCAGACCTGTCCCGAACGTTGCCTTGCGCTCGTGTTGCGCGGGATATTCCTGTGCCGCCAACAGGAGGTCGATTGGTTCCTCTACGGGCTGCGCAGCATCTTCCCTGAAGCGTGGCGCGAGTTCGTTGAGGCGATCCCGGAGCCGGAACGGCGCGATTTGCTGGCGGCCTACGCATCGCGTCTCGACCACCCGGACCCGGCAGTGCACCTGCCGGCGGCGCGGGCCTGGAGTCTGTATGAAGGCCGTTGCTCCACTCTGCTGCCGAACGCCGAGACCGTGGCCTACTTCTCGGGCGACCACGTGGCGCTGGGACTGGCGCGCATCGAGGCGCACTATTTCAGAGGGCGCGCCTTCCTCCCCGAGAACGCGCTGCTGGACAATGTGCACCGCCTGCGCAAGATTCCGGCGGTGATCGTACAGGGCCGCTACGACATGGTCTGCCCGGCGGTCAGCGCAGACGACCTGCACCGCGCCTGGCCGGAGGCCGAATACATCGTGGTCCCGGACGCCGGGCACTCGGCCTGGGAGCCCGGGATCCGCGCGCAGCTGGTGGGTGCGATGGAGCGGTTGAAGGCATTCACCCCGAGCTGGACCAGGTCGTTGAGCCCACGTCCCTGATTTTCGCGTCAGCGCAATCCGGAAGCCTGGCCTGGATTCTGCTCTCGTGGCGTTCGGGTTTCCGGGCTTTACTGGGTTGGGTCGCGCGCGTCCAAGCGCGGACACCCGGGCGGCTATACTGGCGAACAGCCAGCCGGCGACCATGACCGACACGCGATGAGAACTCACCTCTTTCTAGCGGCACTGGCGCTGTGCCTGGCTCAGCCGGCGCCCGCCGACGATTCCATTGTCGTAACGGGGACCGGGTGCGGCACGTCCGAAGGGGCGGCGAGCGAGGCCGGCGCCGCGACCGGTGAGCAGTCCGACGCGCTACGGCCGGATGGCGCTGAGTGCGCGTCGATTCCGGCCGCCGCGCCTGACGGGGTAAGCGATCAGCAAGCCACGCACGCGCTGGAAGTGGAGCTGGTGCGCAACATCGGCAAACAGACTCGGGAGTCCGACTACCCGCGGGAGGCACGCCAGATGGGTTGGAGCGGGACAACCTTGGTGCAGGTCGTGGTGGGCGCGGACGGGACGATGAAACGCGTGTCGGTGGGCCACACCAGCGGCTTTCAGGTGCTGGACGAGCAGGCGCTGCGCATGGTGATGCGTGCGCCTCCTGCACGCGTGCCCGACCAGCTGAAGGGACGCGAAGTCACGTTGACCGTGCCCATCGGGTTCTACTTCGTCAGCCAGTGAGGCGCTACGGCCCCCTCCTGCTCATGATGGGGTTGTTGCTGGGCCCGGCCTACTATTTTTTCTGCGAAGACTTGAGCGGCGAGGCGGGTGAGACCTTCACGCTGAGCGAGCGCGCCAACCGCTGGACCCTGCCGGACGGCTCCATCCTGCGTTTCGTCCGCGGGCAGGTGTATCGGCCGCTGACGCTCACGCTCGATCCGGGCATGAACCGCATCGCCTTTCGTCTCACCTTCGAGGCCGCGCCCGGAAGCTCAGGAGCGCCCAGGGCCACCGACGAGTACCAGGTCACGCTTCTGCAATCGGACCAGCCGATCTTCGAGCGCTCGCTGCGGGTTACGCTGGCGCCCGACGCAAAGGCGACCGTGGAAGCCGGCCGGCTCGAAGTCTACTATCCGGGAGCCTACGAGTTCCTGCTGGAGGAAGTGGGCACGCCGCGTGTCCCGGTCGCTCAGGTGAGGCTGCAGGTGAAGCAGAAGATCGAGACGCTGTTTCTGCCGCTCATGTGGGGCGGCTTTGCGATGCTGGTGGCCGGACTGGCGATGACCCTGGAGCCGTACTTACTGCGCGACCGGCTGCGCTGAGGGTCGGTGGCCTCACGTCGTCCGGCGAGCTCGCCAACGCGGTGGTTGCGCGATGTGCGATTTTGAACCGATACTGCAAGCGGAGAACCCGGCCTCGTAATGCGGGCGTCGTCGCGAGCGCTTCCGGCGACGGGCGCGGGCGAGGCCAAATTCAGAAGGAGACCCTCATGCGAAGCTGGAAGCACATCGTGTTCGCCGCCCTGCTCGCCTCTACCACTTGGGCGCAAGCGGCCGATCCGGAGGCCGAAGGGGGAGGCCGTTGCGCCATGAGCGCATCGCTGGGCAACTCGCTGCCGACCAGTTGCTCGGTGGTCTGGATCTCGCCGCAGGACAAGCTGTACTGCTTCAGCAGCGAGCGGGCCAAGCGGCTGTTCCTGCAGGATCCGGAAACGAACGAACGCAGGGCTCAGGCGTTCTTCAAGGATCCGACGCTGTGGGAGAAACTGAAGAAGGAGGAGACCGGAGGCTGAAGCCACGGCGACGGAGGTGGAGCGCGTGAGCCCGACCGCCATCCCGCCCGTCTTGCTCACCTACATCGAAGGCCTCAAGGCCCACGACGTGCGCAAGATCGCGGACACGGTTTCCGAGGACCTCGCGTTCGTCTCGGCCAGCCGCACCCTGAACAAGGCCGAGTTCCTGAAGATGCTGAACGCGCTGTACACCGGCTTTCCCGATTGGCACTACGACCACGACGCGCCGCAGTGGCGAGCAGACCTGATCGCGGTGAAGTGGCGCCAAGGGGGCACGCACCAGGGCGTGTTCGCCATGCCCGGCCTCGACCCCGTCGCCCCGACCGGGCGGAAGGTCAAGATCCCGGAACACTACTTCTTCTATCGGGTCGCCGGGGAGCGGATCGTCATGATCCGCCCCGAGGTTGTCCCCGGAGGGGCTCCGCGCGGGATTTTGGAGCAGATCGGGGTCCGCCTCCCGCCCCTCTGACGACGCGCCGTCCGGCCACTGGGCTCAGCGCCGGTCGCGCCCGCCTCCGCGGGAGCGGCAAACCCCTGCTTACTCAGGGGTCGTATTGCCCTCGCCCGGAGGTTGAGTCGGGCCCTCCTGCGGCTGCGCGGTGCCTTTGTTCAACTTGCGTTGCCGCTTTTCTTCCTGTTTTTTCTTCCTGGCAAGATCTTTCTGGCGCTTTTCGTACTGATAGTTGGGTTTAGCCAAGTTGTCATCCTTTGGACAAGGGGAGTCGGAGCCGCCCGGCTCGTGGCGGACCCGCCAAGTTTGCATGATAAACCTCTGCGCGCCCAGCCTGGGGCCGAAGCACGGCCGCTGTTCACCGGAAAACGTACTGCAACACGATGGTCCGGAACGTCAGTCCATTGTTGGGCTCCTTGATGTCGCCGTTCGACGTGTGCTGGACGCGCAGGGACAGTTCATACTGGCCACGTCCGCCGAAACGCACGCCGGGCCCGATCAGCTCGTTGAACTGGAAGTGGGTGCTGAGGTAGCGCGAGTCGATGCTTGTTTGGGAGAGAAGGCTCACGCCGATGCCGACGTCCAGGAACGGGGTGACACCCGAGCGTTCGGCGGGCTGCAGCCGCAGCACCGGAGTGGCGCTCACATCCCAGAGATCGGTGACCGCCGCGTTCGCTTCGGTGCCATGCCAGTGGTCGAGGCGCCCGAGCAGGGAGAGGCTGAGGTCGACATGCCCGCCCAGGTGCCAGGTGTGAAGATCGGTCCAAGCCAGTCCGACGCCCCAGACGTCGACAGACTCGCCTCTTCCGGCTTCCACGGAAATGGCGATCCCGGCCGCCGCCGGAGCGGCGCCGAGCAGCAATACACACAGGAGCCCGAGGACGGCCGCCCGGAGCGCGCAGCAACGTCCAACAGATGCGCGCGTGTGAGGGAACGGCAAGGGGCCAGGCGGACGGTCGACCGAGGATCTGGGCAGGATGCAGGCGGCAGGCCGGATGGTCAAGCGCCGGCGCCGCCGCGGGCTCAGTCGCCGACCGGTCGGCGCCGGCGGGTGAGGCGTCAGACGTAGAAATCCCGGAACCGACCCGACCACGCTCGACGCCGATGGTGGCTCGAATCCTCGCCGCCCTGCTTGCCGTGGAGCTCGCGCTCTATGCGCTGTTTGGCCTGTGGCTCTCCTCCAACGCAGGTCTGAGCCCCCTGTCGTGTGTGCTCCTTGCAACGGCGATCGCGCTCGCGGTTCGCGCTGCAGTGGTGGCCACGACGTTCATTCTCGCCTACTTATACAGGGGGCAGAGCCAGGAAGGCATTGGTCTTGGCCTGCCCGCGATCCTCAGAATCGTCGGGCTCGAGTTCCTCGCGTTCGTCGCGCTGTTCACGCTTCTGCAGCCTCTCGAGCGCTGGGCGTTGCCGCGTCCCAGCCGGAGCCGCACCGCGCAAAGGGCGACGCCCGCGCTCCTGGTTCACGGAATCTACTGTAACGCCGCGGTGTGGTGGTGGATGCGGCGGCGCCTGAAGGCCCACGGCGTGCCCAGCACGTTCGCCATCGACGTCGAGCCGCCTTTCGGCAGCATCGATGATTTCGCGCGGCAGCTGGCAGAGCACATCGATAGCGTCTGTGCGGCCACCGGGGCTGCGCGCGTCGTGCTCATTGGCCACAGCATGGGCGGCCTGGTCGCACGCGCCTGCCTGCAGAGCTTCGCCGGACCCGGCCGGATCGCGAAGCTGATCACGCTCGGCTCGCCGCATCACGGCAGCGGGCTCGCGTACTGGGGCGTGGGCAAGGCCGCTCGACAGATGCGGCCCGGAAGCCTCTGGTTGTCGGCGCTGAACCGCCACGAGAGCGAGCCGCCGCGCGTGCCGATCGTTTCCGTCTTCACGCGTCACGACAACTTCGTCGCCCCACAGGACAGCCCGGTGCTCGCTCAGGCCACCAATGTCCCGCTCGCGCGCATCGGCCATCTCTCCTTGCTGTTCTCCGGCGCGGTAGCCAAGCGCCTGTGCGAAGAGATCGTCGCCGCAGACTCAGATGTGAAAGCCGCGCACGAGCTGTGAGAACGCGATCTGCTCGGGGGACAGCTGCGGTTCGGCCGCCGCGTCCTTGAGCCCGAGCGCCGCGGCCGACTCCGGGAACATGCGATACGCCGTGTTCATGACGATGTGGGAAATCTTTGGCGCCACCGCGTGCACCACCTCGGCAAAGATGCCGAGCCGCGTCGCGATGCGATCGGGCCGCTCGATGATGGCCTTCACGATCAGATCGGCCGCCTGTTCCGGCGTCAACATCTCGGTTTGCTCGTAGATCCTGGTCGGCGCCGTCATCGCGGTGCGCACCAGCGGCATGTTGATGGTGGTGAAGGCGATGCCGTCGTCGGCGAACTCGGAAGCCGCGCAGCGGGCGAAGGCGTCCATCGCCGCCTTCGACGCCACGTAGGCGGAGAAGCGCGGGGCATTGGTGAGAACGCCGATGGACGAGACGTTGATGACATGCCCCGCCTTCTTCTTCTGCATTGCCGGAAGCAGTCCCAGGGTCAGCCTCAGCGCGCCGAAGTAGTTGAGTCGCATGGTGCGCTCGAAGTCGTGGAAGCGATCGAAGGAATGCTCGATGGAGCGGCGGATCGAGCGGCCGGCATTATTGACCAGGACGTCCACCGCGCCGTGCTCCTCCAGGAGTTTCTTGACCATCTGATCGCACTGGTCGAACTCGGTGAGGTCGCAAAGATAGGTCGCGATCCTGCCGCCGGCATCCTCCACCTCTTTTCCGAGGGCGCGCAACCGCTCCTCCTCACGATCGACGACGATGAGCGTCGCGCCCGCGGCGGCAATCTTGAGTGCGGCGGCCTTCCCGATTCCGGCCCCGCCGCCGGTGATCAGTACAACCTTTCCTTTGACCGCTGCGCTCAGGGTCTTGTCGAGGGACAGCTCGGGATCCAGGTGGCGCTCCCAGTAGTCCCACAGCTTCCATGCATACCCCTCGAGCGGCGGGACGCGGATGTCGGTTCCGGCCAGCGCTTGCTGCGCTTCGCGACAGTCGAAGCGCGTCGGATAGTTGACGAACGTCATGATGTGCGGAGGCAAGCCGAAGTCCTTCATCAACTGCTCGCCGATCCGCCGCACCGGCGTCAGCCCCGCGATCTCCCGGCGCAGCGATTCCGGGATAAACCCGAACATCCGGGCGTTCAGCCGCAGGCTCAGCGGCGGCGCGTGACCGGCGTGCGCGAAAATGCTCAACACATCGCCCACCCGGCGCGGATCCGGGTCGGTCAGATGAAAGCATCGCCCGTCGAGACCGCTCTTGTGAGCGATGTGATCCATCGCGTCCACCACGTAATCCACCGGCACCAGGTTCAGGCGGCCGCCCTCGATG
>DATJVW010000109.1:0-26961 GCA_035501675.1 Burkholderiales bacterium
GGAAGGGCGATCTCGCTCTTCTCGAGCAAACCCTGGTCACAATGGCGCACTTGACCGCCTGGAGCCAACTGCGCAGCAGCGGGCTCGAAGGCTCCGCCACCGCGGATGAGCTCATCGCGTACTGGGGCAAGCGCAAACGGCGCGACAAGATGCTTGCACTGGCCCTCGAGTGCGGGCGGCAGACCGAGCAAGACTGGCGGGCCTATTGCGCCGCATTCGACAGCGGGGCATTCCCGGAAGCACCGCCCATACGCAGGAGCACAAAACGCAAGCGCTCCACTTGATCGGCGCAATAACCGAATCGACCGCTTCCGCAAGCTGGGCAAGGGCATGAAGACTGCCTCGCATGCCGTGACCGGCTCCGTCCGCGTCTCATCGGCGCGCCGCTGGGTGCAGCTCGCGATCGGGATCGTCTGCATGTCGATGATCGCGAATCTTCAGTACGGCTGGACCCTGTTCGTGAACCCCATCGCCGACAAGTTCCACTGGGGGAAGGCATCGATACAGGTCGCATTCACCATCTTCGTGCTCGCCGAAACCTGGCTGGTGCCCATCGAAGGCTACCTGGTCGACCGGTTCGGGCCGAGCCCGGTCGCCGTGGCCGGAGGGCTGCTCGTCGGCCTGGCCTGGGTGATGAACTCTGTGGCCGATTCGCTGGGGCTGCTGTATGTCGCCGCCGCGATTGGGGGCGTCGGTGCCGGCGCCGTGTATGGCACTTGCGTGGGCAACGCGCTGCGCTGGTTTCCGGACCGCCGCGGCCTGGCGGCTGGTCTCACCGCCATGGGCTTCGGGGCGGGCTCGGCGCTCACGGTGATTCCGATCGCAGCGATGATCAAGGCGAGCGGTTTCGAGGCGACGTTTCTCTATTTCGGCATCGGGCAGGGGTTGGTCGTCTTCGTTCTCGGTTGGCTGCTGAGGCAACCCGCCCGGGGTCCGATCGAAGCGACGCGCGCTGCGGCGGCTGTCCCGTTGACGCTGCACGACCGAAGCCCGCTTCAGATGGTCGCCACGCCCGCCTTCTGGATCCTGTACGCGATGTTCGTGATGATGGCGGCGGGTGGCCTGATGGCCACCGCCCAGCTCGCCCCCATCGCGAGGGATTTCGGGATCGCCGAGGTGCCGGTGAGCATTCTGGGCCTGACGCTTCCGGCGCTGACCTTCGCTTTGTCGATCGACCGTGTTCTGAACGGGGTCACGCGCCCCTTCTTCGGCTGGATCTCCGACCGAATCGGCCGCGAGAACACGATGTTCATCGCCTTTTCGCTGGAGGCGATCGGCATCCTGCTTCTCAGCCGGTTCGGACGCGACCCGACGGCTTTCGTGGTGCTGTCCGGACTGGTGTTCTTCGCTTGGGGCGAGATTTACAGCCTGTTTCCCGCCACCTGCTGCGACATCTACGGCACGCGCTACGCGGCGGCCAATGCCGGGCTGCTCTACACGGCCAAGGGAACCGCCGCGCTGCTCGTGCCGCTGACCAGCGTGCTCAGTGCATCGAGCGGGGGATGGCACACCGTCTTCCTGGCGGCCAGCATCATGAACCTCATTGCGGCCTTCATGGCCTTGCTCCTGCTCAAGCCGCTGCGGGCTCGTACGGGTCGCGGCCGCACGCGTTAGCCGCGCGAGTCCCCGAGGTTCGGGAGCTGCACTCGCGATGCGCCAGCGGGGCCTCCGGCGATGTCTTCGGCTACACTTGCGGCAATGAACTCGGGTGCGCGGAGCATCGCATGAGAATCGCGGTCGTCGGCGCCGGCGCCATCGGCGGATACCTCGGCGCCCGGCTCTCGCTCGCTGGCGAAGAGGTCACATTCATCGCGCGCGGGGCAAATCTCGCGGCCATCCGGGCCAGCGGGATGAAGTTGATCGCCGAGGACGGGACCGAATCGCGTGCGACCGGCGCGCGCGCCGTGGAGAAGATGAGCGAGGCCGGCCCGCACGATACCGTGCTGCTGACGGTCAAAGCGCACCAGGTCGCTGCGATCGCGCCGGAGCTGCGCCATGCGTGTCACGCCGAGACCGCTATCGTCACGATGCAGAACGGCATTCCCTGGTGGTACTTTCACCGGCACGGCGGTGAGTACGAAGGACACCCGGTGCGAAGCGCCGACCCGGATGGCACCATCGGGCGCAACATCGATCCGGCGCGGCTCATCGGAAGCGTCGTGTATCCGGCCGCCAACCTGGTGTCCCCCGGCGTCGTGCAGGTGGTGGAGGGGAATCGCTTTACTCTGGGCGAGCTGAACGGGTCGACTACGCCGCGCATCGAGGCCATCGCGGCAAGCCTGGTGAAAGCGGGATTGAAGGCCCCCGTCATTGGCGACATCCGCAGCGAGATTTGGCTGAAGCTGTGGGGTAACCTGAGCTTCAACCCGATCAGCGCGCTGACGCACGCGACGCTGGTCGACATCTGCCAGTTCCCGCTCACGCGCGAGCTGGCGACTCACATGATGGCTGAGGCCGAGGCCGTCGCCAAGAAGCTCGGCGTGACGTTCAGGGTCAGCATCGAGCGCAGGATCGCAGGGGCGGAGAATGTCGGGGCGCACAAAACCTCGATGCTGCAGGACGTGGAGCAAGGCCGAGCGATCGAGATCGAAGCGCTGGTTGGCTCGGTGGTGGAGTTAGGCGCGCTGACGGCAACACCGACACCCTACATCAGCGCGGTATACGCCTGCGCCAGCCTGCTGGCGAAGACTCTGAACGCGCAGCACGGCAAGCTTGCGATCAAGTCCTAGAGGGAACTCAAATGAGCAACACCGCCACCACCGTAGGCGCGCTGCTGGAAGCCGGCGCCCCCGATGCGACTGCTCTAAGCGCCCCCGGCGGCGCACCTCTCACCTATCGCGCGCTGCGCGCGCTTGCGGCCAGAACGCTTGCTGCGCTCAACGCCCACGGTGTGGGCCGGAACGACCGCGTCGCGATCGTGCTGGACAACGGTCCAGAGATGGCCGCTGCATTCCTGTGCGTCGCGGCCGGTGCAACCGCTGCACCTCTGAATCCGGTGTATCGGGCGGAGGAGTTCGAGTTCTACCTGACCGATCTCAACGCCAAGATTCTCGTCATCGAGCGCGACAAGTCCTCCCCTGCCGCCGACGTGGCGCGCAAACTCGATATTCCGATCGTGCGACTCGCGACCGCGGCAGACAAAGGCGCAGGCAGCTTCGTCCTGGAATTTCCCGACGGGCTCGCCTTACCGGCGGCCGACCGGATGGGGCCCGCCGCGCCCGATGACATCGCGCTTGTGCTGCATACCTCCGGAACGACGTCACGCCCGAAGATCGTGCCCTTGTCGCAGCGCAATGTCTGCGCCTCCGCCCGCAATATCCGCCAGACGCTCGCGCTCACCTCGGCGGACCGCGGGCTCAACATCATGCCGCTGTTCCACATCCACGGCCTGATCGCCGGGACGCTGGCTCCGCTGTCGGCGGGTAGCGAAGTGTGCTGCACCAGCGGCTTCAACGCGTTGCGCTTCTTCTCCTGGATGGCCGAAGCTCGCCCCACGTGGTACACGGCGGTTCCTACGATGCACCAGACGATCCTCTCGCGTGCCGCCAAGAACGCCGAAATCATCAAGGCGAACCCGTTACGCTTCATACGCTCGTCGTCATCGTCGCTTGCGCCGCAGATCATCCAAGAGCTGGAACAAGTCTTCGGCGCGCCGGTAATCGAGTCCTACGGCATGACCGAGGCCGCTCATCAGATGACCAGCAATCCGCTGCCGCCCGGCAAACGCAAACCGGGTAGCGTCGGACTAGCCGCGGGGCCCGAGGTCGGCGTGATCGACGCCGCGGGCAATCTCCTGTCCGCAGGGGCCACTGGAGAGATCGCGATTCGCGGTCTAAATGTGATGTCCGGCTATGAGAACAATCCCAAGGCCAACGGCGAAGCCTTCAGCAACGGCTGGTTCCGCACCGGCGACCAGGGCGTGATGGATGCGGAGGGCTACATCACCATCACCGGACGATTGAAAGAGATCATCAATCGCGGCGGCGAGAAGATCTCGCCGCGCGAGGTGGACGAAGTGCTGATGGACCATCCCGCGGTCCAGCAGTGCGTGACCTTCGCGCTGCCGCACGACAAACTCGGCGAGGAGGTCGCGGCGGCCGTCGTCCTGCGCGAGGGCGCTCAGGCCGGCGAGAAGGACCTACGCGAGTTCGCCGCGAAGCGCTTGGCGGATTTCAAGGTGCCCCGGAAAATTCTGATCCTCCCCGAGATCCCGAAGGGCGCCACCGGCAAGACCCAGCGCATCGGGTTGGCGCAGAAGCTGGGCTTGACACCCTGACGTCGCCAGCGCGGCCACGACGCGTCTCCGCGCCGGCACTGCTTCACCGACCGAAGTTTCGTGTGATTTCGAGTTTTTCAACAGAATAGGCCAGAAGCGATCGCTGCACCCCTTGTGCGGGCGGCTTTGCAGTGATAAGGTTTTTGCGTCCCCGGCCGAGGTTGGGTAGGGGATCGGCACCATCGATTATTCAGGAGCAGGGATAAAGGGGCCCTGCGCGCCGTACGCTTTCCCACTGTCCGTCCACGACGCGGACATTCATCGCCCGCGTGGGGGGTCACCCGTTTCCAGTGGGAGAGTCTCCGCGGCTGGAAAATGTCTCCGGCCCGGCGCCCATGTCCCGGTCTATTCCCGAAATAGCGCTCCTCCAACAGTCGCCAGTGGCGGTCCCCGGCAGGGGATGTCGACCTGGAACAAAAAGGCCCGGCGGCTCCGCCGAATGGGCGGCGCTGCCAGTTGTCACCTTTCGTGTGTGGAGGAGAGCCGATATGTCTGAAAAACAGTCTGGCAAACAATTCACCCGGCGTACCTTTATCAAGGCCGTCGGAACCACTGGCGCCACGGTATACGTCCTGTGGTCGAGCCCGGCGTGGCTCGGACCGCGGATCGCACTCGCTGCGAATCTGAGCGCGCTCAACGGCACGCAAGCCAAAGAGATGCTGGCGATGACCCGCCAGCTGTTCCCTCACGACAAGCTCGGCGATGAGTACTACTGGGTGGTCGTGGAATCCATAGACAAGGAAATGGCGGGCTCCCCGGAGCTGAAGACTCGAATCCAGGACGGCCTGGCGCAGTTGAACGAAGCCGCCGGGGGGGACTTCAGCGCGGTCGACGCGGACAAGCAACTCGAGGCGATGACGAAGTTGGAGAGCACTCCCTTTTTCTCCGACATGCTCAACAAGACGCAGTTCTATTTCTACAACAACAAGACCGTGTGGCCGAAGTTCGGCTACGAGGGCTCTTCCTGGGAAAAGGGCGGTTACATCAACCGCGGATTCAATGACGTCAGGTGGACGGATGGCTGAGTCGTGCGCGGCCTGAACCGAGCGCGTACTTGCTGTCCGCTGTAGCCGGATTCCGCGTCTCGGGCACGTGCCCGGAGACTGTCGGAATTCCCGTGAATGCTCTCTTCCAGGGGGGGTCAAAGAGATGGCTGCCAAATATGAGCTGCATGATGCAAGCGTCGTCGTTGTAATCGGCTCGGGAGCGGGCGGGGGAACCCTGTCCAACGAGCTCTGCCAGAAGGGCGTTAAGGTGGTTTGCCTGGAGGCGGGAAACCATCTGACGCTGGATGATTTCGTCAATGACGAATTCGCAATGTGGGGAAAGCTGACCTGGCAGGACCCGCGCACAGGTCAGCCGATCTGGATCGTCAAGGCCGTGGGCGGCTCGACAAACCATTGGGCGGGCTTGTCCATCCGTTTCAAGGATTACGAGCTGAAAACGCGAACCACGTATGGCGCGGTCGCGGGAGCCAATCTGCTGGATTGGCCGATCACCTTGAAAGAGCTGGAGCCGTACTACGACAGGGCAGAAAACAAGATGGGGGTCACCGGCACCAACGGACTTCCTCGCCAGCCCGACACCAACGCCTTCAAGGTCGTCAACTATTGCGCGAAGAAGGCGGGGTACTCTTTTGAGATGGGCCCCTCGGCGATCAACTCGGTGGCCCGCGATGGGCGCCCGGCCTGCCAGATGATCGGGTTCTGCACCTCGGGCTGCAAGATCGGCGCGAAATGGTCCACGCTCTACACCGAAATCCCCAAGGCCATGGACACCGGAAACTTCGAGCTGCGTCCCAACAGCATGGCGCTGCAGATCCAGCACGATGCCAAGGGCAAGGTCACCGGTGTGCCGACAAGGACGGTAAGCACCGGGTGCAGAAGGCGCGAATCGTCTGCGTCGCCGGGAACTCGATCGAAAGCCCGCGCCTGCTGCTGAACTCGGCCTCGAGCATGTTCCCTGACGGGATGGCCAACTCCTCGGGGCAGGTCGGCCGGAACTATACGCGCCATGCGACCCAGCACATCTACGCGACCTTCGATCGGCCGGTCCACGCACACAGGGGCATTCACGCGCCCGCCATCATGCGCAGCGAGGCTCGACACGATCCATCGCGCGGGTTCGCCGGCGGCTATCTTCTGGAGATATTCGACGTCGGGCTGCCATTCACCGCGCTCAGCGTCGTACCCGGCGCATGGGGCCGCAAAGTCTCCAATCTGGTCGAGCAGTACGATTACATGGTCGCGGTCTGGACCTGCGGGGAGGACCTGCCTCAAGCGGACTCACGGATCACCCTGGACAGCTCGATGAAGGACCAGTACGGCTTGCCCGTCCCCAACATCGCGCCGGTCAAGGATCACGCGAACGACGTCGAGATGCTGAAGCATGCCCGCAAGACTCTGGAAACCATTTTCCAAGCGGGGAACGCGAAGGACATCGTTTGGCGCGCCCCATTCCCCAACAGCCACAACATGGGCTCGTTGAGGATGAGCGCCAAGCCCGCCGACGGGGTTTGCAACGGGTGGGGTCAGACCCACGACATCAAGAATCTGTTCATCAGTGACGGCAGTCAGTTCACGAGCTCCGGGGCCTGCAATCCGACCCTGACGATCGTCGCGCTGGAGATCCGCCAGGCGGAGTACATCCACCATCAGATGGGTGCGGGGGCGATCTAGAGCTTGAGTCGGGCCTCCCGTCTCCTGGGAGGCCCTCTCTCAAGCGACTAGACGCCTTGTCGAGCCCACATATCAACCTGCCCGCGCCCTCAGGCGCGTCGCGTTGGCCAGACAGTAGACCAGCAACAGCACGAAGCACGCTAGAACGAACACCTTGTTGATGAACCAGTTGGTGCGCCAGATCGACCACTGCGGCGCGGACAGGAACGAGACGAACTTGGTGACGACGATGGCAATTTCCGCTACGGAAACGGCCACCGCGGCAGCGTACGTGTAACGCCGCCAATGCAGCAGAGACCATCCCAGCCAGATGTGCACCACCCACCAGAAGTCCCACAACACGTAGGTACCGATTGGCACGCCCTCGGCCAGGGCATAGGCCACCGGGAAGACGTACTTGATGACCAGCGTCCAGGCCGCCAGGATGAAGAGGAAGTGGGCGATGAAGGTGGTCACAGTGGGTGAGGTCGCGCGCGCAACTTCAGCTCAACCGCTTCGCGGCATCGCGGGTAAGCGCCGCGATCGGGATCCCGAGCGGGCAAGCGCGCAGGCAGGAGCGATGAGCGCAGCTGAGGCAGGCGCTCGCGCCGTCTCCGAGCTCGGCGTATTCCGCTCGCGCTAGAACCGTGTCGCGGTAGTCGACGGCGTACATGCGCGTGCGCAGCACCTCGGCGATCGCCACGCCGTGCGGACAGCTCGACTCACAGGCGTTGCAACCGGGTAGACAGTAGTTGCCGGAGCGCATCTCGGTGTAGCGGGACAGCAACTCGAGATCGCTCTGGCTTGTCACGGTGCCGCCGGACGCCGCTACGTATTCGTCGATCAGCTCGGGGCTCGTCATCGAGATGAGCAGGGCATCGACGTTTGGCCTGGACAGCACCCAGCGGAAGGCCGCCTGGGAGAAGGTGGAGCCCGGCCGCTCGTAGGGACGCATGTCGTTGAGCCGGGCGCCCATCAGCGTCTTCATGGCCAGCACACCCACATCCTTACGCTTGGCCTTCTCCAGCACGGGCGGCAAGTCCGGCTGGATCGCGGCCCAGTGGAAGGTGTGCCGCAGCCGGTCGTAGAAGCTCGGGTCCTGCCCCACGTTGTAAGCCGTGAGGATCACGTCCACCTCGTCGTGGTCGAGCGCGTAGTTCAGGCACTCGACCAGGTGGCTGCCATGCCCGGACATGCCGCGAAACCGGATCTTCCCCTGGCGCTTGGCCAGCTCGGTGAACTCCCACCACTCCTGGTTCTGCATGCGGGCGACGTCGTTGACCGCGTGGTTGAAGTAGATGTCGACGTAATCGCTGCGCAGCCGTCGCAGGCTGCCCTCCAGCGCTTTCATCATCTCGGCTCGCGTGTCGGACGCCCCTGCCTTGGTCTTGCTCGACAGGACAACCTGATCGCGCTTACCTTGCACGGCCTCGCCGATCGCCTCCTCGGCGCCGCCCCAGCGATAGCTCTCCGCGCTGTCGAAGTAGTTCACGCCGCGTTCCAGTGCGTGCCGCACCAGCGCGGCGTCGGAGGAGCTGGCCGATCCGAAGGAAATGTCGGAAACCTTGAGCTCGGTGCGCCCCAGCCGCACGTAACGGCGGATCCGACCGGGCGTCGAGGTTTGCGCCTGCGCGCACGCGCGCGTGGCGGCCAAACCAAGCGCAGCACCTGCCCCCAGGCGGAGAAAGTCACGTCGATCGATCATGGGACATCACCTCCGAAATCGCGCTCCGCCAGAAAAGTCCAACCGTAGCACACTAAACTCAGGACAAGAACATCCGCCCCCGAGGTGTTCAGCGCGCGAGGTCCGCGTCGATCGCTGCGCCGATCCTCCTGCGGACGACGTCGAAGAAGGGATTCGAGCGCAACCGCGATAGCGTGCTGAGCGGCACGAGAATGGAGCCCGGCTCGCCCCGGACCGCGAAATCGCCGATCTCCCACGCGAGCGGTCCAGGCACCTGCGGCGCGAGCCCGTACACGGGGTCGTCGACCGGGAAGGGCAGCGCGACGTGACCGAGCGAGAAAACGCCGAGCGGCCACTCGAGCCCAAGCGGCTCTATGCGCGTGTCCGTGCTACCGGCCTCCCGCGTGTACGCGGCGATCTTACGCGAGCCGGACGACCGGTTCGCCACGACCCAGAGCTTGAACGGCAGCGCTGGCGCGCTGCGAATCCTCTGGAACGCCTCGCGCGGGCCGGGTGCAATGAGCCCGATCCAGTTGTCGATGCGATTTACGTCGAACGCGACCAGCTCGTTTCCCGGGCCCGGCAGCCGCAGCAGGAACTCATTGATGACGTCCGCCGCGCTGACGGTCGCGTCGACCACCGACTGGAACACGAGCACGCGTGGCATCGCATCGAGCCGGCCTCGCCGGTCCGCCGCCGAAAGCTCTTGCTGCAGCGCGCGGGTGAGGCGGTAGATCTGATTAGCGGCGTTGACGGTGAACGAGTTGTACTTGTACGGGTCGTATTCCGGCAGCACGTCGAGCCACTTCGCCTTCTCGAAGTAGGGCAGAAACGAGAGGGCCGAGGCGAGGTTCGCGAGCGCGGCCAAGCGTGAAACGCCGATCGCTGCAGACAGGAAGAAAAGGCGCTGCGGTCGCGGCAGCGTCGCGTCCTCGAGGCCGCGCACCGAAAGCAGGGCAAGCAGCGGCGCGCCGGTCGAGTAGCCGCCGGCGTAGAACGGCTTTCCTCCCGCGCGCTGCGCCGCGTGCCGCGCCGCCAGCTCGACCGCCGCATACCAGTCTTCCCAGCGCACGTCGAGAAGTCCGGCGGGAACGGTGCCGTGGCCCGGAAGCCTGAGCACGAGCACGTAGAAGCCGCGTTGCAGGAAGAGCTCGGCAAGCGAGCGCATGCTGTACGGCGAGTCGGAAAGGCCATGCACGAGCAACACCGCGCCACGCGTCTCCTTCGGGAACAGCTCGTAGGAGCGGCCGTACGGCTCGCCGAGCGCAAGCTGCGCCGGCACGCTCTTCGGGTTGTAGCGGCTGGCCGGATCAGGTGGGGCGACGGCCGGGTTGTCGAGCACGCGCTTGCGTAGTTCCGCGAACAACCGATCTTCGAGGGCGAGATACTCCGTGAACGTCTTCGGCGTCCCGGCGCGGCCGACGCGGAACTCCTCCGTGAGCTCGATGCGATGCCAAGGCTGGAGATCGGGGAGCCGCACGCGCGCCTGCACGGCGAAAACGATGACGATCGTGGCGAGGATTGCCGCGACTAAACCCCCGAAGTAGAGGGCCGCGCGCAGCGTCCCTTTCCTCGCGATCTTCAGAAGCCGGTGGACGCTCAATCGTGGTTCCCAGTACGTGATCGCGCAGGTCGGACGCGTCGACGAACCTGCTGCACGGCGGCGAGATTTGCAGCTGTCAGCGTTGCGGCTTCGCTAGAGCGGGTCTGCCCGTCTTTACCTTCGGCAAGGCCCCCAGCGATGACGCCGTGGCGGAAGCGGGCTTGGGCGTCGAACGCGGCGCCGCGGCCGGATACGAGGCTGAAGCTGCGCTGAGGCCGTCCAGATACTGATCCACCAGCGCTTCGGCCTCCCGGCCCAGGGCAAAAGCACCGGGGTCGAGCAACCAATCGTAGATCAATCCGTCCACATAGGCGTGCAAACCCAGCGCTGCGCGCCGCGCATTGACTTGGGGAGGCAATTGGCCTCGGTGCACTGCGTTACGCAGCGCCCGTTCCATCATTTCGAGGCCCGCGGCACGGCACTGCAGGATCCGCTGCGACAGGTTGTCCAGCTCCTCGACGTACTCGCACTTGCGCAGCAGGATCTCGAACACCCGCCGGCAGCGCAGATCCTCCGCGGTGTGTCGCAACACGTGCACGCAGCACGCGCGCAGGCTGGACAACGGATCTGTGGTCGAGGCGTCCGCGGCCCGGCGGATCATCTCCTCCATCGGCAGCGCGACGCGGTCGAGCATGGCGGCGAACAGGTCGCCCTTGTTGCGGAAATGCCAGTAGATGGCTCCGCGCGTGACGCCGGCGGCATCGGCGATATCGGCAAGCGAAGTGGAGGTGACACCCTGGCCTCGGAACACCTCCTCCGCCGTGTCCAGGATCCGGTTACGCGTCTCCTGGGCCTCTACCTTCGTTCTCCTGGCCATTCTCTCCTCCTCGCGGCGCTCCCTCAACGCTTGGCAGCGCCGACGCGTGCACCGATTTGTGGTATCAAATAAACGTCACTTTACATACATTCGTGGATGTATGTAAACTGCCGGACTTACCGCATTGGGCCGGCGCAGGTGTGGCTGCGTCCGCCGCGCCCGCGGCGCAGTCAAGCTTCGCGGCCGATTCGTTTCCCCGGCCAGTCCGCTCAGGCGCCGCGCGCGCAGCGTGAACCCGTATAGAGAGTGAATTGAAGATGGCCACGAACCGTTTTCCCCCCAGGTCGGCGGCGGCGCTCGTCGTACTGACCGTGCTCGTCGCGGCGGGCTGCGATAAGCCGTCGGCGCAGCAGACCGGGCAGATGCCGCCGCCGGAGGTGAGCGTGGTTACGGTGCAGCCGCGCGAGATCGCGGCCACCTTCGAGCAGGTGGGCCAGACCGCAGGCGTGCGCGAGGTCGAGGTGCGCCCGCGCGTGACCGGAATCCTGCAGCGATGGAATTACAAGGAAGGCAGCGCGGTACAGGCCGGGCGCAGCCTGTTTACCATCGACCCGGCGCCGTTCCAGACCGCTGTGACGCGCGCGGACGCCGACCTCGCCAGCGCGCTCGCAAAGGATGCGCAGAGCAAGCGCGACGTCGAGCGCCTGCAGCCGTTGTACGAGCAGGGCATGATCAGCCGCAAAGCCTTCGACGACGCCGTGTCGGCCAAAGAGGTCGCCGCCGCTGGAGTGATGGCGGCGCAGGCCGCGCTCGCGCAAGCCAAGCTCGATCTCGAATACACACGTGTCGAGGCGCCGATCAGCGGCGTCACCAGCCGGGCGCTCAAATCCGAAGGCAGCCTGGTCGAGGCGCAGCAGACGCTGCTCACCACCATCTCGCAAGTCGACCCCATCCACGTGATCTTCAGCATCTCGGAATCCGAGAACCTCAGACTTCAGCGCGAAGCCGCGGCAGGGCGCCTGAAGCTGCCGAAGGACGGCCGCTTCACCGTCACGTTGCGGCTGTCCGACGGTACGACATACGAGCGGCCCGGCCGCGTGGACTTCAGCGACGTGCGCATCAACCCCGGCACCGGCACCAGCGAGGCGCGCGCGGTGCTGCCCAATTCCGACCAGCGGCTGAGGCCGGGGCAGTTCGTGCGCGTCACGCTGACGGGTGCGACCTATATCAACGCGCTAGCCGTGCCGCAACGGGCTGTGCTCGAGGGGCCCACCGGCAAGATCGTCATGACCGTGAACGCTCAGGGCATGGTCGAGCCGCGGCCGGTGGAGGTCGGCGCCTGGGCCGGCGCGGACTGGATCATCACCTCCGGCATCAATCCGGGCGATCGCGTGATCGTGGACGGGGTGATGAAGGCCAGGCCGGGGGCACCGGTGAAGATCGCAGAGGCCAAGCCGGTTGCGCCGGCTGAAGCCAGCCAGCCCGCCGCAAGACAACAGTAACGCGTCCCATGACGGATCCGCTCCGGTCGCGGAGTGGATCGAGGTGAGGGTATGTTTTCTCGTTTCTTCATCGACCGGCCGATCTTCGCAGCGGTCCTCTCCGTGTTCATCGTGCTCGCCGGCCTGGCGGCGATGCGCACCCTGCCCATCGCGCAGTACCCCGAGATCGCGCCTCCGGTCGTGACGGTCCAGGCCATCTATCCGGGCGCCTCCGCCGAGGTCCTGGAGCAGACCGTGGCGGCCCCGCTGGAAAACCAGATCAACGGCATCGAGAACATGATCTTCATGTCCTCGAACTCGGGCTCCAACGGCGTGGTGCAGATCCAGGTGACGTTCGAGATCGGGTCGAACGCCGATCAGGCCGCGCTCAACGTGAACAACCGCGTCAAGCAGGCCGAGGCGCGTCTTCCCGAAGAGGTACGGCGCCAAGGCGTCACGGTGGAAAAAGGCTCGTCCGCCTTCCTGATGGTGTACGCCTTTTACTCGCCCGACGGGCGCTTCGACGATCTGTACACCAGCAACTACGTCACGCTCAACGTGCTCGACTATCTCAAGCGCGTGCCCGGCACCACCAACGTCCAGATCTTCGGCGCCAAGGACTACGCCATGCGCATCTGGGTCAGGCCGGACCGCATGACGCAGCTCAAGCTCACCCCGGGCGATCTGATTCGCGCGGTGAACGAGCAGAACGCGCAGTTCGCGGCGGGTAAGGTGGGCCAGACCCCCATCGGGCCGCAGCAGGAGCTGGTCTACACCATCACAACCCAGGGGCGGCTGGCCGACGCAAAGGAGTTCGAACAGATCATCCTGCGCTCCGACCCGGACGGCTCCGCGGTGCGCTTGAAGGACGTGGCACGCATCGAGCTGGCCGCGAAGGACTACGAGTTCATCGGCCGGGTCAACGGCAAGCAGGCCACCCTGGTAGGCATCTTCCTGCAGCCCGGCGCCAACGCGCTAGCGGTGGCCAATGACTGCAACGCGGTGATGAAGCAGCTGTCCGAGCGCTTTCCCGAGGGTCTGGTTTACTCCAACGTGTACGACACGACGCGCTTCGTCAAGGTCTCGATCCGCGAGGTCGCGAAGACGTTGCTGGAGGCGATGGCGCTCGTGTTCGTGGTGGTGTTCGTCTTTCTGCAGAGCTGGCGCGCGACGCTGATCCCGTTCGCGGCGGTTCCGGTATCGCTGCTCGGCACTTTTGCCGGGTTGTTCGTGCTCGGCTATTCGATCAACACGCTTACGCTGTTCGGCATGGTGCTGTCTATCGGCATCGTGGTCGACGACGCCATCGTCGTCTTGGAGAACGTCGAGCGCATCATGCGCGAAGAGCACAAGCCGGCGCGCGAGGCCGCCATCCAGGCCATGCAGGAGGTGACCGGGCCGGTGATCGCCATCGCGCTGACGCTGTGTGCGGTGTTCGTGCCGATCGCATTCCTCGGCGGTCTGACGGGTGAGCTGTATCGCCAGTTCTCGGTGACCATCTCTATCGCGGTGATCATCTCGGCCATCGTGGCGCTGACGCTGACCCCGACCTTGAGTGCGCTGATGCTCGAGCACGGCCATCGGCCCTCCGGGCGCTTCTTCCGCTGGTTCAACGGCTGGTTCCAACGCGTCACCGGCCACTACGCCGATGGCGTCGGGTTCGTACTGCGCCGCGGAGGCATCGCCATGATCCTGTTTGGCGGCATGGTGGCGCTCGCACTCTTTCTATGGCGTATCACGCCCAGCAGCCTGGTCCCGGACGAAGACCAGGGCTACTACATCGGCGCCGTATTCCTGCCCGACGGCGCCACGCTGCAGCGTACCGACAAGGTAGTCGGCGAGGTCCAGCAGGCGATGCTGTCGAACCCGGCCAACCAATACTCGGTTGCGTTCACCGGCATGGATTTTCTGGGCGGCGGCTTTCGCAACAGCGCGGCAACGATCTTCGCCAGCCAGAAGCACTGGGACGACCGCCCCGGCGTCTATACGCAGCAGTTAGTCGGCGAGTTCTTCATGAAAACGGCGCATATCAAGGAGGCGCTGGTGCTCGCATTCGCCCCGCCGCCCATCTTCGGCCTGGGCAATGCCGGCGGCTTCGAGTTCTACATCCAGAACCGCGGCGAGGGCGGAGCGCAGCGCTTGGCACAGGTCATGGGTGAGTTCCTCGCACGCGCGAACAAGGACCCGATGCTCGGGGGTGGCGGCGGCTATGTGCAAACGCTGTGGCGCCCCAACGTGCCGCAGCTGCGCGTGGACGTCGACAGGGAGAAAGCGAAAGCCCTGGGGGTGCCGATCGATCAGTTGTACAACGCGCTGGCCGCCACGCTGGGCACTTACTACGTCAACGACTTCAACAAGTTCGGCCGCACCTGGCAGGTGCTGATGTCGGCCGAACCCAGCTACCGCAATCGCCCCGACGCCATCGGCGACATCTACGTCCGCTCCGACAAGGGCGAGATGATCCCGCTCAAATCGCTCGCCACTGTGCAATACGCCGCGGGTCCCGACTCGCTCGATCGCTTCAACAATCTCCCCGCGGTCAAGCTGCTGGGCCAGGGTGCGCCCGGCGTATCCTCCGGTCAGGCGATCCAGGCGGTGGAGCGCGTCGCCAAGGAGGTGCTGCCGCCCGATTTCAGCTATGACTGGGGCGGCGCCTCGTTCCAGGAGAAGCGCTCGGCCGGCACCTCGAGCCTGGCTCTGGGCATGGCAGTCGTGATGGTGTTCCTCATCCTCGCCGCGCAGTACGAGAAATGGTCGCTGCCGTTGTCGGTTCTCATGGCCCTGCCGTTCGGGACCTTCGGCGCGCTGGCCGCCGTGTGGCTGCGCGGCCTGACCAACGACGTCTACTTCCAGATCGGACTAGTGACGCTGCTCGGCCTGGCGGCCAAGAATGCGATCCTGATCGTGGAGTACGCGGTGCTGAAGCACCACGAGGGCCTGTCCACTTCCGCAGCGGCTCTGGAGGCGGCGCGCCTGCGCTTCCGTCCGATCCTGATGACCTCACTCGCTTTCATCCTCGGGGTGCTGCCGCTCGCCATCTCGACCGGCGCAGGCGCCGGTGCGCGCCATGCAGTGGGCACCGGTGTGATGGGCGGGATGCTGGCCGCCACTTTCCTGGCGATCTTCTTCATTCCGCTGTTCTTCAAGCTGATGACCGACGGCAAGCCGTGGGAGAAACGCTCGACAGAGGATTTGCGCGCAGAGATCCAGCAGCACAAGCAGCAACTGGGACAGCAGTCGCCCCAAGAACCGAGTTGACCCTCGATCGGCGGAGGGCGCAGCGATGAGGCCGAAGTTGCTGATCTGTACGTTGCTTTTAGCGCTGCTGTCGCAGACCTTGCCCGCATCCGGTCAAGCTGACCAGCCGGCGGACAAAGTGGTGCTGGGGCAGATCTCGCTTTCCTTCTACACCGTCACCGGAGCCGTCGTGCGCCAGGTGCTGGAGCGCCTTGGGCACACGGTAGAGATCGTCGAAGGCAGCCATGGGCAGATCTTTCCGCGCCTTGGGGCGGGTGAAGTGGATCTGTTGGTGGCGGCGTGGCTTCCCTATGGCCACGCGACGTATTGGGAGCGCTACGGCAGCCAGGCAGAAGCCATCGCCTTCCTGTACGAGGGGGCGCGCTTCGCGTGGATGGTCCCGAGCTACGTGCCCGCAACTGCGGTGGCCGAGATCGACGACCTGACGAAGCCCGAGGTCCTCGCGCGGATGGACAAAACGATCCAAGGAACGGGCCGCGACTCCGGAAACATGATGGTGTCGGTTGAAGTGATGCAAGCGTACGGACTGGAGCGGGACGGCTATCGCCTCGTGCCCGGAACGCTGCGAGAGTTCTATGGAAGCTACGATCGCGCCATCGCGGCGCGACGGTGGTTCGTGATGCCGCTGTGGTTTCCGAACTTCATCAATCGGGTGGGCAACATGCGGCCTATCGCGGAGCCCAGGCAGTTGCTGGGACCGGCCAATACCGGCACGCTGGTCGCCAGCCGCACGTGGATGCAGCGAGCACCCGAACGCACGTTGCGAGTGCTCCGCCGCATGCACCTCGGCATGGACGGGGTGGAAGAGATGGACTACGCAGTGAACCGCGAGGGCAAGAGCCCGGACCAGGCCGCGCGCGACTGGGTGCAACGGAACCAGACCGAAGTCGACGGTTGGCTCGCACAGCCCTGAGATGTGGTGCGGTCGATGGCCCCCTCTACGTCAACCTGCGCCGTGCCCCTTGAACCAAACCAACATGCGTTTCCAGCCGTCCTCGGCCGCCTCCTTTCGGTAGCTCGGACGGTAATCGGCGTTGAACCCGTGCGGCACATCCGGGTAGACGGTCAACTCGGAGCCGCTCGTGCCCCGCGATAGCGCCACGCGCATCTCGTCGACGCTCTGCGCCGGGATACCCTGGTCCGCGCCCCCGTAAAGGCCGAGCACGGGGACCTTCAGCGATGCGGCGATATCGATCGGATTCTTGGGCATGAGCGCGCTGCTCTGCCCCACCAATCTGCCGTACCACGCTACGCCGGCTTTCACGTGCGGATTGTGAGCGCAATACAGCCAAGTGATGCGCCCACCCCAGCAGAAACCGGTGATCGCCAACCGGGTCGTGTCGGCTTTTCCTGTGGCGCCCGCCCACGCAACGGTAGCGTCAAGATCGCTCATGACCTGGCCGTCGGGCACTTTGCTAACCACAGTAGCAAAGATCTCCTGCACGTCCTTGAGCTGCGAGACGTCGCCTTGACGCGCGTACAACTCGGGCGCGACGGCGAAATACCCGGTCTTGGCCAGGCGCCGGCAGAGGTCCTTGATGTGCTCATGCACGCCGAAGATCTCTTGCACGACGAGCACGAGGGGGAACGGACCGCCTGTCGCCGGCATGACGCGGTAGGCGGGCATCTGGCCGTCTCCGGTGGGCACTTTCACTTCGCCCGCCGTCAGCCCCCGATCATCCGTGCTGATCGTCTGTGCTGATATGGGTTGAACGGACAGCGCAAACCCGCTTGCCAGCACGGTGACGACGAACTCGCGGCGGCTCCAGTCCCTTTCTCCCACCAAGCTCAGCGCCTCAGACAGACTCATGGCTTCTCCCCAGCGTGTCGATTGCAACGTCCAGCCGGCCAGCGTGACTATCCACCGGCGCGCCTTCCCACGCAAGAGCTGGATCGCGCGGGACCCGCCCGGCACCGTCATCGGATTGGGAAGAAACGCCGCTGGGTCGCTGTGAGCCGTCCAACGACTTGAGGCGAAACAGCGCCTCGCCGAAAACGTACAACGCCTCTTTGATGACCACGCGGGAGTCGTCATCCAACCCCCTGGACGCCAGGCCCAGTTCGGCGAACAGAGCTTCTGTTCGCGCCCTCACATCGTCTCGACCCGTCAGCGGCAACCGGGTCAGCTCTGTCGGCGGGCTTTTGAGTTGGCCGCCGAGTCGCGTCGCCTTGACGTAAGCGGTCAGCAGCAGATAGACCTCCCGCTCAGTGCCGGCTTCGCGCACAGCCTGGGTAATGATCATGGTCGCGCCATGGCGACCTATCCTCGCCGGGTGAGGCCAGACGGGCGGCTCACTCCGGGGGGACAACGAACGTCGGAGGTCGATCTCTCAACCGGAAAGATGAGCAGCCCGCGATCCGCGATCGACTCCTGCTCAGGCCCGAGTGTCGCATACAACTCGTTCGCGGCCTCAGCCACCATCTCGAAAGCGACTAGACGCCGCCGCAGGAACTCGACGTCCAGGGCGATCCTCTCCGGCGCCGCGGCAGGTTGGTTCTTCAGAAAGCTCTCGGTCAGCTTCATTGTGCCCTGTGCCTGCCGGAACGCGGCCGCGAAGTTCGCCCACAGCGCTTCCTGTCCGGCGCTGAGACACAAGGCTTGCCTGAGCGCTGCCAGATCGTGGTCGGCCCGAATCGGCCCGGAGCATCGCATCGCGCCGGATGCAAGGCCTCCTTCGGGGAGCTCGCTGGCGTGCCCGAGAACGTTGATCGGCAGGGCGATAGCGGCAGCGAGGGCCAGGGGGCCAATCGAGCGCAAATCGGTAGCGGGGTCATGATCCTCTCCTCCGTCTGCGAGCGCGGGTGGTGCGTTGTTTCGCAGATTGGACCACGCGTCTGTAAACGGAAGATTGCAGAAGAGGACCTTTTTGTGTCACGCCGTCGTTCGCCAGGCCGAGTCGCGCAGTGCCTCCGACTGAGAGGTCGGAGCGGGTCAAGTTGTCATCGCGCCCAAGGGGGGACTGGATACACTGCAGGACGCCCAGTCCCGAGGCCACGCATACGTGGCCGTGTGCCCGTCCTCCCGCCCGCCCTTGTCCTTCGCGATGCCGGCTGATGCCGTGAAGCCCAGGGCTCACGGATGCTCGTCCGCGGGCGCACCCAGCTCCTGCGGGCCTGCTGTCGGGAGGGGCCGCCGCTGCTCGAACAGCAGATATAGCACCGGCAGCACGATCAGCGTGAGGATGGTCGCGCTGATCAGGCCGCCGATCACGACCAGCGCAAGCGGACGCTGTGTCTCGGAACCGATGCTGGTGGATAGAGCCATCGGCAGCAGCCCCAGCATCGCGAGAAGCGCTGTCATCAGCACCGTGCGCAGCCGGACCTCGGCGCCCTGCGTCACGGCGCGCTCAGCGCTGAGCCCGCTCGCGCGCAATTGATTGAAATACGTGACCATGACCACGCCGTTGAGGACCGCCTGCCCGAACAGCGCGATGAACCCGATGGCCGCCGACACCGACAGCGGCGTGCCGGTGCCGTACAGCATCAGAATGCCCCCGATCAGCGCGAAGGGGATGTTCAACACGATGAGCACGGCGTGGCGCAACGAATTGAAGGCGTTGAACAACAGCAGGAAGATGATCAGAATGCTGAGCGGGACGATGATGGACAGGCGCTCCATCGCGCGCTTCTGGTTCTCGAACTCGCCGGACCAAGAAATGGTGTAGCCCTCGGGGAGCTGCACCCGGCTCGCCACCCGCGCTTGCATGTCGGCCACCACGCTGCCCATATCGCGGTCTTTGATGAATACGCCGATCGACAGCACGCGCTGACTGTTTTCTCGGCTGATGTTCATGGCGCCCCCGGCCGTGCGGAAGTTGGCGACCTGCGACAGCGGAATGAACTGGCCGTCGGGTGTGCTGACCAGAATATCCGGCATCTTGTCCAGGGAGCGCTCCGCGTCGCGCACCCGCGCCACCACGCCGAAGCGCCGCTCGCCCTCCCAGATTTGGGTGGCAGCGCGTCCCCCCAGCGCCGTCTCGATCAGGTCGTCGATGTCGGCCACGTTGAGCCCGTAACGTGCGGCGCGCTCGCGATCGATCTCGATCATGACTTGCGGCAACTCGCCCTCGCGGTCGATGAAGGCGCGCACAACACCCGGCACATCGCGAACCGCCTCCAGCGTCTTCCTGCCCTGCTCCTTGAGCACGCCCAGGTCGTCGCCGGCGACTTTGATCACGATCTGGCCGTCGATCTGCGAGATGCTCTCGAGCACGTTGTCGCGGATCGGCTGCGAGAAGCTGGTGTCGAGCCCCGGGAGGTTCTGGTCGAGCAGGCGATCCATCTCGTCGAGCAGCCGGCGCTTGGTCACGCCCTTGCGCCATTGCGCCTCGGGCTTCAAGTCCACCAGCAGCTCGGCCATGCTGATCAGTTTGGGGTCGGTCCCATCCTCGGGCCGGCCGGTCTTCGAAATGACCGTGTTGACCTCGGGTATGGTCCGCAGGAGCGCGCGCACCCTCGCCAGCAGGCTCTTCGCCTCTGTCACGGAGACGCTCGCAGGCATCGGCAGGTTGATCCAGATCGAACCTTCATTGAGCTCCGGCAGGAACTCGCTGCCCAGGCGCGGCACCAGGGCCAGGCTGGCGGCCAGCACCGCGCCCGCCGCCACGAGCACCGGCACCTTGTGCGACAACGCCCACCCCAGCGCGGGCCGATAGACCGCCTTGCTGCGACGGACCAGCACGTTATCCTCGTGCGGCAACTTTTTGCGCAGCGAGATCAGGCACAGCAGCGGCACGAGCGTGAGCGAGACGATGAGAGAGCCGACCAGCGCGGAGCTCACCGACCACGCCATGGGCGCGAAGATGCGCCCCTCATGGCGCTGCAGGGTAAAGATGGGAATGTTGGCGGCGATGATGATGAGCATCGAGAACAGCGTGGGGCGCCCGACCTCGACCGTGGCCTCCAGAACGCGGGCCATGCGGCGCTCGCGGTGCAAGTCGTCGCCGGCCTGCGATAGCTTGCGGAAGATGTTCTCCACCACGATCACGGCGCCGTCCACGATGATACCGAAGTCCATAGCTCCAAGGGACAGCAGGTTCGCGGGAATGCCCACCCATGTCAGCCCCAGAAAAGTGGCCAGCAGCGACAACGGGATCACCAGGGCGACGATTGCCGCCGCCCGCAAGTTGCCCAGAAACAGCAGCAGCACCAGCGTGACCAGACTGGCGCCTTCGGCCAGGTTGGTGAACACGGTGCGCAACGTCCTGTTGATGAGCCAGGTGCGGTCGTAGAACGGGACGATCTGGACGCCCTTGGGCAGCACGTAACGGTTGAGGTGCTCGATCTTCTGCTTGAGCGCCTTGAGCACCCGCGACGGGTTCTCGCCCTGACGCATGAGCACCACGCCGGTGACTACGTCATCGTCGGCATCCTGCCCGACGACTCCCTGACGCGGGACGGCCCCGACGTTCACTTCGGCGATGTGCTTGACCATCACCGGTGTGCCGTTGTGCGCGGCCACCACGACATCGCCGATTTCGGCGCTGTTGCGAAACATCCCGATGCCGCGGATGAGGTACTGCTGGCGACCCTGCTCCAAGTAGCTGCCGCCCGCGTTGGCGTTACCGTTGGCGAGCGCCTGGAACAGCTGCTGCAGCGTCACGTGATACAGCTTCATGCGCGCGAGGTCCGGGTTGACCTCGTACTGCTTGATCAATCCGCCCATGGTCACGATGTCAGCGACGCCCGGCACCTGCTTGAGCTGCCGTTCCACTGTCCAGTCCTCGATGGTGCGCAGGTCCATCGGGCTCAGGCTGTCTCCGCGCAGACGGTAGCGGTAGACCTCGCCGATGGCGGTAGACAGCGGCGCGAGCGAGGGCGTGATGCCATTGGGCAGATCGGCATCGCGCAGGCGCTCGGCGACCTGCTGGCGCGCGAAGTACGGCGTGGCACGATCGTCGAATGTCAAGATGAGGTAAGACAACCCGAACTGGGTGTGCGAAAACATGCGCACCGCGTTGGGCAGCCCGGCGAGCGCAACCTCGAGCGGGATGGTGACTTGCTTCTCGACCTCTTCGGCCGCGCGGCCGGGGTAGAGCGTAATGACGGTCACCTGGGTATCGGATACGTCCGGGAACGCCTCGATCGGGAGCTGCAGGAATGCGGCAACGCCGGCCCCCACGAACAGGAGCATCCCGAGCAGCACGAACAGCGGCTGGCGCAGGCAGAAGGAAACGACAGTCCTGATCACGCGCTGACCGGGGAAGCGATCGGGCGGCCGCGCGAGCTCAGCCGCCGCCCTCGTTGCTGAGCAGCTGCTGAAGCAGCAGCGAACCGGCTGTGACGACGCGCTGCCCGGGCATGAGCCCGGAGCGAACCGCGACGTGCCCATCGACCTCGCCCGCACGGTTCACTTCTGTGCGCTTGTATCGCCCCTTGCCCTCCTCCACGAATACGAAGTGCCGGTCGCCGACCAAGAAGATGGCCTGCGGGGGCACCAGCACGCCGCTGCCAGACGCGTCGGTGACCTCACCGGTGATGAACATTTCGCCTTTGAGCGTACGGTCGCCGTTCGCCACGGATGCGTGCACCTTGATCATCCGCGTGGTGGGATCGATGTAATCCGACACCGCCTCGATGCGCGCCGGGAAGCTGCGGTCCGGATAGGCCGGCGTGCGCAGCGTCACTCGAAGTCCAGGGCGCAGAAAGTGCAGATCGCGCTCGGTCGCGTCGAGCTGCGCCCAGAGCCGCCCGGGATCCGTGATGACGAACAGCGGCGGCACATTGGAGGTCATCTGGTCGGGCCGCACCTCCTGCCCCGGGTTGATGTTCTTCTCCACCACGATGCCGGCCACCGGCGCGCGCAGAGGGTAGAGCTGATCGACGGTATCGCCGCCCCCGTACAGCTTCTTGCGCGCCTTCACGCGCTCGAGCTCTGTGCGGGCGCGCTCGAAATCGGCCTGCGCTGCGTGCAAGTCCTTTTCGGCAGCCACGCCGTTAGCCGCCAGGTCGCGCAGGCGCTCCACGTTCTTCTGAGCGACCGCGAAGTCGGCAGCCGCACGGCTCGCCTCGGCCTGGGTCTGGCCGAAATCGGGCGAGGCGACCGAGGCCAGGAGCTGGCCGGCGGCGACGCGATCACCGCCCTTGACGCGGATCGCCTGCACGCTGCCGGCAAAGGGCGAGAACACGCGCACGGTGTGGTCCTCGTCCCAGACCAACCGCCCCGTGAGCGTGTGCGTGATGGGCCTGGTGGCCTGCACCGGCTCGCTGGTGAACGCGGTCAGCTGCGGACTCCCGTCAGGAAACACGACACTGCCGCCTTTGACCGCGGGCGCCTGAGCCGTGCCGTCGCGGGTCTTGTCTCCGCAGCCCCAAGCCAGCCCGACCGCGAGTGCAACCGCCGCCGCGTCGATGACGATAGCCGCTCGCGTCACTCTCAGGGTGCGCATTCTTGATCCTCGCTCATAGCCGCACCGCGTCGGTCCCGGTAGCCGCTTGCCAGGCCGCCAACGCCTTCGCGTAGTCCGCTTGCGCCGAAGCCGCATCCAATCGAGTCGCGTACCAGGTGCGGCGGGCATCGAGAAGATCGGTCACGCCTACTGCACCACGCTTGTATGCGTACTCCGCCGCCTCCGCCGCGCGCTGAGCTTCCTTGAGCAGAGAGTCGACATAGCGCTGCACACGCTCCTGCGCCGACTCGAGGTCCGCCCGGCTGCGCGCGATATCCGCGCGCGCCAGGGCCCGGGTACGCTCCAGGTCTTCCTCTGCCGAGTTGACCGCGACTTCGGCCTTCTTGATCTCCCCGTCGAATTGATAGAACAAGAACAGTGGAACGCTCACGCTCACACCAAAGGTGTTGTTATTGATCTGGGTGGGGAAGTGGTCGTACTGCACTCCGACCGTGACGTCGTGGCTGCGTGCGGCACGCGCCAGGTCGCGGCTCTTCCGCGCGGCCTCCAGGCGCTGGCGTGCCGCCTGTACGTCCGAGCGTTGGTCGAGCAGCTCCTCGACGCTCTTTGGCGCTGGCACAGATGCCGGGGCAGGCCATTCTCCTTCGGCGCGGATGCGCGCGGCGTTCTTCTCCAGCGCGAGGAAGTAGGCCAGAACGAGCTGGGCCTTCTCGCGGTCCGCCAGGGTCTGGCGCACGTCGTTCTCGGCGCGCAGCGCGTCCACCTTCAGGCGCGAGAGATCGGAGGCGGCAATGTCACCCGCCTTCAGCCGCAGCTCCGCCGCATCGACGCTGCGGCGGAACAGTCCCAGCGTGTCCTCGCTGACGCGCGCGCGTTCTTGCGCCAAGAGCAGGTCGTAGAAAGCTCCCTCCATGGCCAGGGTCTGCTGCCGTAGCACGTATTGAAGGTCGCTGCGGCTCGCCTCGAGGTTGCTCTGCGCAGCCTCCGTGCGCAATTGGCGCTTGTTGCCACGTTCGATCAGCTGGCTGAGCTGGACGCCGGTGTCGATAGGTTTATTGCTGAACCCGGAGGCCGCGCTCCAGTTGGATGCAGACAGCGACGACACCCCGGCTGACAGCGTGGGATTGGGGCGCTGCGCTGCGATCACCTTATCCGCCTCGGCCGACTCGACGGCACGCTTGGCCGCGAGCAGCTCGCGGCTGTGCTCGCGGAATAGCTCCTTGGCCACCTCCAGTGTCAAGTGCTCCGGGTCCACCGGCGCTTGAACTGCAGGCGGCTCCGCGCCGTCCGCGGCCATGGCCGCAAAGACAACGGCCGCCAGCGCCATCCATTGAAGGGGTGGGTTCTGCATGCGCGCTCGATAGAGGATCCGGGCTCACGAGGGGACAGCCGACGCCGCAGAGTAAGCAGGCGGCCTTACGATGGCCTTACCTGCATGAACCGACGGAGAGGGTCTCCGTGCGGACTGGGCTCCACGTTACTCGATCGTCAATGGCGCGCGCTAGGACTGTGCGGCCTGTACGGGCATCGGCCTCTCCGCCGGACGGCCGCGCCCGGCGGGGGGCGTGCGTACTGTTGCAAACATCTATGCCGATCGCCGTCCTTAGGCCGGTGTGACCGACGCAGATATGCAGATGGCTTGCAGACGGCGTCGCCTCACATCATGGATTCGGCCATGGTCTTCACGGGCCGGTCGGGGCGATCGCACCGCCTGCGCGGGTACACGGCCGCCCTGCAGGACAAATACAAGATACTACCCACCGTATAATCGAGCGGAGCGGCGAGCCGCGCCGCGCAGCTGCGAATCAGCGCAAATCCAATGGGACGAACCATGCAGAAGACATCAACCGCCGCTGCACTTGGCGAGCTACCACCTGACAAAAAGACCAGCAGCCGGCGCCGCTTCATTCGAGCCGCCGGGACGCGGAGTCTGTCGGGCGTCGTGGGGACGCCGCCGGTCTGCGCCTCAGCTCCCGGCGAGGGTGTGTTCGAGCTCGAGGACTTGGTGCTCCAGACGGGTGCTACCGTGCGAGAAGCGAAGCTGGCATACAAGACCCACGGCCGACTCAACGCCGACAAGAGCAACGCCATCGTCTATCCCACGCCCTACTCCGCCCACCATTCCGACATCGAGTGGCCGATCGGGCCAGGCAAGGCGCTCGACCCACAGAGATACTTCATCATCGTCCCCGACATGCTGGGCAACGGACTGTCTTCGTCGCCCAGCAACACACCGCAGCCCTACGACCGCGCGCGCTTTCCGAACGTCACGGTCTATGACAACGTAGTGGCGCAGCACCGGCTGGTCACGGAGGGCTTCGGTATCTCGCGCGTCGCGCTCGTAGTGGGATGGTCGATGGGCGCGCAGCAGACCTTTCAGTGGGCCGCGAGCCATCCCGAGATGGTGGAGCGCATCGCCCCGTTTTGCGGAACGGCGCGAACGACGCCGCACAACCTCGTGTTCCTGGAGGGCATCAAGGCGGCGCTGACCGCGGACGCCGCCTGGACGGAAGGCTGGTATGAGAAGCAGCCCGCCCGAGGCATCCGCGCGTTTGCCCGAGTCTACGCGGGCTGGGGCTTCTCTCAGCCGTTCTACAAGCAGGAGCTGTATCGCCAGCTCGGCTTCTCGTCGTTGGAGGACTTTCTCATCGGGTTCTGGGAGCGCCGCTTTCTGCGGCGCGACGCCAACGACCTGCTCGCTATGCTGTGGACCTGGCAGCACAACGACCTTGGCTCCACCCCAGGCTGCGGCGGCAGTCTCGAACACGCTCTCGGCTCAATCCGGGCCAAGGCGCTGGTCATGACGGGCCAGACCGATCTCTACTTCACGCCGGAGGACATCCAGTACGAGGCTTCGCACATCCCCGACGCGAGCTTTCGCGTCATCCCGTCCGTCTGGGGTCACCAGGCCGGCAATGGCCTCAATCCGGACGACAGCCGCTTCATCGACGAAGCGCTAAAGGGTCTGCTCGCTGCGTGAGGGCGCCGGTTGTCAGATGTTGCAGGTGCTGCGGTACATCGAGTTTTTCGGGTGGATGAACAGACGCCGCACCATCGGCTCGAAGAACTCGAGCGGGGCACATTCCAGGGCCGGATCAAACGCGGGACCGTCGTACAGATCGACGAAGCGCGCAGTGCGCTCGAAGCAAGGATGGCCGCGGAACTGCTCGCGCATGTTCGGGTCCATCCCGATGTGATGAAAAAAGTGATGGCCCGCGAAGATGCCGTGCTTCTCCACCATCCAGTGGTTGTCTTCGGACACGAACGGCTTAAGGATGGCCGCGGAGACCTCGGGGTGGTTCCACGATCCGAGCAGGTCGCCAACGTCGTGCAGCAGGGCACACACGACGTATTCGTCGTCTTCGCGCGCCTTGTAGGCCAGGGTCGCAGACAGCAGCGAGTGTTGTAGGCGGTCGATGGCATAACCGCCAGAGTCTCCTCCCAAAAGCTGCAACTGCGCCAGAACGCGATCCGGCAGCTCGCGGGCAAAGGGCTGGTAGCGCGTGATGATGATGTCCCAGTCCTGCTTGGTGCTCTCGCGTATGGACTTGAAAGTCGCGCGTTGCTCCAGCAATGCGTCTCCCATTGCGCTCCTCCGTCTCGGTGAGACCGTCCTGCTTTGGAGCCCGAAGTATAGCGCCGACGCCGCATCACTGCCTCTGTTGCGGCGGGCGATACAACGACGATGCCGTGGGATGGCGCCGGTTGGCGCGGTGCTAGGAAGACCGGAGGTTCCGATTACGCGTCGACGAGGCCATCGCGGCTGCGCGGGCCCTCGAGGACCATGGATATGGCCAGCTCGTCGGCGTCCGCCTCCGAGTCTTTCGGGTCGTACCATTGTTCCTCGTCTTTGTCGCGGCCCACGATCGGCAGCGGATCGAGATGACGCCACGCCG
>DATJVW010000110.1:0-13233 GCA_035501675.1 Burkholderiales bacterium
AGAACTTGAGCGCGAGCACCCGCCGGGAGTCCCCTACGCGGCGCGCTTGCTCGATATCGTCCACGATCATTGCCTTGATGCGCTTTTCTCCCGACGGGGTGTGGATGAGGTAGTTACCCAACTCGACCGCCGCCATCTCCGGGATGTGCTCGTGACGCGCAATCGCGAGGATCTCCTCCTCCGTCAGCTCGGACAACCCGATGCAGTCTTCGATGGTCAACACGGCGGTCCCCTCCCCCGAGTCCATGCGCTGCAAGCAGACCACGTTATGCAAGCAAACGTGTTGATCTAGCGCAAGCCCGGCCGGACCGCGGCCACCCCGCGATGACATAATGCGTGGCGATTTCTCAAAACCACCGCTTCCGATGGAGACCTCAATGAACGCCAAGCATCTTGCGGGCGCGCGTCTACCGCGCCGAGACTTTCTGGTCGCTTACACGGCCCTGACCGCCGGGATGTTGCTCGGCCTCGCCGGGCGCGCTAGGTCGGAGCCGGCATCGGCCGGACCCGCCGATCCCGCGCTCGTCGAGGATCTGGTGGCAGCCAATCGGATCCTCGCCGACCAGGGCGTCGTGGACGGTTATGGGCACGTGAGCGCGCGCCACAACCTCGACCCCAACCGCTATCTGCTGTCCCGCTCGCTCGCTCCCGAGCTGGTCACAGCCGAGGACATCGTCGAGTTCGACCTCGACAGCAATCCGGTCGATCCGCGCGGGCGCAAGTTCTACCTCGAGCGCTTCATCCACGGCGAGATCTACAAGGCGCGCCCCGACGTGAAATCCGTGGTGCATCACCACTCACCGGCGGTCATTCCGTTCGGCGTGACCAAGGTCCCGATGCGGCCCGTCTACCACATGGCGGCCTTCGTCGGGCTGGGGGTACCCGTGTTCGAAATCCGCGAGGCGGGCGGGATGACCAACATGCTGGTGAGCACGCCTCAACTCGGGCAGGCGCTCGCGCGGACGCTGGGCGACAAGCCGGCCGCTCTGATGCGAGGGCACGGCGCGGTCGTGGTCGGAGAGTCGGTGCCGGTCGCGGTTGCGCGCAGTATCTACCTGCAGATGGACGCGAGGCTGCAGGCGCAGGCTATCGCGCTCGGAGGCGAGATCACCTACCTCGATCCGGAGGAAGTGCGCAAGCTGGGCGGCCTGGGCGGCTACGACCGCGCCTGGGAGCTGTGGAAACGCAAGGCGCTTGGGCGCTAGGATTGCCAGCTAGTAGCCCGGGTGGAGCGAGCAGCGGAACCCGGGGACAACCGACAAGACATCGCTGGATCCCCTTCCGCTTCATCCAGGCTATCGTCCCTGGTACGACCACACCAAGCAGGCGACGCTGCGATCGGCACGGCACTAACGCGAATTTGTAGTTAATCCGTACCCCCAGGTGCCCTAATCTCTCTCAACGCCAGAGGGGAAGGGCGCATGGAAGTACTCCGAAGCTACGTGGTCCGCGTCTACCGTCAGGAGTCCGACGGGGTCGCCGGCGTCATCGAGTCGGTCGAGACGGGGGAGGTCGCCCCGTTCCGGTCCTCCGACGAACTGTGGGATGTCTTGTCTCACCCTCTCTCCGCGCGGGGATCTCAGCCATCCAACATCACAGATCCGCAGGATGGGAAATGAAGCCTGGATACGCCCCATGGCAGCCCTGGGCTGCGTCATGGAGTCGAAACGGAATCGGTGGCCCTCAACAATGTCGGGGAGGATCGTATGAGAAGTGCCAAGCTGGCTCACGATGGATTCGTCGTCGCTACCGAATTGCTCCAAGGGGCGCGGCATTCGACACGGGTCGCACTCGTCGCTCTGCTCGCAGCGATGCCCGTTGTGCCGGCTGCAGCGGACGAAATGCCGCCTCCGCCGTACTTCGTAGGTAGAACCGAGGCCGTGGTGATCGGGATCGCATACGACGAATCTCGCATTAAGAAAATGTCCCCCAGCGGTCTACAAATGGCGCCGGGAGCAACGGGCCAAATTGTAATGTACACCGCCGATGAGAGCTACGGCCTGCCCCCGTATTCCAGCTCCTTCATGGCGCTCGATCTGGAGGGCTTTGACGCACCAGGAGGCGCCAAAGGACGGTGGATGCTAACGGGTCTTTACAGCCCCGGGAGCGTCACTGCCGCACTGGCGAGATACTTCGACTATCCCGTACGGGAGGGCTCGACACGGTTGGAACGTGAGGGCCAACGCGTGATTGCCGTCGGAACCATGGCAGGACGTGAGATGATTCGCGCCGAGCTGCTGTTGAAGCCAGAGCCCTGTCAACACGGATCGGGGCTCATTCACGAAGTGACGCGCAAGGGCGGCACGGACCTCGTGCAGCTGATCAAGATTCCGTATGTCGCGGACTGGTGTGCAGCCGAGTCTGCCAAGGTGGATATCACCGCTCCGGCAAGCGACCCGTTCGGGCAGCTCGGTTCGGTAAAGGTGGTGTGGGCTGGCGTTTGGCGCGGAGGATTCGGCTGGTCACCGCCGGTGAGCGGGCGCTGACGGCCAGCAGCTTGCCGAGTTGCTTTTCTCCGGCGCCGTGACAGGCGCATACTGTGCGCGCCGCTCCCTCTGGCAGCAGCGCACAGCTGTTCCGCTTCGTGTTCGGCGAGGCTTCGCATGGCAAAACAGGGCGCGATGGCCAAGATCAGCACACCACGCCTGTTCGGAGTCGTGGGAAGGCGGCGCTTGTTCGCGCAACTCGATCAAAACGCCGGGCGACCACTGCTCTGGATCGATGGCCCGCCCGGCGCCGGCAAGACGACGTTGGTCGCCAGCTACCTCGAAGCGCGCCGTATTCCGACGCTGTGGTACCAGGTCGAACCGAACGACGCCGACCCTGCCAATCTCTTCCACTTCCTGACCCTCGGGGCAGAAGCATTTTCGGATGCAGATGCCCGTCCTCTGCCCAAGCTCGTGCCTGAGCACCTTTCGGATCTTTCCGCCTTCGCTCGCACCTTCTTCCGCCAGCTCTTCGCGCGGCTACCGACAGATGTGGTGATTGTCCTCGACAACTACCAGGAGGCTCCGGCGGAAGCCCTGCTGCATGAGGTTGTGCGCACCGCGGTTGCAGAAGTGCCCACCGGCAGTTCCATCTATTGCGTCAGCCGTACTGAGGCACCTCCATCGTTTGCACAGCTTCTCGCGACCGGTGCCCTATTCGGCCTGCATTGGGACATGCTTCAGCTCACGCTGGACGAAACACGGGAGATCGCCGCAGCGCGCGACATCCAGGAAGACTGGCTGGTGCGTGCGATACATCAGCAGTCCGAAGGCTGGGCCGCCGGAGTTACACTCATGCTGGAACGCGTGGGGCATGCGACCTCAGAGATGGGTGTTCTTCCCGCGGACACGCGGGAAGCGGTCTTCAACTACTTTGCAAGTCTCCTGTTCGACCGGGCGCCGGAAACGACGCGCCATACCCTATCGTGTATTTCCTTCCTTCCGCACGTGACGGGATCGATGGCAAGGAGGATGAGCGGCCGCGAGGACGCTGGTGAGGTTCTCGACCAATTCTATCGTCGGCATCTGTTCACCGACCGCCGCCCAGGGACAGAGCCGTTCTACCAGTTCCACGCGTTGTTTCGCGACTTTCTGCAGACGCGCGTGAGCCGAGACTTGAATCCCAGGGAGCTAGAGCGTCTGAAGCTGAGCTCGGCGCAGGCGCTTCAAGTAAGCGGCGATGTCGACGCGGCGATGGGCCTGTGGATCGCGACAGAGCATTGGGAGGAAGCAGTCTGCACGATCCTCGAGGCGGCCAACGCACTGCTTGGCAGCGGTCGACGGCAAACGCTGGAGCGCTGGATCTCGGCGCTGCCGGCGGCAGTACAGGAGGGGCAACCTTGGATTGCCTATTGGTTGGGCATGGCGCGCGTGCAGATAGCCCCTGAGAGCGGGATCGAGACGTTGCGCAAGGCCCTTGAGCGGTTCAGAGCGTCGGGGGATGTCCGCGGCGTGGTCATTTGTATTACTGCACTGCTGAACGCAGCATTTCTCGGCTACCTGGCAGTCGACTCGATGGATAGCTGGCTCGATGGCCTGCTGAGGGAGGTGGAGAACGTGCAGTCGTTTGCTTCGTCTGACGTTGAGCTCAAATTTTGGGGAGCCCTGTGCTCGGCCCTGTTCTGGAGCCGGCCGTGGCACCCCTGGGCTGCGGACGTCGCCCATCGAGTGGAAGCATTGCTTGCGTACCAGAACGACCCTAACGTCGCTCTGGCCGCGGCATCCAGCGCTTTGGCGACCACAGCCTTGAGCGGAGACTTCGACTGCGGCGACCGCATTGCCCTTGCAACCGAACACCTCGTGGACAGTCCGAGCGCAAGCCCCTCGGAGGCCGCGTGGTGGCTGAACCGGGCCGGTTACCTGCGATTTCTGGAGGCGCGGTACGAGGAGGCGCTCGAGTTTCTGCACCGCGCATGTCAGGTCGCGGAAGCCAACGGAATGCGCACAATGCTAGCGACCACCATCTACCACCGGTTCATGGTCGAGTTCCGCGTCTCGGGCTGGGCTGTCGCAAATACCACACTCTCGCAGATGGAGGCGATGCCTCGACCTACCTACCCAGTGGCCGAAGCCATGCTCTACGTGTATCAGGCGCGTCGCGCGCAGTTTCGCGGCCGGAGAGATGAAGCGGCCGATCTGGCCGAGCTGACCCACGCCGCGATCCTCAGAACCCGCTCTCAGTACCAGGAGATGCTATTCGGTTTGGTCGACGCCGAGTTGCTGCTCGATGCAGGGCGGATCGAGAAAGCCAGGCCGATGATTGTCAGAAGCCGGGAACTCATCGAACGCGCTCCCGTCTTCGATTGCTTCCGCGCAGCGCTGGTGTTCGACGAGGCTCGGCTCGCGCAAATAGAGGGGAACCTAGCCCTCGCGTTTACGCGGCTGAGAGGGTCGCTGTCGCTGGCAAAAGAACGCAATAGGAAGTATTTCTTGCGTTACCTTGAGTGCGCGATGCCTCACCTTTTTACGCTCGCACTCGACGAAGGGATAGAAGCCGAGCTTGTCCAACAACTCATCCGCATGTTCCGCCTGAAGCCGCCTGCCGGCGCGCCCGACCTGTGGCCCTGGCCGGTTCGCATCCGCACGCTCGGGGGGTTCGAAGTCCTCGTAAACGATGGACCGCTCGAGTTCTCCCGCAAGGTTCCGAAGAAGACGCTCGCCTTGCTGAAGGTACTGGTGGCCTACGGTGGTCAGGAAGTTTCGGAGCAGTCGATATGCGATGCGCTGTGGGGTGACGAGGAAGCAGATGCCGCAAAGCAGGCGCTTGGAATCACGGTGGTGCGCCTGCGCAAGCTGCTAGGCGTGACCGATGCCGTCCTGCAGCAAGGCGGCAAGGTCTCGCTCGATCGGATGCAGTGCTGGGTGGATGCCTGGCAGTCGAATGAGCCGGGTACCGTCTCGAAAGGGCTGGCGCTGTATGGCGGCACGTTCCTCCCCGAAGACGAAGGCGAGGCGTGGAGCGTACCGGCGCGCGAGCGGTTGCGCGGCAAGTTTATCCACCTCCTTGCGACGCATGGACGTTCGCTTGAGGCGGGAGGCGACACCGCGGGAGCAATCGATTTATACCTGCGTGGGGTCGACGCCGACCCGATCGTGGAGGTGTTCCACCAGGGGCTGATGCGGTGCTATCAAGCGCTCGGCAGACACACCGAAGCCATCAGCGCGTACCGCCGATTGCGTCAGACCCTGTCGGTTGTGTTGGGTGTCGCGCCGTCGCCAGAGTCTCAGGCGCTGTATCGCGGCATCCTGGGGACGTGTGCCGAAAGGGTGGAAGCGACAGATAGTCAAAGCGTTATCCTGCTACCGGCCAATGCTCAGAGGAGACGCGATCGCGGCGTCCGTTAGAAAGGCAGGCTGATTTGCATTTGTCGACATGGCGCCGCGCTCTAGCCGGCACAGCACGTAGCCCGGGTGGAGCGAAGCGCAACCCGGGGCCATACAACAGGCCATTCCTGGATTACGCTTCGCTCTATCCAGGCTACGGGGTCGACCACACCTCGCGCGCGGTCTCGACGATCAGACGCAGCTTGGCCGCCTGCGATTCGCGCGCGATCTCGTTGCCGTGTACGGTGCTCGAGAATCCGCACTGCGGCGACAGGCATAGCTGGTCGAGCGGCATGTAGCGCGCCGCGGCATCGATGCGCCGCTTGAGCTCGTCCTTCGATTCGAGCTCGCCGACCTTGGTCGTCACCAGGCCGAGGACCACGATCTTGCCCCTGGGCACGAAGCGCAGCGGCGAGAAATCGCCCGAGCGCGCGTCGTCGTATTCGAGAAAATATCCGTCCACGGCGAGATCGTTGAACAGCGCCTCAGCCACCGGCTCGTAGCCGCCTTCGGCCACCCACGCGCTCTTGAAATTTCCACGGCACAGGTGGGTGCACACGGTCATGCCGGCAGGGCGGTCAGCGATCGCGGCGTTGATCAAGCGCGCGTAGCGGCGCGGCAGCTCGTTCGGATCGTCGCCGCGTTGGCGCGCCCCCTCGCGCATCTTCGGATCGCACAAATAGGCCAGGTTGGTGTCGTCGAGCTGGACATAGGTGCAACCCGCTTCGCCGAGCTGCTTCAGCTCGGCCCGATAGCACGCGGCGACATCGTCATAGAAGCCCTCGAGGTCCGGGTAGGCCTCGCGGCTGATGGCGGCCCGGCCGCCGCGGAAATGCAGCATCGTCGGCGAGGGAATCGTGACCTTCGGCACGCGCTGGGTGACCGACTTCAGAAACTGGAAATCGGCTACCTGGATGGGGCGTGCGTGTTTCAACCTCGCGGTGACGTGCATGACGGGCGGGGCGAAGTTGACCTCACCCGTAGCGCTGTGGAAGCTGGTGCTGATGCCGCCTCGCGTCTGCACGCCTTCGAGCTGCTCCAGGAAATCGATATGGAAGTAGGTTCGCCGGAATTCCCCGTCCGTGATGCCTTGCAGGCCGAGGTCCTCCTGAAACCGGACGATGTCGCGGATCGCACGGTCTTCGACCTCGCGCAGCCCGCTTTTGGAGATGGCGCCCTTTTGAAGCCGCTCGCGCGCCTCGAGCAGCTCCGGCGGCCGCAGGAAGCTGCCGACGTGATCGGCGCGAAACGGGGGGGAGCTGCGCTGTGCCATGCCGTCTACTTTACCTCGTCGGGCGAAGGAGGGTCGGCGCTCAGTCGCGCCGCCGCGAGATGACGTAGGACTCGTCCCAGAACCAAAGGCCGCCATGCTTCTGCAAAATTTGGCCGGTGACCTCGAGATAGCGCCGCTCGCCCATCACGTCTTCCAGACGCGCGTCCTCGATCTGGCCCACGTAGGCGGCCGCGTTCCAGGCGGCGAACAGCGTCGAGCCGCCGATCGAGTCGGAAATCTCGGAGGGCAATGCGTGCATGTGATAGCGGAACAAGGAACGCGCGTCCGAATAGGCGTTGAAATTGAGGTTGCGGGCGGCGCCGGCGAGCATTTCCTTGATCGCCTTCAGCATCTGATGCCGGTCGTGCCGGAACGGGTTCTCCCCGGGCCACACGCCTTGCAGGATCTCCAGCCCCGGGTCGTTGCCGTGCGAGTGGATGGCCAACAGACGACCCCCCGGCCCGAGGCTCTTTGCCAGCGGCGCGATGACGCGGCTCACCTTGAATTCGATCGGCGAACGCGCGCGGTACGGCTGCGACGCGATGACGAGGTCGTAGTCGGCCGCCGCGCCGCCGCGGCGCGGGACGATCGGGTCGAGCAGAAAGCGATGGTCCTCGCGATAGATGACCAGCACGGCGGGGCGCTCGTACACCGGATTGCCGCTGGTCGAACTGACGTGCGCGCGCCAGTTCTCGGCCAGGAACGGAGCCAGCGCCGTGATCTGCTCCTCGAACTGGTGCGCCGTGGTCCCGTCCAGCGCAAGCTCGTGCCAAACGAGACTGGTCGCGGCCGGCACCGAGCCCGGCGAGAGCCACGGCGCCTCGCGGTAATAGAGGTTCGTCATGACGAGCACGGTGGCCGGGTGCTCGCAGAACCGGTCCGGCATCTTCTCGAGCGTCAGCCGTACCGCCTCGAGGCTGATCTCTTTGCCCACGATGTAGAACGGCATGGTGGAGAAACGGCTGTGCATCGCGCGCATCACGCGCGTCAGCACCGAGCCGTCGCCTACGCCGGCGTCGAACACGCGCACCGCGGGCGGGCGCGGACGGATGTTCGCCAGCTCCATCGACGCGCGCTCGGCCACGACCGCTTTCTCCGAACAGGTGTGGACGAACAGCAGATACTTCTGGCGGTTGTCGAAGAAACGGAAGTTGTTGTCTTTCGCCGCCGCCGGCGCGGAGGAGGCTCCGAGGGCGTTCGGCGGCGCGGCCACAGCGCTCACTCCCCGATCGAGCCGGGACAAACGGCCGGCGGCGCCGTCGAGCGCGGTTCCGCCGCCGATGTATGCGCGGACGCGCTGAAAGGTCGTGGTTGTGAGCCGGCCGCCATCGCGCAGGCGGTTGACGAACTTGCCGTCGTTGACCGCTAGGCGCCCGAAGGTGGATTCGGCGACCCCAGTCCTTCTGCAGTAATCGGTGATGTCGCGCAGCAGCGCTTCCGCTTCCATCGGACGCTCCTCCACGGCCGAGAACGGGCCCATAGCGTCGCGGAAAAACCCACTTTGTGTCAATGATTGTTAACCCCACTTGAGGAGTGGGAGCGATCCTGGGGTGGATCCCACTGTTCAAAGAACTTATACGCTTACGGTTCTCTTTCTCAATGGCGGCAATGTTCGAAATGGGCCTCGGCGCCCGCTTCGTGGGCCGGCGCCCAACCACAGGCTAGCGTCGTCCCGGCAGAGGGGGCCTGCCGGCGACCCATGCCATAATGATTGGACCGGCCCGGGCCGCCGCCTGCGCGCTCAGCCCGATCGATGACGTTCAAAAAGAAGGTGGAGGAGACCATGTTCAAACGCAGTTTCGGCTCGTCGCTGCTGGCTGTCGCTTGCCTGGCGGCTGCGACGGCCGGCGCCGAAGAGTCGATCAAAGTCGGCATGATCCTCGAGATGAGCGGGCCGTTTGCAGATCTCGGCCGCCAGATTCTCAACGGCGCGAACGCCTACATCAAGACGCATGGCGACACGGTGGCGGGCCGCAGGATCGAGCTGATCGTGAAGGACACCACCGGCGCCTCGCCCGACATCGCCAAGCGTCTCGCGCAGGAGCTGGTAACCAATGACAACGTCGATTTTCTAGCTGGCTTTGGCCTCACGCCTAACGCGCTCGCGGTTGCCCCTCTGGCCACGGAGGTGCGCAAGCCCATGATCATCATGAACGCTGCGACATCGGTCATCACCACGCGCTCGCCTTACATCGTCCGCGTGTCGATGACGCTGCCCCAGGTGACTGCCCCGCTCGCAACGTGGGCGATAAAGAACGGGATCAAGAGCGTGTACACGCTGGTGTCGGACTACGGGCCGGGGATCGACGCAGAGACCACCTTCAAGAAGACCTTCACCGAGGCCGGCGGAAAGATCGTGGGCTCGGTGCGGGTGCCACTCCGGAATCCCGAGTTCGCGCCGTTCCTGCAGCGGATCAAGGACGCCAAGCCGCAAGCGGTCTTCATCTTTCTGCCCGGCAGCAGCGAGCAACCGGTGGCGTTCATGAAGGGCTTCGCCGAGCGCGAGCTCGGCAAGGCGGGCATTCGGCTGATCGCGACCGGCGACGTCACCGAGGACGGTGTGCTCGAGACGATGGGCGACACGCCGCTGGGTGTGGTGACCACGCATCATTACTCCGTCGCGCACGAAAGCCCGCAGAACCGGGCCTTTCTGAAGGCGTACGCCGAGATTGCCGGGCCCGGCGTGCGCCCCAACTTCATGGCCGTGGGCGGATGGGACGGCATGGCGGCGATCTACGAAGTCGCCCGACGGCTCAACGGCCAGATCGACGCGGACAAGGCCATGGAAGTGCTCAAGGGATTGAAGCTCGACAGCCCGCGCGGGCCGCTCGTCATCGATCCCGAGACGCGCGACCCCATCCAGACGGTGTACGTGCGCCGCGTACAGAAGGTGAACGGCAAGCCCTACAACGTCGAGTTCGAGCAGATCCCCGACGTCAAGGACCCGGGCAAGTAGCGCCCACGGTTGATCGATAAGCAGCCGACCGCCCTAGCGGCCTGTTGAAAAGACGTTGACGAGAGCGCTCCTTTCTCCGCGCGTGAGGGGTCGCCAAAGAGCTTGCCATCCAGGCTGTGGGCGCGTTCCCTCTCCCCTCGAGGGAGAGGGATAGGGTGAGGGGATGATCGCCAGCCTGCTCGGGGTGCTGTTCGACGGCCTCGCCTACGGGATGCTGCTGTTTCTCATCAGCGTCGGCCTGTCGGTCACCCTGGGGCTGATGAACTTCGTCAACCTGGCTCATGGCGCCTTCGGCATGCTGGGCGGCTATCTTGGCGCGCTCGCCATGGCGCGCTGGAACGTCCCCTTCCTTGCCGCATTGCCCTTGGCATTCGTGATGGCAGCGCTGGCCGGGTTGCTGTTCGAACGGCTCCTCTTCCGCCGCTTCTACCGGCGCAGCCATCTGGATCAGGTGCTGCTCACCATCGGGTTGACGTTCATGGCCATCGCAGCCGCGACCTTCCTGTTCGGCCCTCAGCAGCAAGCCCTGGGGTTGCCGGAGTATCTTTCCGGCCAGTTCAGCGTGCTCGGTGTCGACCTCAACCGCTATCGCATGTTTCTGTTGGCAGTGGGTGTTGTGCTCACGGTCGCGCTGACCCTGGTCGTCGAGCGCACGCGCTTTGGAGCCGCCGTCAGGGCCGCGGTGGATAACCCGCGCGTAGCCGAGGCGCTCGGAATTCGGGTGGGACTGGTGTTCCAGATCGCGTTTGCCACAGGCTGTGGGGTCGCGGGGCTGGGCGGGGCTCTCGGCGCGGAAGTGCTCGGACTGGATCCGGTATTCCCGCTGAAGTACATGGTCTACTTCCTTCTCGTGGTCGCGGTGGGCGGTGCGAGCACGCTCAAGGGACCGCTGTACGCCGCGCTGTTGCTGGGCGTCGCCGATGTCGCCGGCAAGTACTACATCCCGCAGGTCGGCGCCTTCATCATCTACGCAATGATGGTCGTCCTGCTCATCCTCCGGCCGCAGGGCCTGATCAGCCGGTCATGAGCATTGCGGCACCCGCTCGGACTTGGGCAGGCCGCTTTCCCTGGGAGGAGTCGGCGTTCTGGTTGCTGCTCGCTGCCGGATTCTGGCTCTGGCCCAAGCATCTTGCGCTCGCCAGCCAGGTGCTGATTGCGGGTCTGTTCGCTCTCTCTTACGACTTGATACTCGGTTATGCCGGAATCCTGTCGCTCGGCCACGCGGCCTACTACGGCCTCGGCGCGTACGCCGCGGGTCTATTGGCCACGCACAGGTGGGGCGAGCCTCTTTCCGGGCTGCTCGCGGGGGCATGCTGTGCCGGGCTGGCCGGGTTCTTGACCAGCTTCCTCGTCGTGCGCGGCCAGGACTTGACGCGCCTGATGGTCACCAGCGCAATCGGGCTGCTGCTGTTCGAGCTCGCCAACCGCATGGCCAACATCACGGGGGGCGTCGACGGGTTGTCAGGCATGGAGATGGCTCCTTTGCTCGGCGCTTTCCGCTTCGACATCTACGGACGCACCGCATATGGCTACTGTCTGATCGTTACCTTCGTTGTGTTCCTCGGCGTGCGGCGCATGGTGCATTCGCCTTTCGGCTGGAGCCTGCGCGGCATGCGCGACAATCCCAGCCGCATGCTGGCGCTCGGCTACCCGGTGCAGCGCCGTCTGATCGCCGTCTATACGGTTTCCGCCGCCATCGCGGGAGTCGCCGGTGCGCTCCTGGCGCAGACCACCCAGTTCGTCAGCATCGACGTGTTCTCCTTCAGTCGCTCGGCCGACGTGATGGTGATGCTCATCGTCGGCGGCGCAGGAGTGCTGTACGGAGGACTGGTCGGCGCAGCAGTGTTCACGCTCGCCTACCATTACCTGTCCGCACTGAACCCGGTGTATTGGCAGTTCTGGTTGGGCGCATTTTTGATCGCCATCGTGCTGTTCGGGCGAGGCGGAGTCCTGGGTGCCTTCGAACGAATCTCCCGGTATTTGCGCGAGCGCCGCCGGGCACCCGCCGCGCAGCCATGATGCCGGCACTGCGCACGTCGGGGCTGGGCAAGCACTTCGGGGGAGTCCGGGCGGTGACCGGCGTCTCGCTCGCGCTCGCACGGGGCGCGCGGCATGCCGTCATCGGTCCGAACGGCGCGGGCAAGACCACGCTCATCAACCTGCTCACCGGAATGCTGGCGCCGAGCGAGGGCGACGTCTATCTCGACGAGGACCGCGTCACGGGGCTGCGGCCGGATCAGCGTGTCAAGCGCGGGCTAGCCCGCACTTTCCAGATCAACAATCTGTTCCCCGATCTGACAGTCATGCAATCGATGCTGCTGGCGGCTTGCGAGCAGCGTGGGGTCGCCATCGATCCCTGGCGTCCCGTGTCCAGTTGTCGCGACGAGATGACGGCGGCGCACGCGATCCTCCGGCTGCTCCACCTCGACGGCGCCGAAGACGCGGTGGTACGGCAGCTTCCGTATGGCGACCAGCGGCTGGTCGAGATCGCGTTAGCCCTCGCTTGCAAGCCGCGCGTGCTGCTGCTCGACGAGCCGGCCGCTGGCGTGCCGAAAGCGGAGAGCCAGGCGCTGTTTCGCGCCATCGCGGGCCTGCCCGAGGGGGTTACCGTGCTGTTCGTCGAGCACGATATGGACATCGTGTTCCGCTTCGCCCAGCGCATCACCGTGCTCGTGTCCGGGGCGATCCTGACAGAGGGCGCGCCCGAGGACATCGCGCGCGACCCGACGGTGAAGCAGGTCTATCTGGGCAGTCGGTGATGAATGGCGCGCTGCTCAGCGTCGACCGCCTCACAGCGGGTTACGGTGACGCGGTCATCCTCGAGGACGTCTCGCTGCAGCTCATGCTGCACGGCAGCCTCGCGCTCCTGGGCCGCAACGGCGCGGGCAAGTCGACGCTGATCGCTTCTCTCATGGGCCTGACCAGGGTGCGCGGCGGGACAGTCGCGTTCGGCGCCGTCGACATCACGCGCTGGCGCCCGCATCAGCGAGCGCACGCAGGCTTGGGCTGGGTGCCACAGGAGCGCGAAATCTTCCCGTCCCTGTCGGTGACCGAAAACCTCACCGTCATCGCGCGCCCCGGGCCTTGGACGCTGGCGCGCGTGTGCGAGCTGTTCCCGCGCCTGGCCGAGCGCGGCGATAATCCGGCGCGCCAGCTCTCCGGCGGCGAGCAACAGATGCTCGCGATCGGCCGCG
>DATJVW010000111.1:0-4497 GCA_035501675.1 Burkholderiales bacterium
TCGCCATACATCATGGTCTGGGTGATGCCCTCGACCCCGATCGGCAGCCACAGGGCCGGCCCCAGAGCATGCATCGGGATGGACACTTCGTCCACCTGCGCGCCCATCTTCTTGAACAGCGCAGCGCCGTTGCGCACTTTCTCGTCGACTGCTTTCTCCGACTCGGGGCGGCCGAAGCCTTCCTTCACGGCCGCGATCTTCATGCCCTTCACGCCGCCCTCGAGCATCTGCGTGTAGGGATGAGTCTTGGGCGAGTACTGGCGCGGGTCGTAACCGTCCGCGCCGGCGATGACCTCCAGCATCAGGGCGTTATCCTTCACCGTCCTGGTCATCGGCCCGGTGTGGTCCACGTAGATCTCGATGGGCATGATGCCTGTATAGGGCACCAGTCCGTGCGTAGGCTTCAGGCCGTAGATCCCGCACCAGCAGGAGGGCATGCGGATGGATCCGCCCTGGTCGCCGCCCAACGCCATGTCGGCTTCGCCCAGCGCAACAGCCACGCCGCTACCGGACGAGGAACCCCCCGCCGAGTAGCCCATGCGGTAGGGGTTGTGCACGTTGCCTTTAGCGCCCGTGTGGCTGCTGCCGGACAGGCAGTAGTACTCGCAATGGGTCTTGCCGACGATCTCGGCGCCGGCGTCGAGCAGGCGCTGCACTACCGTCGCGTCGATCTCGGGCATGTAGCCCTCGAGGATGGAGGCGCCGTTCATCATGGGTACGCCAGCCACCATGATGTTGTCCTTGATGGCCACCTTCTTGCCCTTCAGCTTACCGTCGGGTGCGCCCTTGATGGAGGTCTTGACGTACCAGGCGTTGTGCTTGTTTTCATCGGGCGAAGGGTAGTGGCCGGGGGTGCGCGGGTACTTGACCGGCGGCAGGTAGTCGGGCATCTGATCGACGAGGTTGTAGGCGTCGATGTTGCCTTTCATCAGCCCGATGAAGGACTGGAGGTCCGCGTCGGTGAGCGACAGACCGACCTCGACGGCGGCTGCGTGGACCTGCTCAGGGGTGGGATATGCGACGGGCATGGCAGTCTCCTTTTTTCCTGGTTGGGTGGGTGACCCAGCGGACTGGGTTTTTCTCGATGCGTTACGGCGCCAGCAGACGCACCAGATTCGGGTCGCTGCGCACATCCTCCGAGCGCCCCTCGAGCGCGATGCGGCCGCGGTCCATCACGTAGCAGTACTGCGCGACGCGCAGCGCCAGCTCCACGTGCTGTTCGACGATCAGCACGGCGATCTCGTGGGCGAGCCGCTCCAGCCGCTGGGCGATCTCCTCGATCACGCCGTGCCAAACGCCCTCCGCCGGCTCGTCCAGCATCAGCAGGTAGGGCCGGCCCAGCAGCGCGCGGCTGATGGCCAGCATCTTACGCTCGCCGCCAGAGAGCGTGCCGGCCTTCTGCTGAAAGCGCTGCCCGAGCTGGGGAAACAGGCTTACCGCCTCTTCGATCCTGGACTCGCCCGTGGCATCGGCCATCTGGCCGATGAGCAGGTTCTCCCTCACAGTGAGCCCGCTGAACACCGCCTGTTCCTGCGGCACGTGCCCCATCCCCCTGCGTACCCGCTGCTCTACGGGCGTGCGTGTGGCGTCTTCTCCATTGAACTTGATATTGCCGCGCACGGGGTTGAGGTCCCCCGCCAGCGTCCGCAACAACGTGGTCTTGCCGGCTCCGTTTCGTCCCAGAATCGCGACCGCGCCCTGCGAGGGAACCTTGAGGCTCACGTCGAACAGCGCCTGGCTGGTGCCGTAGTAGGTGCACAAGCCGTCGGCCTCGAGCAGCGCGTCAGGCATGGCTGAGGTAGGCCTCCCGCACCCGGTCGCTGTTCTGCACCTGCAGAGTGGGGCCGCTCGCCACCACCTGCCCCTGATCGAGCACCGTCAGCGAATCGCAGATGTCTTTGATGAAATCGAGGTCGTGTTCGACGATCAGCAGCGAGCAGTTGTCCTTGATCGGAAGCAGCAGCTCGCCGGTGGCGCGCCTCTCCTGGGGGCTCATGCCGGCGGTGGGTTCATCCAACAGCAGGAGCTTGGGCTCGCGCGCCAGCGCCGTGGCGATTTCCAGCCATTGCTGCTGTCCGTGCGAGAGCACTCCGGCAAGCTCGTCGCGGCGCGACTCGAGCTGAAAGCGTGAGAGCAGATGCATGACGCGCTCGTGCAGTGCACGGCGCGACCGCGACAGCATCAGGCCGAGCATCGACTCTTGTGCCTGCAGTGCCAGCAGCACGTTGTCGTATACCGAGAGCTCCGCCAGCACCGCCGTGATCTGAAACTTCAAGCTCAGCCCGGCGCGCGAACGCTCCGGTACGGTCGCAGAAGTGATATCGCGCCCGCCCAGCGCGATGCTGCCGCGAGTGGCCACCTCGGCGCCTGCGATGCACTTCAGCAGGGTGCTCTTGCCCGAGCCGTTGGGCCCGATCAACCCGTGGAACTCGCGCTGCCCCACCAGCAAGTCAACGTCGCTCAGGGCGGTGAGCGTACCGAAGGTTTTGGTAACCCCGCGCGCCTCCAGCAGGTTCACGGGACGACTCGCTCCGCAGTCTTGCGGCCGGCGATGACGGCCTGGGGGTTCTCGGAGGGCCGGCCGAACGAGCCGACGCGCTCCCGGTCGGAGACGAAGAAGCCGAGCAACCCGTTGGGACGGAACATCACGATCGCCAGCAGCAGCAGCCCCAGGATAATGGGCCATCCGGTGTTCCACAGATGAGAAAAGTAGAAGCCGAGCAAGTCGATGAGCCCGGTGCCGACGATGGGCCCGATCAGCGTGCCGACGCCGCCGAAGAGCGCATAGAGCACCACCTGGGTGGAAAGAACAGGACCGAGCTGGCCCGGGCCCACGAATCCCTCGTGAAACGCGTATAGGACGCCGGCGAGCCCCGAGATGAGACCGGCGAGCGAGAAGACGATGCCCTTGTAATTCTGCGTCTTGTAGCCGAAGAAGGCGATGCGATTTTCCCGCTGGCGGATGCCTGCGAGCACCAGCCCAAACTGGGAGCGGACCAGCAGGCGCAGCCCTGCGTACACCAGCACGAGCAGGACGAGCGCCATGTAGTAGAACACCGGTCCCTCGCTGATCTCATGGCCCGCCGCGGTCAGGCGGGGCAGGGAAGAGATGCCGTTCTGGCCGCCGACATAGGACCAGCCGCGGGCCAGGCGCTCCACAACGTAGGATCCGGTCAAAGTTCCGAGCGCCACGAACACAACGCTGGGCTGGCGTTTGCCCAGTATCACGATCGCGGCTACCACGAGGGCGACGATGAGCCCGACAAGGGCGGCGGCCGGGATCAGGACGAACACCGATGTGATCTCAAGCTTGGTGGCCAACAGCGCCGTGCAGTAGCCGGCCATGCCGAAGAAGAGGGCCTGCCCGAAGCTGAGGATCCCGGCGTAGCCCCATACCAGGTCGAAGGACAGCGCCATGAGCCCGAGGATCAGCACCCGGGTGGAGAACAACACCCAGAAGTCGTCCAGGAACAGCGGCAAGACCAGCGCAACCGCGAGCAGGCCGAGCTCGATCCAGGGGAGGACGCGGCGCCCGTTGGGAGAAGGCCTTGGCAGCATGGAATGACTGACAGCAGCAGAAATTGAGTCACATCGTGCGGGCAGCTGCCCCCTCCCTATCCCTCCCCCGCACGCGGGGGAGGGTGGGGTGGGCGCCGCTCGATCAAGCCTTCAAACACTCCTTCGGATCGACCATCCCGGTGCTCTTCTCGACGATCTCGTACTTGCCGTTGTTGGCCACCGCGGTGTACATGTGCATCTTGACGTGCCAAGTGCCCGGCACGACTGCGCAGCCTCCGCCTATACCGTCGGCGAGCTTGGCCTTCTCCAGGGCAGCGGCGACTTCCTCGCGCTTCACGCTCTTGGCCGCTTTCACCGATTCGGCCCAGAGGTTCAGCCCGCGCCACATCCCGGTCGCCGCGCTCCCCGCCGTCAGCGGGTTCTTGGTGCCGTACAGCTTGTTGTACTCCTCCTGGATCTTGTTGCCGAACGGGTCGTTTACCGCCTTGAAGTAATCCAGGCAGCTCGCCAGACCCTCGATCTCGTGCGCAGGCGTGATATTGAGCGCGTTCTCGTCATAGAACACGCAGGCCAAGCGGCCGCCCTTCTTGCTGAATCCCGCCTCGTAGAGCTGCTTGAAGAACGCGGCCACGCCGGGCGGAATGGTGGTATTGAACACCACGTTCACGCCGCTCGACATGATCTTGTTCACCGTGGCGCTGTACTCGTTGTGGTCGACCGGGAAGTACTCCTCGCCGACCACCTCTCCGCCGTTGGCTTCGATCACCTTGCGCGCGTACTTGTTCAGCGTGTGCGGCCACACGTAGTCCGCCGATGGGAGATAGAACTTCTTACCGCCGTTCTTCATCAGCCACGGGATGAAGGTGTCGCACTGCTGCGCGGGCGTGGGCCCGGTGCAGTACAGGTACTTCGTGCACTCCAGGCCTTCGTACAGCTGCGGATAGATGTAGAGCGTCCGGCCGCGGTTGACGATCGTGT
>DATJVW010000112.1:0-13589 GCA_035501675.1 Burkholderiales bacterium
GCAATTCGACGATCTCATCCATCGCAAGGGCTACCAGAACCGTTCGGAGGCGGTGCGCGATCTCGTGCGCGCCGAGCTCGAGAGCTTTCGACTGCAGCAGCAGGAGGCTCCCTACTGCGTGGCCTCGCTGACCTACGTCTACAATCATCACGCCCGCGATCTCGCCGAGCGCCTGACCAATCTGCAGCACGAGCACCATCAGCTCGTGCTGTCCACCATGCACGTGCACCTGGACCACGACAATTGCATGGAGACGCTGATTCTGCGCGGCGCAACTCAGCAGGTCAGCACGTTCGCGAACCTGCTCATGGCCGAGCCGCAGGTGCGGCACGGCCGCCTCAATCTCGTGCCGGTGGATCTGGATCACGACCACGGGCACGGCCATGCTCATGGGCATGTGCACAGCCGGCCACGAACTTGAGACTCGTGGTTCGTGATTCGTGGTTCGTGATTCGTGACTCGCGAGATCGGAGCTGACCGTGTTGAGGGAAGCCGCTAACCTGGCGAGAACAACTACCGGAGCCGGAGGATGCTGAGAGCTTTAGTGCTGACGATAGGGTTGATCGCCGCGGGCAACCTGTCCGCCGACACTCCGGAGCAGGTACTGGAAGGCTACGCGGTACAGGCCCGCGACGAGGACCCGGGTTTCACCGGCTTTTCGGCCGAGCGCGGCGCGGCCTTCTACCGGGAGCCGCATGCGATCAAGGGCGCCGGCGTCTGGAGTTGCTCGTCTTGCCACCTGAAGGATCCGCGTTACTCGGTGCGCGCGCACCGCACCGATATCCCGTGCCGCGCCTGCCACGTGATCAACGACTGGGAGCACCCCGATCCCAAGCACGCCAAAAAGCGCGTGATCGACGCGTTTGCCCCGTCCGCCAATCCGATCCGCCTCACCGATGCGCACCGAGTCGAGAACTTCCTCAAGCTCAATTGCCTGCTCCTGTTGCAGCGGGAGTGCAGCACGAAGGAGAAAGGCGACGTGATCGCCTATCTCTTGACCATCGACGGCGGGCCGAAAGGAGACCTGATCAGCGTCGGGCACAAACCGATCGGCGGCGTGGATGACGAGTAGGAGGTCAAATGTCGATCGTCGGAATGAACCACTTTACCGTCCTGACGCAGAATCTCGACGCGACCCGGGAATTCTATATCGCCGTGATGGGCCTCACGGACGGGCCGCGGCCGGATCTCGGCTTCCCCGGCGCGTGGCTGTATGCGGGCGGCCAGGCGGTGCTCCACATCATCGCCGGTCGTGCGCTGCCGCCCGACCCGCGGGGCGTGCTCGACCACATGGCGTTCAGCGCGAAGGGCTTGCCCGCCACCGTGGGCAAGCTCAAGGCACGCGGCATCGCCTACGATCTACGGCGCCAGCCGGAGTCGGGCACGTGGCAGTTGTTCTGCTTCGACCCCAACGGCGCGCGCGTGGAGCTGGATTTCGATCCAGGCGAGCCGGCGCCCTAGCCACGCGCGAGCGAGGCGTTTGAACGCCGCACCTCCATCCCAGGCGAGTTGGCCGACGATCTTCCTCGGGACTCTGATTTCGGCCGGTTCCTTTCGGCCGTTCGCCGACTCTGCTTCTTCGCGGCTCACTGTGCTGCAAAGGCGGGGATCGCACTGAATTCGCTGCGCAGGAACTCGATGAAGGCGCGCACCTTGGCCGAGACGTGCCGTCCGGACGGATAGACCGCGTTGATCTCGAGCGGCGGGGTGGCGAACTCCGGCAGCAGCGCCACGACAGCGCCGGCCTCCAATTGGTCGTGGATCAGCCAGTCGGGTGTCAGCGCCACGCCCACGCTCGCCAGCAGCGCTTCGCGGATGACGTGGCCGTTGTTGGCCTTGAAGTTGCCGTGTACCCGCACGCGGATCTCGCCGTCCGGACCGTTGAACAGCCACTCGTCGCCGGTTGAGAGGTAGGCGTAGAGCAGACAGCTATGCCTCGCCAGGTCTTCGGGCCTCTCCGGAGTGCCGTGCGCGGCGAGGTACGCGGGCGTGGCCACCAGGACGCGGCGCGTGCTGCCGAGCCGGCGCGCCACCAGGTTGGAGTCCGCCAACCGACCGATCCGCACCGCCACGTCCACACCCTCCTCCACCAGGTCGATGTAGCGATCGCTCAGCGACAGTTCGACCGCGAGCCCCGGGTACTGGCGCTGGAACTTGAGCACCAAGGGCGTGAGGAATATCTGGCCCAGCGCAATGGAGCCGTTGACGTGCAGCGTCCCCGTGAGCGCAGACTGCAGTCGTCCGAGCGCGGCCTCCGCTTCCCGCACCTCGTCGAGAATGCGCCTGCAGCGCTCATAGTAGGCGGCACCGGCCTCGGTCAGGCTGAGGCTACGCGTAGAGCGCTGCAGCAGGCGTGTCTGAAGCTGCTTCTCCAGTCCGGTGAGCTGCTTGCTGATGGTAGGCTGCGTGGTTCCGAGCTGGCGCGCCACCGCGGAGAAGCTGCCGGTTTCCACGATGCGTACAAACATCTCCATCGCCCCCAGGCGATCCATCAGTTCTCCCCGATCGCAAAGACGCCAATGATCAGGCCGACTTCCTCGCGTGGGCTGCGCCCGGCAACAGGTCAGCGTCTACCAGAGCCCGTCGTATGCGTTCGATTTCCGCTACGCCGATCTTCACCAGCGGCGGACGCACCACTGCGCGCGGCAGCTTTCCGAGCAGGACCAGTGCCTCCTTCATGCGGTTGTGCATGTCCACCCAGGGTTCCGCGTAGAAGACCTGTACGGTCGGCCAGATGCGCTCGTCGAGGAGGCGGGCGGTGGACAGATCATTCGCCTGCACCGCGCGGAATAGCCGCGCCTGCAGATCCGCGATCACCGAGCCACTGCCCGACAGCAGCCCGTCACAGCCCAGGACCAGCGAGCTCATCAGCCAGGCGCTGTGCGTGGTGAGGACGCGGACCGGCGGCGTCAGTGCGCGCAGCACGCGAATGTGCTGTGCGTGCAGCTGAGGATTCGTGCACCAGTCCTTGATCGCCCGGACAGTCGGCACCGCTTCAACGATCTTGAGCAGAGTCGGCAACGGGTAACCTTGGCCGCCGGCGAGCGGATACTGGAAAGCGATCAGCGGAAGGTCCGTGACTTCCGCAATGCGTTTGAAGTGCGCCACGGCCATCTCGGGACGCTGACCGAAGGTGTAGACCCCCGGCGGGAACACCAGCAGTGCAGACGCACCGCCGTCATGCGCCATCTTCGCAATGCGCGCGGCCTCGATGCTGCCGTCGGCGTACACTCCGCTGATCAAGGGAAGCTGATGACCCACCTCGTCCCGCGCGATGTCGAGCACGCGTTGTTGCTCCTCGAACGTGCAGGACGCGACCTCGGACGCATGCGCGTTGATCGTAAGGGCGGACAGCCCCTCGACCCGCGCCAGGTCGCGCAGATGGGCGCGGTAGGAGGGCTCGTCGATCGACAGGTCCTCGTGAAATGGCAGCAGTACCGCCGGGATGACGCCGTGCGGAACGTAGCCATGATCTCCAGACATTACCGTCCTCCTGCGCTGCTGTCAGGGTGCTGTCGGGTGCGCGCGCTGTTGCATCCCCAGAGCCGCCTCGCGCATCGCCCGCGGGGTGCATTCTAGCTGACGATACTCGATCGACGCGACATTTGAGACCCGTCTTGACATCAACGCGTGCGTGGGGGAGTTTGGGATACGTTCTAGTCCGGATCGGGTCTGCCGCAACCTGCAGGCGCATCAATGCTGCGTGCAGTCAAAGGCCCGCTTGGACAGCGACGCACTACGCGAGCCTGGCGGTGATCGCGTCCACATACGCCTCATGCACGTCCCGGCCGAAGCAGACCAGGTACACCTTCTCGAGGTGCGTGTCCTGTTCCAGGAACGCCGCAGTTTCGCGCACGGCAACTCGCGCGGCCTCGTGCAACGGATACCCATAGACCCCACAGCTGATGGCCGGAAATGCGATGGTGCGGATCTCGTGCGCTCGCGCAAGCAAGAGCGAATTGCGGTAGCAAGCGGCCAAGGTCTCCGGTTCCCCGCGGCCCCCGCCCGACCACACGGGTCCCACCGTGTGAATGACGTAGCGCGCAGGCAGGCGATAACCGCGCGTCACCCTGGCCTGGCCAGGTGGGCAGCCGTTCAGCCCGCGACACTCCTCCAACAACTCCGGCCCCGCGGCACGGTGGATCGCTCCGTCCACTCCGCCCCCGCCGAGCAGCGAGGAGTTGGCCGCGTTGACGATCGCGTCGACCGCCAGGGTCACGATGTTTGCGCGCAGCACCTGGAGTCGTTGTGCCAAGCCCGCAGCTTCCTGCATGGCGCGGAGCCTCTATCTGCGTGAACTATAATCCGGCCCGACGGGGTTGCGGCCCGACCGAAGTGTCGCGCCGCTCTCGCACGAGAACCTTCAGTACGCAGCGCTCCACCATAGTCGTGTTGCTCGCCGTTGGCGCCGCCGTCGCCTGCCAGAGTGCTCCCGTGACCGGGCGCAGGCAATTCATGCTGGTGTCCGAATCACAGGCTATCGAGGCTTCGAAGCAAGCCTACGCACAGACGCTTGCGCCCCTTCAGAAGCAGGGCAAGATCAACGATGATGCAGCGCTCAAGGCGCGCGTCGACAAGATCACGGCGCGTCTGGTCGCGCAGGCGATTCTGTACCGTCCCGAGACCGAGAGCTGGGATTGGCAAGTCGCGGTGACCGACGACCCCAAGACGCTCAACGCCTGGTGCATGGCCGGCGGCCGCATGGCGATCTATACCGGCATCATTCAGCAGTTGCACCTCAACGACGACGAGATTGCCGAGGTGAGGGGCCACGAGACCAGCAGCTCTGCCTGTCGGTGGCCGGGCAGCTGTTTGGGAGCAGCCTAGAGAGCCAGGCAGCACTGCAGGCCGCCGCCGTCGCGACTACGGTCGGTATACAGCTTCCCAACAGCCGAACCCAGGAGGCGGAGGCCGACCGCATCGGCATCGAGCTCGCCGCCAAGGCCGGCTACGATCCCCACGCGGCGCCGAAGCTCTGGGAAAAAATGCTCGACGCCACCGGCACATGAGGTCAGTCCGACTGGCTCAGCACCCATCCCGCGGGCGAGAAGAGGCTCGAATCGCTCGCCGCGCTCATCCCCCAGATGATGCCTTACTACGAAGACAAGTCTCCGCGTCCGGTATACAAGTTCAAGATCTCCGGCGCGGGCGCCCGACCGTACGGGCGTGCCTCTTCCCGTCTCGCACAGGGTTCCGCGCATCGGAGCGACCTGTGGATAATATTGTGCATAAAGCAGTGCTTGAGGGGCCGAGGCCAGCGAAAGCGAGCTTGACCTCGAACTGGGCGCTTCCGAATCGCACGAGCTTTTCTTCCAGGAATCAGCTCGTTAGTTCATGTTCACGAAAACGCAAGAATTTTCCTCGCGTTCTTCAAGCATTACATGAACTCATGTGCATAAGCCGTTTCCCCCGATTGCCCGTAATGCCAATAGTGGCGGGGCTTTCCGCCGACGGGGGAGGTGCAAACTTCATGCGATTGTCGTGCGCCGGTCGCCGTACCTAGACCCGCTCTGGCACTTGCCAGCGCCCGTAACGCAGCGCGGTGATATCGAGCTTGACCGACGGGTCGCCCGCAGCCTTGATCAGCGTGCCGCGCTCATAGCAATAGCTATCGAGCCGCCACTGCCTCAGGATGTTCATGGCGAGCGAGAAGTCGGAATAGTTCAGTTGATACAACTTGTTCAGATCGAATCGCTCGCCCGAGTCGAGCGACCTGATCAGTTCATACAACGTGCTGGAGCTTGCATCATCCGGTCGAGCATGAATTTTTTTGATGGCCTCATGCAACGCGTCCATAAGGTCTCCGTTGGGTTCGCATCGGGACGTGAACTCTAGCGTCATAACGAGATGCGCGTCAAACCGATTTAGAAGTCATTGATATTCTGCGACCTCGAACGTGACCAACGGGCTGCATATCCAGTGATGCTGCGCGGAGACATGTTTTGCCCGCGCCTAGGCTTCATTTAACGCTCTGAAGCTTCGTCAGCTCGACTTGATTCACAGTGGGCTGCGCGCGGCTGACCATGCTCTCGATGTAGCCGCGCTCGATCTCCTGCGTGCGGCGCGCGCGGAGCTGATTTGCAATGGCATCGTGCACCTCCGACAGCGGGCGCGTCGAAGGCGGCCTCTTGTCCAGCACCTTCACGATGTGCCACCCGGTAGTGGTAAGGATCGGCGCGCTGACGTCCCCCTTGTCCATCTTCTCGACCGCGGCGCGGATCTCGGGAAGCATCTGCGGCACCGGCAGCCAACCCATATCGCCCCCCTTGGGCGCGGTGTCCGCCTGCTCCGAGTTGTCCTGCGCAAGCCTGGCGAAATCCGCGCCACTGGCCCTCGCCTTCGCCGCCAGGTCGCTGGCCTTCTTCTGCGCGGCGGCGGCCGCCGGCTTGTCGGCGTTCGGGGGCGAGGACACGAAGATCTGCGCAAGGTTAAACTGCGCCGGAGCGGCGAAGGCGCTCTTGTTGGCCTCATAGGCCCTCTTGATATCGTCCTCAGACGGATATCCTGCCGGAGGCTGCGCCAAGTCGCTCATGTACGCTTGCAGCAACGCCTGGTCCTTGGCCCGCTCCATCATCACCATCACATCAGGCTTCTTGTCCCAACCCTTAGCCCTCGCCTCCATCAACAGCGACTGGCGCACCAGCTCGCCGCGCACCAAGCGGTCCAGCTCAGTCAAGCCGGCCGTGAGCTGCTTGCGCACGTCCGGCGGCTGTGCGTCGATGATCCGACGCATCTCCGCGGTCTTGATCTCGACGTCGCCCATCTTGCCCAGGACCGTGTCTTCTGCGGCGGCCCGCTGCGCGCAGGCGCTACCGATCGAAAGCACCGCCAGCCACAGCGACAATGCAAACATCCGACTGTTCACGAGATGGAGTTCCTCTTGGTTTCAACAACGCGTTGCCGATCGCTCGATGTACCGTTCCACTGCATCGCCAAGGGTCAGGATCATTTCGTCCGCTCGGCGTCCCTCTCAGTGTAACCCTTGCCTTGGCCGCCGGCCGATTTTTCAGTGTCGCCCGCCGGAGGTTGCGCCGCCTGCGGCTGTACCGCAGACTTCGGCTGGGCCGCCGCTTCAGCGCTGCCCGGTTTCTGCGCGAAGTCTCCGAAGTATTCGAGCTTCGCGGCCGTGCGCAGGCCCTTCAGCGCGTCGCTGGAAAGATCCAAGCGTTTGCGGCGCTGGAGGAACTGTTCAATGGATGCGCTCGCCTGCTGCTCCGTGAGCGGGGCGCTCTGCGACTTGTCGAGCTGCGACACGAGAACAGTGTTACCGCGCGGCATCATGAGAAGGTCGCCATCCTTCATCTGATGTATTCTCCCGATCAGTTCCGTCGGCAGCTGCTCTGCGGCCTGGGTCGTAAGGTTGGTCTGAAACTTGACGTTCTGCGACTGCAGCCAGAGGGCCAGGCGCGCCATGGTCTTGTCTTTGTCGGCACGCTTGTCAAGCCGGATCACCTCGGCGCGAAGCAGGGGCTGCAAGTCGGCCGGGGCGGCGATGGCCATTTCCTTGAAGCGATACAGGCGCCGTTCCTGGAACAACTCGGGGTGCTGCGAGTAGAACGCGCTGATCTCCTCTGGCGTGCTCTTCGGCGCATCCTGCATCACCCGCTCGAGGTAGGCTTGCGCGAGGATCTGGCGCTTGGCCGCGTCGATCTGCGCCACCACATGAGGATCCCGGTCGAGTTTCTGCTGAACCGCTTGCTGCACCAGAAGCTGTTGATCGATCAGCCGCTCGAGCACTTGCTGCTGCGCCTGCTTCTGCTGCGCTTCGGGGATGCTACCCGCCCGCGACAGCGCCAGGCTGATCTGCTGCACCGTGATTTGGTCGCCGTTCACCTTGGCCGCGACCTGGCTGGCTGTCTTGTTCTCGCCTCCCGGTGTGCATCCGGCCAATGCCAGCGCGGACACCAAGGCCAATGCGGCCGTTGCCTCAACTGCGTAGGTGGAAATCACAGGATGCTCCGTGTGTTGGCTGAGTCGCGTGCCGGTCGGCACGGGCGGTCTGCGTTGGGGGAGAGGCTCCGCAGGCAATACCCAGGCTTTGCCTCTGGATCGCAGGCGGATGCTAACACAACGCCGAGTCGTTCGAAATTCGGTCAACCGCGCGTGGATTCGCACGCTCGGCCATGCGCTTTCGGCCTGCGTCAGCGAAAGGCGAGAAGCGCCGCCGCGCAAGCTCACTCGCCGCGTGCAATCAAGCTTGCAGAGCTCGCCGCACGACGTGGGTCTCGCATCCGCCTTCGAACCTGCGCGTGTACCGACTGATTGTCTCGCTCGTCTGGGTGCTTCTGGGCTCGCTCGCCGCCGCCCGGGCGCTCGCCCAGCACGATGCCGCGCATGCCGGCGGCATCGACCCTACCAACATCGCGGTGATCATCAACGTCGCTGACCCGCTGAGCGTCGCAGTCGGCGAGTACTACGCACGCGCACGGCGCATTCCAGCACCGCAGGTGATCCGCGTGCGCTTTCCCGCCGGCGCATCGGAGCTGGCCGTGGATGAGTTCCGGCGCGTGAAAGCGCAGGTGGATGCGTCCACGCCAGCCGCCGTCCAGGCATATGTTTTGACGTGGGCGGCGCCCTATCGCGTGGGGTGCATGTCCATCACCAGCGCGTTTGCGTTCGGATACGACCGTTCCTACTGCGGCACCGGATGTGTGCCCACACGCCTGAGCCCGTATTTCAATTCCTCCAGCCGTTCGCCCGCGCGCGAGCTGCGGATGCGCCCCGCCATGATGCTGGCGGGGCGCACCTTCCCCGAGATCAAAGCCCTGATCGATCGCGGTGTGCAGTCGGACGGAACCTTTCCGCGCGGAACGGCCTACTTGCTGTTCACCAAGGACAAGGCACGGGACAGTCGCGTGCCGATGTACCCAACGGTGAAGAGCGTAACGGCCGGACTGGTCAACATCGAGATCCTGCATCAGGACACGCTCGTGCACCGCGAGGACGTGATGTTCTACTTCACCGGTCTCGCCTCCGTGACGGGACTCGACACTCTGCGCTTCCTTCCCGGAGCAATCGCGGATCACCTCACGTCCTTTGGCGGCATGCTCACCGATAGCACTCAGATGAGCGCCATGAAATGGCTAGAGGCTGGAGCCACCGGCAGTTACGGAACCGTGGTAGAGCCGTGCAATTTTCCCCAGAAGTTCGCCAACCCAGCGATCGTGATCGGGCGATACGTCGCCGGAGAGACGTTGATCGAAGCCTACTGGAAGAGCGTCGCGTGGCCAGGGCAAGGCGTGTTTGTCGGAGAACCGCTCGCGGCGCCGTTCATGTCCAGGAGGTGAGCGAGCTGATCTGTGCACGGCCCTCGCCGCGGCTGCGCTGATCAGGGAGCCCCTTTTCCACCTGCGCTCCTCCTGCGCCGTGACGCGCGGCTTGCGGCCCCGTTCATCGACTCGAGCGGTCATCCCGCCGGATGGTCCCTCGACGCTTCCTCTTCCTGCGCCTTCACATGACGATCCCGTGCGGCCAAATTGCTACATCGCATAGTCCGAAGCCTGCATCAATTGAAACATTTTCTGGTTATGATCTGCCGAACTTGGCGCCGAATCCTGTGCATCGTTCGTGAAACTGAAATATTCGCCCGGCGAGTTGTAATGTAGCGCAATCCAGGTTGCGCAAGCTGCCATCTCGGGCCGAAATGGAGACCGTTATGAAAAAGATCGCCGCATCGATTCAAAGCGTCGTTGCCGCTCTCGCGCTCGCCACATGCGTGAGCGCTCAGGCGACGGTGGTCTTCACGGAGAGCGGGACGGATAGCCTGGTGGACGGCGTGAGGAAAGCTGCGGCGGACACGCACCTCTTCACGATAGACACACCGGGCTTGTATCAGGCCAGCATCGTCGACCTCGCGACGCTCGACGACACCGGATTCTCGGACCCCTTTTCGTCGCTGGAGTTGGCCGTCAAGCAGCTAGGCCCTTCGGGCGGCTTCTTCGGCAAAGCCGGTCTGGCCCCGGCTCCGCCTTCCTTCACCTTCTCAGTGGATAATCCCGGCTCGTTTGCCGCGCTCGTGAAGGCGGTTACCGGGTGTGACGGGTTCGGATTCTACGAAATAGACATCACGAGAATCGCGGCCGTTCCCGAGGCCGAAATGTGGTTGATGCTGCTCGCGGGGGTCGGTCTGACCTGGTACGCGAAGATCCGCAAGGGCCGAAACAGCGGCTCGGCGGCAAAGGCGCGCCTGGCGCATCGACTCGCCCCGACCGCCATGCGCGCTTGACAGACCTCCCCAGCGAGCCGTGCCCATGAACGGCGGCGGGACGGTAGCTGCCCGGGAGTCTTAGTCGGGCCGAGAGAGTTACCGGACTGCTCGCCTAGGCGAGCACGAAACGCGGCAGTTGATCCGACGATTCGGTCAGCCCACGTAACTGTAGACCAGCGCCGGTGGGGCCGCGAGCAAGTTCGGATCCAGACCGTCGGGTTGAAACAACAGGCGGCCCGTCTTGCGGTCCAGCCAGCAGCAGATCCGATACCCGCTTTGCTGAGCCGTATCGAACGTGCGCCAGCGCGCGTACCGCTCTGAAGAATCCGTCGACCGCTCCACATCGTTGCCGCCCGGCGTTTCGTTCATTCGCTTCCCTCCTTCCTGAGTGCACAAATATTTCACTTTCAGTTTGCGCTACATCGGTGACGCCTTCATGAAGTGCGCGAACTCGGAGGGGGCCGAATCGAGCTACATCTTATGACGTTGACACTACTCTTCCGTGTAGGCGGGGTCCAAGCGCAAGTTGTTTCGCACCGAGCGCTGCGCCTATTTGATGGCGGCCTGGAGTTTCTGAAGGTCGGCCTGATTGACGCTCACGGCCGACTTGCTGAGCAGGTCTTCGATATAGCGCCGCTCCACTTCCTGCGCCTTGCGCAGTCGCATAGTGGCGACAATCTGGTCGCGCACCTCCGGCAAGGGACGCGTCACGCTCACCTTGCGATCCGCGAGACGCACGATGTGCCAGCCGCCGTCGCTGCGGATCGGCGCGCTGACTTCACCCTTGGTCATTCGCGCTACCGCCGCGCGCACTTCGGGAATGAGCTGCGTCTCCGGCACCCAGCCCAGCTCTCCGCCCCTAGCGGCGCTCTCCTTGTGGTCCGAGCTCTCCTTGGCGATCTTGGCAAAGTCGGCTGGCGCTTTCTGTACCCGTGCGGCGACATCCACGGCTTTTTTCTGCGCGTTTGCCGCAACGGCTTTGTCCGCATCCGCCGGAGACGCGATGAAGATCTGCGCGAGCTCAAACTCCGCTGGCTGCGTGTAGCTTCCCTTGCTCGCCTCGTAGTAGCCCTTGACCTCGTCCTCCGACGGGTAACCCGCTGCCGGGCGCGCCAGATTGTTGACGTAGGCCTGCAGCAGCGCCTGCTCGCGGGCGCGGTCCATCATCAGCTGCACGTCGGGCTTCTTGTCCCAGCCTTGCTGTTTCGCTTCGGTCAGGATGCTCTGCCGCACCAGCTCTTCGCGCACGAGACGGTCGAGTGCATTCAGGTCGCCGGCCAGGCGTTTGCGGGCATCGGGTGGAAGGGCGTCGATCAGGCGTTTGAGGTCGGCGGCCCGCAGCTGCTGGGCCCCCATGGTGGCGATCACGTCGGGCTGCTGCGCGGGCACTGCGGCCCACACGCTCGACAGTACAATACCGACGACGAGATGCGAGAGCGTCTTAGAGGTCTTGGCGAGCATGGATGGATTCCGAGGTTAGCCCAGCTTTAAATTTTCGCGAGACCCCGCCGCTGCTATCGGCCCGCGTGCGTGTCATACCACCCGACTTTGGGGCGCAGCAGGCGCATGACTCCCCTGCCCATTCTGGAGCGCTTGAACAGGCCGTCGTCACCAAACAGCCGGTAGCGGTTGAAGATCTTTCCGTACACCGACAGCGCCTCATGCTCGGTCATCCAGTCCCCGGGCGCCTCTTCCCCGAACATGCCGCTCGCCCCGAGCTCGAACCTGTGAGCGGCATACGCTCCCTCGCGGGCGGGAAATGGGCACGCCTGGCGCACAACATCTTCTTGCTGCACGACCTTGAAGCGAGTGTATCCGAGCTCGCGCAGGAGTGCGAACTCGGACAGCAGCCTGCTCCATGAGGTCTTGGTCGATTCGAATGACACGAAGGCGGGCCGGTCCCTAAATCGCTGGAGCGCTTCGAGGCAGAGCATGTCCGCCCCTTCGATATCGACCTTCATGTAGTAGGGGATGCCGTATTCCTCCAACAGGGTTTCCGCGCGCACGCCCGCGACTGTCATTTTGGTAGAACGGCTGCCAAGCCGTTGGTTGCGCTCGGCCCATTCCTGCGACGTCGTGCCCCAGACGCTACGGGACTCGCTGGCGAAGAAGGTAACAGGCCCCGCGTGTGCGGAAATCGCAGCGTTGACGAGCACCAGCCTCCCACCGTCGACGTAGCAGTCCAGTCGCTCTTTCGCGCTGGCGATTAGCTCGGGGTGGGCCTCGACGCCCACGACGCGAAACCCCTTCTTGAGGTAGAACTCGGTGTCCTCTCCCTGATGCACACCGATATCCATGATCAAACGCTCATCCATCTCCGGTCCGACCGACTCACGGGCTTGTTGTCTTGCTCGACCAGTATGTCCGCTTCGCGCTGGACGGCCGCGACTGGTATGTCTGTGATGCAGGCCATCGACCCGCAGCCCTTCTTCCGCAAGCAGGGAAAACAGCGCACTGGATTCGTTACCACACGAACCCGCGCGCCGTAGGGCCTCCAGCGCTGGGGATCCGCCGTGCCTCCATAAATGGCGACGACAGGCGTGCCCAAGGCTGCAGCCAGGTGGCCAACCGAAGTCTCCGTGGAGTACACCAGCTCGACGCGGCTGATCAGAGCCACCAGGCCGTCCCAGCTCAGGCGATCGCAGGCGGAGACACAGCCCGTCAAGCCGCCCGTGACCTCCCGTATGAGCTTCGCCTCGGCGTCTCCTCGACCCGTGAACACCGGCGTGATGCCTCGAGCAAGCAGATCACGCGTCAGCGCCCGCCATCTCTCCGGCACCCACAGCCTCACCGGCGTACTCGTTGCGACGTGAAGCACCCGGACACCAGTGCGGTTGTCTCCCAGCAGAGCGCGGACCTCTTCCTCTCCACGCGCATTGGCTTGAAGTCCTCGAGGCCCTACGGACGTGGACGTGAAATCCCCGAACGCCCGTCTCAGAAGATCGCTCTGAACGTCGACTTCGTGCCTCCGACTGAATTCGGCCGGTGCGCTGCTGGTCAGAAACGCCCCGAAATTCAGCCCGCGGAATCCGATCCGAATTGGAATTCCCGCCATCCAAAGCACGAAGCCGTAGTTCGGGAACCACATCCTCACATCGATTGCGATATCGTAGGCCTCGTGCTTGAGCCGTCCGGCGGTCTGCCACGCGGCACGAAGATACCGACATACCTTCACCGCCACCGGCCTCGCCGAACGGTCTTGATACCAGTGATCGAGCTCGATCACGCGGTTAACCAGCGTCGAGCCTGTGAAGAGCGACTGTGCCCAGGAGCCCGCCAGCAGGTCAACCTTTGCGTCCGGAAAGCGCTCCCGAATCACAGGAATCGTGAACCTCATCAGCAGCAGGTCACCGATGTGGCCTGCGTTTGCCAAGAGGATTCG
>DATJVW010000113.1:0-12674 GCA_035501675.1 Burkholderiales bacterium
TTCCGTTGCCGCATAACATTCATAGTAGCTGGAACACGTCCGCGTTATAGCACGGAAGGTGTCCGCCTATCACGCAGTGCCCTTTCGTCCCTCTGACCGCGAAACTTGGCCCGATCGGAGATTACGGTGGCATCAAATCAATGAGTTACCAAGCAAGCACAGCTGCGTCCCGCGACGGAACGGATATCGACTTTGGGTGATAGGCGGACGGTTTCGCGATTTGCTCTTGCAACGAACGGTCCAGCGCGTTTTATGTACGTCAGATATCCGGAGCGCCGCTCTTCGAACGACCGGCATGCGGCTCCTTGAGATAGTCCGTGCGCTAGGCGCAGTAAACTCGACGAACTCCGGCCCCTCCGGCCTAGATCAAGCCGCGCGCGCTGAGGTTGCGCATCAGCTCGCATGCGCCGAAAGTCCACGGCGCAATTCTGTCGCAGTAGTTGATGCGGTTGGACAGAGCGCCGAGCGTGGGCGAGCGGACCGTCACCACGTCGCCCATCTTGTGAGTGAAGCCATGGCCGGGCTCGCCGCGGTCCTGGACGGGTGCGAACGCCGTGCCCAGGAACAGGGCCAGTCCATCGGGATACTGGTGATCGCGGTTGAGCGTCTGCGCCGCGAGGTCGAGCGGGTCGCGGCTGATCTGCGTTACGCTGTATTTTCCCTCGACCCGGAAGCCGTCGGTACCGACGACCTCGATCCGAATCTCGGTCCTGCGCAGCTCGTTCACGCTGTAGTGCTGGTCGAGCAACCGTATGAACGGCCCCAGCGCGCAGCTCGCGTTGTTATCTTTGGCGCGGCCGAGCAGCAAGGCGCTGCGCCCCTCGAAATCGCGCAGATTGACGTCGTTGCCCAGCATGGCGCCAACCACCTTCCCGGCGGAGTTGATGACCAGCACCAGCTCGGGCTCGGGGTTGTTCCACCTGGACGTGGCCAGGATGCCGATCTCTGCGCCTGTGCCAACGGCCGACAGCGGCTGGGCCTTGGTGAAGACCTCGGCGTCCGGGCCGATGCCCACCTCGAGGTATTGCGACCACATGCCGCGCCGGATGAGCGAGTCCTTCAGGCGCATGGCTTCGGGGGAGCCCGGCCTGATAGCACGCAGTTCACCGCCCATCTCCGCGCCCAGGCTTTTGCGGATGGACTCGGCCGCGGCGGGATCGCCCTTGGCTTGCTCCTCGATCACCCGCTCCAGCATGCTGGCAATGAAGGTCACCCCGCAAGCGCGCACCGCCTGGAGATCCACGGGAGACAGAAAATGAGCGCGGCTCAGGTCGCGCCGATCTGCCGCCGAATTGGCGAGCATGTCGGCGACCCTGCCGATCGGTGTCGCGCGTCCGCTCTTGACCGCGGTCGTCGCGAGCGCGACAGGGTCGTCGCTGTTCATCAGGTCGGCACAGGTAGGCGCCACCTGCGACAAGTCGAGCGCGTCGCCATCGCGGATCAGCACCGGGCTCGGTCCGGGGAGCGGCCCGGGCACCCAGGCCCGCCCGATCAAGGTGGCGCGCGCGTGATCGTCGGGTAGCGCAATGCGCTCCTCCAGCGCGAGGCGCGGCGCCGCGCTCATGGCTTACTCCCGCTCGCGCGGAAGCAGAATCGCGCATGGGGCATGGGTCTCCTCCAGGGTCCTGAAATCTTGTCTCTAGGTTTTTCTGTGCGACGCGCGCCGATTATACATTCCTGCGCCGGTGTGAAATGATGCATCCGTCGCGGTCCGCCGGCGGCGAATCATTCCCGGAAACAGTCCATCACGCGCTCCTCATGCTTGGCCCTCGGTTGGTATTTCTCGACCTCGAAACCACCGGCGCAAGCGCAGACCGCGACCGCATCACGGAAGTCGGTGTGGTACAGGTGGCCGATGGCGAATACATCGGGGAGTGGTCCACGCTGGTCGATCCCGGTCGCGCCATTCCGCCCGCCATCGTCTCCCTCACCGGCATCACCGACCAGATGGTGGCTGGAGCCCCGAGCTTTGAAGACATCGGCACGAAGCTGCTGGAGCAGCTGGAAGGCCGCCTGCTGGTCGCCCACAACGCCCGCTTCGACTACGCGTTCCTGCGTGCCGAGTTCCGCCGCCTCGGCATCCGCTTCCGCGCGCGTGTCTTGTGCACGGTGCGCCTGTCTCGCGCCCTGTTTCCCGAGCATCGCCACCACAACTTGGACAGCGTCATCGAGCGCCATGGGCTCTCCTGCAGCGCCCGGCACCGAGCGCTGGGCGACGCGCAGGCCGTGTGGGCCTTCGCCCGAGAGCTGCAACGCGTTGTGGACCCTGGCCGCCTCGCCGAAGCGGTGGCCGCCGTCACTCAGGTCCCGGTGCTGCCACCCGGCCTGGATCACGAGCGCTTCGAGGACCTGCCCGATGCCCCCGGCGTATACGTGTTCTATGCCTCGGACGGCACGCCGTTGTATGCCGGCAGGAGTGTCAACCTGCGCTCGCGCGTGCTTGCGCACTTCACCGGCAACGGCACCCTGGACCGGCTGCAGACCCTGGCGCTGCGAACGGCATCCCTCGAGTGGACCGAGACCGCGGGCGAGCTTGGTGCAGCGTTGAGGGAGATCGCGCTGCTGCGCGACCTGGCACCGCTCTACAACCGGCGGCGCGGGCCATCGGAAGCCTGGTCGTTGCGTTGGATGCCGGGGAGCGGCGTGGAGCTCGTCGATCTGCATGGCGAAGCGGGCATAGCGCCCGACTCGGTGTACGGCGTGTTCCGGAACCGGACGGATGCCTGGGCCGCGTTGCGCGGCGTGGCGCGCACGCAGCAGCTGTGCGGCATTCTCCTCGGGTTGGAGTCCGGCCCCGGCCCCTGCTCAGCGTATCCGAGCGGCGCTTGCCGCGGCGCGTGCGTTGGCCGGGAGACGGCCGCGCAGCACATGGTCCGCCTGGCCGGCGCGCTGGCCCGGCTACGGCTTGCGCCCTGGCCGTTCAGCGGGCGAATCGCGCTGCGCGAGGTGGACCTCGAGCGGGCGCTCGGCGAGGTCCATGTGTTGGACCAATGGCGCCACCTCGGCTCAGCGCGGACCGACAGCGAGCTCGCCGCACTGCTGGAGCGACGCGGGCTTCCGCCATTCGACGTCGACCACTATCGGGTGCTGAATCGACATCTGAGCCACGCGCCGCGTCCACTCCCGGTCGTGGACTTGACCCGACAGCTGGTTTGGTGACGCTGCGCACGCTCCCGCAGGCCTGAACAGGGGGGGCCGCCTGCGTGCGGGCACGACCGCAGATGGATGGCGCGTTGAGGCTCGAAAACCGGCTCGCGCTACAATCCCGACCCAGATCGCGTTTACCACCCAGCCCGACCGGTTCAGTACCCCGTCCATCCGACTCTGGTAGACCGGCGGCATACGCGCATCCACCCGGAGCGAGCCATGGCCAGACCCGAAGACCGCACGCCGATTCCGAAAGCGCCTTTCTGGCTGAGCGCGGGCGGACTGGTTCCCTTCGTCGTGATCGTCAGCGCGATGTGGGCGCTGCCCGCGGCCTACACGCCCACGCTTTTGTTCTGGCTGACTTCGTATGCGGCGCTGATCCTGAGCTTCGCCGGCGCGCTGCACTGGGGCATCTCCATGCTGCATCCGGATATGACCGAGCAGGACCAGAGCGTGTTCATGGCCTGGAGCGTCGTCCCGGCACTGGTCGGCTGGATCTCGCTGCTGATGCCGCCCAGGACCGGGCTGCTGCTGCTGGTCGCCACTTTTGTCATCCAGTATGCAGCGGACCGCCAGCTGGCACAGCGATTCCGGCTGCCAGGCTGGTATCTGCGCTGGCGCGCCGCTCAGAGTGCGGTCGCGGTGTTGTGCCTGGTGCTCGCGCTCACCCACCTGGCGCGAATCTGAACAGGCTGCGCCTGGATCCGACTCGCGAGGCGGCTCAGCTCACGCCGGCGAGGAAACGAAGCAGGGCCGTGTTGAACGCCGCGGGCTGCTCGAGGTTCGAGAGGTGCGAGGCATCGGGGATGACCACCAGCTCGGAGCCGGAAATCGCCTTGTGGATCGTTTCCGACATCGCAACCGGCGTGCCCACGTCCTTCTCGCCCACGATGATCTGCACCGGACACTCGATCGCGGCCAGCCGGGCGGTGACATCGAGCTTAGAGATCGCATGACAACATCCGGTGTACCCTTGCGGAGGGGTATGGCGGATCAGATCCGCCACCCGAGCGACCACGCTGTTACGCCGTGCGAGATAAGGCTCAGTGAACCAGCGCTTGAGCGTGGGTTCCACCAGCGGCTCCATGCCCTGCTCGGTGGCCGTCTTGATGCGCTCGTCCCAGACCGGTTTTGCCTCGGGCGGGATGCGGCTCGACGTGTCGCATAGCACCAGGCTCTTGAACACGCCCGGATACTTGAGCGCGTACACCATACCGATCATGCCGCCCATGGATAACCCGACGAAGTGGGGCGACTGGACCCGCAGCGCGCCGAGCAGCCCATGCAGGTCTTCGGCCAGCATGTCCAAGGAATAGGCGCCCGCCGGGGCGTCGGACGCGCCGTGGCCGCGCGTATCGAAGCAGAGCACCTTGTACTTGCTCTTGAGCGATTCTACCTGCTCGTCCCACATGGAGATGCCGCAGGCCAGGGAATGGCTCATCACCAGCCATGGGCCGGCGCCCTCGACGGCATAGTTGATCTGAACGGCGTTGGCTTTGACCTTCATGGATTCCTCCCGACACAGGGTGAAAAAAGTATAGCGCCAAGCGGCGACACTTGACCCGCGCGGACCTTCGTTTCATCCTCCCCTTCTGCCGTCCGGGCCGGGTCTCGCGAAGCACCGGCCCAACAACAGAGGAGGGGGGATGAGACTGGTACAGTTTGTCGACCGCGACAAGTCGCGCAAAGTCGCGGTGGTCTCCGACGACGGGATGACGCTGCGCGTGCTGCGACAGGTGCAGCGAGTGTACGACTTGGCGCTGGAGGCGGGCCGGCGCAAGCTGGGCCTGTCGTCCCTGGCGCAAGACCGGCTGGGCTCCGAGTCGCTACGCTACGACGAGGTCGTGTCCGAACGCCGCCTGCTGGCGCCATTGGACCACCCCGATCCGGCCCGCGCCCTCATCACCGGCACGGGGCTGTCGCATTTGGGCAGCGCCGCGGCGCGCGACTCGATGCACGCCAAGCTGAAGCAGGACGAGAGTCAGCTCACCGACTCGATGAAGATCTTCAAGTGGGGGCTGGAAGGGGGTAAGCCCGCGCCCGGTACGATCGGCGTGCAGCCCGAGTGGTTCTACAAGGGCGACGGTAGTTGCGTGGTCGCTCCCGAACAGGCGTTGGAGCTGCCCGCTTTCGCGCTCGACGGCGGCGAGGAGGTCGAAGTGGTAGGCTGCTACGTGATCGGCGACAACGGCGAGCCCCTACGCGTGGGCTTTGCGCTCGGCAACGAGTACGCCGACCACGTCATGGAGCGCCAGAATTACCTGTATCTCGCGCACTCGAAGCTGCGCCAGTGCTGCTTCGGGCCGGAGCTGTTGCTGGGCGAGCTGCCCGCCAACGTTGCGGGTGAGGCAAGGCTGCTGCGCAAAGGGCAGGTCGTCTGGAGCGACAGCTGGCTATCGGGCGAGAGCAACATGGCCCACTCGATCTCCAACCTCGAGCACCACCACTTCAAGTACCGCGAGTTCCGCCGACCCGGTGACGTGCACGTGCACTTCTTCGGCGCTGCAACCGGCAGCTTTACCAAGAACGTCAAGACCGAGATCGGCGACATATTCGAGATCGCCTCGCCCGCGTTCGGCCGCCCCCTGCGCAACGCGCTCGGCGCACCAACCGAGCCGCATGCGTTCGTCGGAGTGCGGGTTCTGTAGCCGTTCGCCTCGACAGAGGAGTCGCAGGTGGCCGGTGGGCTTCATGTTGTGTTCGGCGCGGGACCGCTCGGGGTCGCGCTCGTGCGTGCACTCGAAGCGCGCAATCTGCGCACACGGCTGGTGACGCGCGGGCGCACGCGCGCAATCGGCTCGGCCACGCCGTCCGAATGGGTCGAAGCCGACGCAACCAACTCGCAGAGCGCGCAGCGTGCGTGCGCCGGCGCATCGGTGGTCTATCACTGCGCCGGAGCCCCTTATCAACACTGGGCCGAGCTCTTGCCCAGGATGATGGACGGTATCGCGGGCGCGGCCCGCGTGGCCGAAGCCAAGCTGATCTACGCCGACAATGCCTACCTGTATGGAAAGGTCATCGGCCCGATGAAGGAGGATCTGCCGTCCAATCCGAACACGCGCAAAGGCCGGGTGCGTGCCCAGCTCGCCGACCGCCTGCTGGAGGCGCATCACCGCGGGGGGTTGCGCGCTGCCATCGGCCGGGGCTCGGACTTTTTCGGGCCGAACGTGCTGTTCTCCTACGCGGGCAATCGCTTGTTCCCGCAGGTCCTGTCCGGAAAGACCGTCGACGCGCTCGGGGACCCCGACAAGCGTCACAGCTTTACCTTCATCGACGACTTTGCGGCGGCGCTGGTCGTCCTCGGTGAGCGTGAAGAGGCCCTCGGCCGGGCCTGGCACGTGCCGAATTCCGAACCGGTCACCTACCGGGCTTTCGTCGAGCGCGCCTGCCGTCTGGCTGGAACCGAGCCGAAGCTGCGCGTCGTTCCGCGATGGATCGTGGGTTTGCTATCTCTGGTCGACCCGACCCTGCGCGAAGTCAAGGAAATGCTGTACCAGTACGAGGACGACTTTGTGGTCGACGGCAGCCGATTCACCCGGACTTTTGGGCTGGCGGCGACATCGCTGGACGATGCGATCACCGAGACGCTGGGTTGGTATCGACAAGCCGCTTCGACAATCGCCGGCAACGCAAGGCCCGCATAGAGCGGCTTCACCGGCTGGTTTCCAATGACATGCCAGTGTGAAACACTGCGCAGGCCGCACGTGGATACGTAAACGTTTACACTACGGCCCGCAAGAACTACGCACCCCGCCTGCTTGGAACAATCACCTATCGACTACTGGAGGCGATCATGCTCTACGAACTGCGCATCTACCACGCTACACCGGGCAGGCTGCCGGATCTCAACAAGCGCTTTGAGACCATCACCCTCAAGCTGTGGGAGAAGCACGGCATCCGCCAAGCCGGCTTCTGGACGGTGCTGGTCGGGCCGAGCAACCAGCAGCTCTACTACTTTCTCGAATGGAAAGACCTGGCCGAGCGCGAGCAGAAGTGGGCCACGTTCATGTCGGACCCGGAGTGGCTCGAGAAGCGCGCCGAGACCGAGAAGAACGGGCCGCTGGTGCAACGGGTGGAGAACATGTTCCTCACGCCGACCTCATACTCGAAGGTGAAGTAGGCGCAAGAGGCGGGGCTGCAAGCGAGAGGTGAGAACGAGCGATCTGGTGGGATCGCCCGTTCTCTTTGCTGCCGTCACATCATCCCAGTGCTGTGCTGCCCAGGACATGCAGCTTCCTTCTAGTCGCACCACCGCGGTCCTGCGCGCCACCCCCATCCCTGGACGGGGGCGAACGTCCGTGCTGACGGAAGCCAGTAGCACGGTTTCGGGCTCCTACTTTGCGCCGGGCGGCTCAGACCCAGACCCGTTCTGCTACATGGAAGTTGATTGAAGTCCTATGGGCAGCCTGAACCGGCCTGGTCAGGCGCCGAGTTCGACCACTGCCGGCCATATCGGCGTAGCGACGCGATCCTTGAGAAAGCGAAGCTCCGGGTTTGACGCAGTGCGCGTCTCGCGTACAATAATCCGTTGCCAAATGGGTTTGTAAGGCATTCATTTACAAGAGATTGTGGTCATGGACGACAAGCGCATCTACAACGTACACGTCGTGTCGCAGGACGTGCTGCTCACGCCCGAGGAGGTCAAGCGGCGCGTCCCGATGACCTCCGCGGCTCACAACACGGTGCTGGACGCCCGGGTTGCGGTCGAGAAAATCCTCGACCGCAGCGACCACCGCCTCATGGTCGTCGCGGGGCCTTGCTCCATCCACGACCCGGCCGCCGCCCTGGACTACGCGCGACGCCTCAAGAGGTTGTCCGACGAGGTGTCGGATACGCTCTTCATCGTCATGCGGGTTTATTTCGAGAAGCCTCGCACCACGACTGGATGGAAGGGCCTGATCAACGATCCGCACATGAACGACTCCTTCGATATCGAGGAGGGGCTGCAGCTCGCACGCAAGGTGCTGCTGGAGATCAATGAGCTGGGGTTGCCCGCCGGCACGGAGGCGCTCGACCCGATCAGTCCGCAGTACCTTTCGGACCTGATCACCTGGAGCGCGATCGGCGCGCGCACGGCGGAGTCGCAGACCCACCGCGAGATGGCGAGCGGGCTGTCCACCCCGGTCGGCTTCAAGAACGGCACCGACGGCGGGCTGCAGGTTGCGATCAACGCGCTGTTGTCCGTGTCCAACCCCCACAGCTTCCTCGGCATCAACCAGGACGGCCAGGTCGCCGTGATCCGCACAAGGGGCAACCGCTACGGCCACATCGTGCTGCGAGGCGGCACCAAGGGCCCGAACTACGATTCGGTCACCATCGCGCTGGTGGAGAAAGAGCTGGCCCGCAACTCGCTGGCCGCTAACATCATGGTCGACTGCAGCCACGCCAACTCGAACAAGGACCCATCGCTACAGCCGCTGGTCATGAACGACGTAGTGCACCAGATCATGGAAGGCAACCAGTCGATCGTGGGGACGATGCTGGAAAGCAACATCAACGCCGGCAACCAGCCGATCCCGGCAGACCTGACGCAGCTGAAGTACGGGGTCTCGGTCACCGACGCCTGCATCGACTGGGCGACCAGCGAGAAGCTGCTGCGCGAAGCGCGAAACAAGCTGCGGGACGTCTTGCCGCGGCGCTTGCCGCGAACCGCGGAGCTGCGCTCAATACGCGGATAGCTCCGCGCCGGGGTCCACGGCGCGCGACGCGGGACGTCGACCGCCGGTCGGGCCTCTGCCTAGCGAAAGGCTGCTGCCGCGGCCCGCCCTTAACGCATCACGAACGGGTTCGCCGTCGCGGCACCGGTGTTGATCCAGACGCTCTTGAGCTGCAGGTATTCGTAGATGGCCTGCGCGCCGTTCTCGCGCCCCACGCCGCTGTCCTTGTAGCCGCCGAAGGGGGACATGTAGCTCACCGCGCGATAAGTGTTGACCCACACCGTGCCGGCCTTGATCCGCTCGGACATGCGGATGGCGCGACCGATGTCGCGTGTCCACACCCCTGCCCCAAGACCGAAACGCACGTCGTTGGCGATGCCCACAGCATCGTCCTCGTCCTTGAACGGGATCACCGACAGCACCGGCCCGAAGATCTCCTCCTGCGCAATGCGCATGCGGTTGTCCACGCCCGTGAAAATGGTCGGCTCGACGAACCAGCCCTTGCCGCACTCGGGGCGAGTGGCCGGCCCGCCGCCCAGGCGCAGCTTGGCGCCCTCGTTTTTGCCCACGTCGATGTAAGACAGGACCTTGTCATACTGCGGCCGCGTCGTCACGGGCCCAACTTGTGTCTCGAGATTCAGGGGATTACCCATCTTCGCGGTCTTCGCCAGGGCGAGGAGCTTTTCCACGAACGCATCGTGCACCGACTGCTGCAGCAGCAGGCGCGACCCGGCAATGCAGGTCTGCCCCGTGGCGGCGAAGATGCCTGACACCGCCCCGTTCACCGCGTCGTCCAGGACCGCGTCTTCGAACACGACGTTGGGCGATTTGCCCCCCAGTTCCAGGCCGACTTTCTTGAAGCCGCGCGCAGCCGCTTCGTTGATGAGCCGCCCGGTGGTGTCCGACCCGGTAAAGGCAATCTTGCGGGTGAGCGGATGCTCGACCAACGGCATGCCGACTTCCTTTCCGTAGCCCGTCACGACGTTCACCACGCCGGCAGGGAAGCCTGCCTCCTCCACCAGCTTCACGAACTCGAGTGTGGAGACCGAAGTGAACTCGGATGGCTTGATCACCACCGTGTTCCCGGCGGCAAGCGCCGGGGCGAGCTTCCACGCAGTGAGCAGCAACGGCGAATTCCACGGTGTGATGGCCACCACCACGCCCAGCGGCTCGTAACGGGTGAAGTTGAAGTAGCCCTTCTTGTCCAGCGGCAGGACGCGCCCTTCCACCTTGTCCGCGAGTCCGCCGAAGTAGTAGTACCACTGCGGTACGTAGTTGACCTGGGCTCGCATCTCTGCGAGGAGCTTGCCGTTGTCCAGCACCTCGATCTCGGACAGCCGATCGGAGTTGCGCGCCACGAGGTCCCCGAGCTTGCGCAGCAACGCACCGCGCTGGCTCGGCGTCATCTGCGGCCATGGCCCATCGGTGAAAGCGGCGTGCGCTGTGCGTGCGGCGTGATCGGCATCCCGTGCGTTGCCGCGGGCGATCAGCGCCCAGGGCTCGCCGCTGAAGGGGTTGTAGCTTTCAAACCACTCGCCGGAGCTGGGAGCGACCCATTCTCCGCCGATGTACATCTGGTGCTTGTTCACCGTGTTCTCCTACTGAGGTTGGATGCAGCGCAGGCCCAGGCCGCCTCGCCGAGATGTTAGCCGAGATTGGACAGATTGAGCTCGACCAGTTCCAGCTGGGTGAACAGCGCCTTGTGTTCTGGAGATCCGGACAAGGCGTGAAGACACAGGCCTACGCGCTTGCGCAGCTCGTCCTGGCTCATGCCTGCGTACGCACCCAGCAGCGTGGGGATGTCCTCGAGGCTGCGGGTCTTGGCCTCGGCTACGATCTGCCCGAGCTTCTGCTCGATGGCCGCACGGTCGAGATTGGTAACCAGCTCTACGGTTTTGTCTTGGTCCACGGCTTAGCTCTCCCTGCTCACAGAATACCGCAGCCCCGTTGCCTCAGAGCGCATGCCAAGGACGTCTGCCTGCCGGACGCCGAAACGGGGTCTGAGCCGAGCATTTTATGGTATTTATGCGCTCAGGCAGGGCAAAATGAACCATTGAGGGGGCAGCGTGAAGGCATTCCAGCTGAATGGCAGGGTGGCGGTGGTCACCGGATCGAGCCGGGGTATCGGCCGCTCCATCGCCGAGCACCTCGCGGCCGCCGGTGCGAAAGTAGTCATATCGAGCCGCAAGGCATCGGCCTGCGAAGAGGTCGCGCAAGCGATCCGGGATGCAGGCGGCGAAGCCGCTGCAGTGCCGGCCAACATCGGCGACAAGGCCCAGCTCGAGCACTTGGTCGCCGAGACGCGCAGCCTCTGGGGCCGCATCGACGTGCTGGTGTGCAACGCCGCGTCCAACCCCTACTACGGCCCAATGTCCGCTCTGCCCGACGACGCCTTCACCAAGATCTTGCACAACAATGTGATCGCGAACCATTGGCTGTGCAACCTCGTGTTGCCCGAAATGGCGCAGCGTAGCGACGGTGCGGTGATCATTGTGTCCTCCATCGGCGGCTTGAAGGGCAGCGGCATGTTGGGCGCCTACGCCATCTCCAAAGCCGCCGACATGCAGCTGGCTCGCAACCTCGCAGTGGAGTGGGGCAAGCACAATATCCGGGTCAACTGCATCGCGCCGGGCCTCATCCGGACCGACTTCGCGCGCGCTCTGTGGGACAACCCGAAACTGCTGGCTCAGACCGAGGCGATGACGCCGCTGCGCCGCATCGGCGATCCCGACGACATCGGCGGCATCGCGGTGCTTCTCGCCTCTCGCGCCGGCGCCTTCGTCACCGGCCAGACCATCGTGGCCGATGGCGGCATCACCATTGCGGGATGACCGGCGTGGCCGAGACCCTGACCCTGGAGCAGCAGACGGCGCGGGTGCTCAACCACCCGTACCACCGCTTCGCCGCCCTCGAGCTCGTGCACCAGGAGCCGGGCAAGGCATGGTGCCGCTTCGAGGTCAACGCCAACTCGATCAGCCTGTCCGCCACCCTGCATTCGGGCGTCCTGTATGGCCTGCTCGATGCTACCAGCCACCTTGCACTGCTGCCGATGCTGGAGCCCGGCGAGCATGCAGCCACCATCGATCTGCATGTATCGGTCGTGCGCTCCGTGCCGCCGGGCGCGCGCGTCGCCCTGCGCGCCGAGGTCGTGCGCAAGCGCTCCAAGCTGGCTTTCCTACGCTGCGAGGCGCAGACCGTCGAGGACGCTGCCGGCACTGTAGCGGTGGCGTTCATCACCGCGACGATCGCTCGCCGCGGGTAAGCAAGCTTCCTCAGCGGCATACCTTGCCGCGCCCGTTGGGGTGCACCGATCACCCTACAGCAACGCCCCGGATAACCCGAAAACAGCACCAAGCAGAACTCCGGGAGAGGCTCCATGACCCACGGCGGTATCCTGGCAAGAATCGCGCGGCGAGCGTCGCTGTTGCTCGGCCGGATCACCCCGTCTGGAGTGGGGCAGCGCTTCGTGCTCGCCGGCGCGCTGCTCATCCTTGCCGTCGCGGTCGGCACCATCGAGCACCAGCCGCGGTGGACCGTCGTGGCCTGGATCCTGTGTTTTGCCGCGGTGCTGCTGCTATTTGCACTGCACCAGGCCATCAAGAGTCGATTCGAGAAAGTCTCCGACAGCCTGGAGAGTATCGGGCTGGGCGAGCTGTCGGGCCGGGTGGATGCTATCCTCGAAGGCGAGGCCGGGCGGATCGTTGAGAGCGTGCAACAGATGAACCGCGACCTGGCCGGCATCGTAGAGCAGGTGCGCGGCAGCTCGGATCGCGTCGGCGTCGCGGCGCAACAGATCGCTGCAGGCAACAGCGACCTGTCGCAGCGAACCGAACAGCAGGCCTCGACGCTCGAACAGATCGCGTCCGCCAT
>DATJVW010000114.1:0-16008 GCA_035501675.1 Burkholderiales bacterium
ATGAGATCCACGGCGTGGTCGACATCGAACGGCTTGGGCAGATACTCGAAGGCCCCGCCCTGGAATGCCGCCACCGCGCTCTCCAGGTCCGAGTACGCCGTCATGATGATCACGGGCAAGTTGGGGTAACGCTCCTTGATCTTCTTGAGCAGCTCCAGACCCGACCCCCCGGGCATGCGAATGTCGCTCACCACCACTGCCGGCGGCGAAGAGTTAAGCGCATTGAGCGCCTCCTGTGCCGAGGAGAACATCTTGAAGCCGATGTCCTCGCGGGTCAGCGTCTTCTCGAATACCCAGCGGATGGAGCGGTCGTCGTCGATGATCCAGACAGGTTTCATGGTCTGTTCCAGCCGTTGGCGTGGCGCCTAGGCGCCGCCAGCGCGCAGCGGCAATACGATGGTGAAGCAGGTCCGACCCGGCTCGCTCTCCAGTTCGATCGTGCCGTGGTGCTGGCTGATCAGGTTCTGAGCCAGCGTCAAGCCCAGGCCGGTTCCGCCTTCGCGGCCCGATACCAACGGGAAAAAGACCTTGTCGCGCAGTTCCTCCGGCACGCCCGGTCCGTTGTCGATGACCTGAATCATTACGCCCAGGGGATGCAGCTTGCGCGCGAGCGTAACCTGGCGGGCAACGCGCGTCCCCAGCACGATGTCGCCGTTGCCTCTCAACGCCTGAGCGGCGTTGCGCACGATGTTGAGCAGGGCCTGGATGATTTGCTCCCGATCCGCTTCCACCGCCGGCAGGCTCACGTCGTACTCGCGGGAGATGCGGATGCCCTCGGGGAACTCGGCCAGCACCAGGCTGCGCACGCGCTCTACGGCTTCGTGGATATTGAGGGGCGCGAGCTGAGGCAGGCCGTGTGGAATGAGCAGGCGGTCCATCAGCGTCTGCAGTCGATCGGCTTCCTTCATGATGACCTGGGTATACTCGGTCAGCTCAGGGCGCTCGAGCTCCCGTTCCAGGAGCTGGGCCGCGCCGCGCAGGCCTCCCAGCGGGTTCTTGATTTCGTGGGCCAGGTTGCGGATGAGCCACCGGCTGGCCTCCGTCTGCTCGTGCATCCGCTCCTCGCGGGCCATTCGGAGCTGCTGATGCAGCTCGTTGAACTCGAGGAGGTAACCATCGACGCCGTCGATCTCGGCCGGCGTCACGGTGCAACTCACATCGAATCGTTCCTGCGCCGCCGTGGCGAGATTCAGCTCATGCTGCAAGTAACTGCAGTTACGCTCCGCGGCATGGTAGATGGCCGCCGTCAGCAGAGAGGCGTTGGGAAAGACCTCCGTGAGGCGGTGGCCCACGATGTTCCGGCCGCTGACCTTGAACAAATTCTCCGCGGCAGGGTTCGCGTACAACACCGTCAGATCACTGCGGAGGTAAATGACCGCCGCCGCCAGGGCGTCGAGCCCAGTCGAGCGGAACGGCTTGTCGGTGTGCCCGGCTCCCGCGGGAAGGAAGTTTGCGAGCAGCGATCTACCGGGCTTCATTCTGGTATTTTGCACTGCAGCGCGCGATGAGGAAACTGCAATCCCGTCGACAAACGCTGCATGCGAAGCGCTGATTGTGCTGCGCACAAGGACCGTTCCAACCGGGGCGGAGCCATCTTGGAGGGTGAGCAACCCTGAAGCGCGCACCCGGAGGCCGGCGGCGTGGAGGCCAGCCTCCTACTTGAGGTTCAGGAGTTCCTGCCGGAGCGAGGAGATGTTTTTCTCGTGGGTGCTGACCGCTTCCTGCAGAGGCTTCAGGCGCTCCTGGACGCGGGCATAGTTGCGCTCGTCGCCCGTCCGCTGCGCCTGCTGCTCGGCCAGAGCCTTCTTCGCGTCTTCGAGCCCTTTCTGTTCGCGTGCGAGCTCGTCTTCCAGGATCTTGCGTCGATCGTCGTCGCGCTTGCGCTGCGTGCCGGGCTCGACCCGCTTCTGGCCCGCGTCGCTTGCGCCGCTCGGGGCTTGCTCGCTGCGGGGCTTCGCCTCGGGCGGCGGCGCAGGCTCCTGGAAGCAGGTGAGCTTGCGAGCGTTCTTGATCGGGACGTTGGAGTAAATGGTGCGCCCCTCGTTGTCGACGTACTTGCAAGTGTCCGCCAGGGCTGGCGCGGCGCACAGGCAGAGGATGAACGGCGGAAACAGGTAGCGCATGGCGGATTGCGGTGGGATCGGACGCTCGGGCGTGCGGCCTGGCGCCGCGCGACAGTCTATGACAGCCGTACCGGGTAATCAATCTGCGCTCCCGCATCGAAAACAAAGGGGCGGGAACAGCCCGCCCCTTAGCGCAACGTTTCCGCAAGGCTCAGAGGCTGTAGTACATCGCGAACTCGATCGGATGGGTGGTCATGCGGAAGTTGGTGACCTCCTCCATCTTCAGGTCGATATAAGCGTCCAGCATGTCGTTGGAGAACACGCCGCCGCGCGTGAGGAACTCGCGCTCCTTGTCCAGGTACTCGAGCGCCTGCTCCAACGAGGCACACACGTTGGGGATCTTCTTCGCCTCTTCCGGCGGGAGGTCGTACAGGTTCTTGTCCACCGGGTCGCCCGGGTGGATCTTGTTCTGTACGCCGTCCAGGCCGGCCATCATCATGGCGGAGAAGGCGAGGTAAGGGTTGGTGGTCGGGTCCGGGAAGCGCACTTCGATGCGCCGCGCCTTGGGACTGGACACATACGGGATGCGCACGGCGGCCGATCGGTTGCGCGCGGAGTAAGCCAGGTTGATCGGGGCCTCGAAGCCGGGGACCAAACGCTTGTAGGAGTTGGTGCCCGGGTTGGTGATAGCGTTCAGCGCCCGCGCGTGCTTGATGACGCCGCCGATGTAGTACAGCGCGAACTCGGAGAGGCCGGCGTAGCCGTTGCCGTTGAATAAGTTCTCGCCGCTTTTCCAGATCGACTGATGGACGTGCATGCCAGAGCCGTTGTCGCCAACGATGGGCTTGGGCATGAAGGTCGCCGTTTTGCCGTAGGAATGGGCGACGTTGTGGACCGTGTACTTCAGAATCTGCATCCAGTCGGCGCGCGTGACCAGCGGAGCATACTTGGTCCCGATCTCGTTCTGGCCGGCCGCAGCCACTTCGTGGTGGTGCACTTCCACCTCGACGCCCTGCTCTTCCAACGCCAGGCAGATGGCGGAGCGGATGTCCTGCAGCGAATCGACCGGCGGCACCGGGAAGTAGCCGCCCTTGATCGGGGCGCGGTGGCCCTTGTTGCCCCCCTCCAGCTCCTCGCCCGAGGTCCAAGGCGCCTCTTCGGAGACGATGCGCACCGAGCAGCCGGACATGTCGACATTCCAGGTCACCGCGTCGAAGATGAAGAACTCCGGCTCGGGGCCGAAGTAGGCGGTGTCGCCCAGGCCCGTGGATTTGAGGTAAGCCTCGGCACGCTTGGCGATAGAGCGCGGATCGCGGTCATAGCCCTTGCCGTCCATGGGTTCGACGACGTCGCAGGTCAGGATCAAGGTAGGCTCGTCGGTGAACGGATCCATGCGGACCGACGCCGGGTCCGGCATGAGCAGCATGTCGGAGGCCTGAATCCCTTTCCAGCCGGCGATGGAAGATCCGTCGAAGGCGTGGCCATCTTCGAATTTGTGCAAACCGAACGCCTTGACGGGGACCGACACGTGCTGTTCCTTGCCGCGGGTATCGGTGAACCGGAAGTCAATGAACTTGACCTCGTTGTCCTTGACCATCTTCATTACGTCGGCGGCCGTCGCCATCTTGTTTCTCCTAGCAAAAGAAATAGTTATTGAATCCCGGACGAGGAAACGCAACGGGCTTTAGCAGAAAGCATGCCCAGCGTTTTTCGGCGTAAATTCCTTACGGTACAGCGAGTTAATGAACAGAATCGAGGATGTCGCGCTCCGGCCTGGTGCGCAATTCGCGTGCTTCGCACCGGGCTGGTGCATCATATCAGAGAGGCGTTTTCGCCTCGGGGTGAATTGCGGGCCACGGCCGAACCTGCCAACCTAGGCGTCTCGCCCAGACTTCCTTGGGGGACCGCCATGTCAACCATCTCCGAGATCCTTGCTTTGGCGCAGGCGCGCGCATCCCCGAAGAAGCTTCCTTACGAGGGTGAACTGCTGCCGGTCGAGGGCTATGAGCTGTGGCAGAAAGCGCCTGGCGCCAAGCTCGTCGACGTGCGCACCCACGCCGAACGGGACTACGTCGGGCGTATACCCGGTGCCGTGGAGATCGAGTGGGAATCGTATCCGGACGGCAAGCCGAACCCCTACTTTGTCGAACAGCTCCGCCAGCAGATCGATCGCGAATCGCTCGTCATGTTCATCTGCCGCAGCGGGAACCGCTCGCATCACGCCGCGGCCGCGGCTGCGGCGGCGGGTTACACGCAGAGCTACAACGTGCTGGAGGGCTTCGAAGGAAAGAAGGACGCCAAAGGCCACCGCAACAGCGTGGGGGGGTGGCGCGTTGCGGGGCTTCCCTGGTCCCAGAGCTAGCCGCTAGTCGACGGACCAGTCGACGAGGTGCGCGTACGCGGTGATCAGCACGATCAGACCGAACGCGATGCGATACCAGGCGAAGACGGTGAAGTCGTGCCGGCTGATGTAGCGCAGCAGCCAGCGCACGCAGAAGAAGGCCGACACGAAGGCGGCAGCGAAGCCGACGCCGAACATTCCCAGGTCGGCGCTCGAGAATAGCGCGCGGTGCTTGAACAGCTCGTACGCCGAAGCCGCGAACAGGACCGGTATCGCGAGGAAGAACGAGAACTCGGTGGCGGCGCGGCGCGACAATCCAAACAGGAGGCCACCGATGATGGTGGCTCCAGCACGCGAAGTTCCTGGGATCAACGCGAAGCATTGAGCGATGCCCACCTTCAGCGCGTCCTTCCAGTTCATTTCATCCACCGACTGCACGCTCACTCGGTGCTCCCGACGCTCCGCCCACAAGATGACGAACGCGCCGACGACGAAGGCAACAGCCACCGGCACCGGCTTGAACAGGGTGGCTTTGATCGCGTTGCCGAACAGCAGCCCGAGGACCGCCACTGGCACGAACGCAACAGTTAGATTGAGTACGAACCGCTGCGCGATACGATCGCTGGAAAGACCCGCGACCGCGGATAAAAGCTTGCCGCGGTACTCCCAGCACACCGCCAGAATCGCGCCGCACTGGATCGCGATCTCGAAGATCTTGCCCTTCTCGTCGTTGAAATCCAGCAGGTCGCCGGCCAGTATGAGATGGCCAGTGCTGGAGATGGGAAGAAACTCGGTCAGGCCCTCGACGACGCCGAGGATGAGGGCCTTGAAGAGAAGGGTGAGATCCATCGAGGGCGCATTGTAGCCGAGCCGGGGCGCAGAAAATCTGGGTCGATAGACCCGCGCCTCAAATGGCTCGCCATCGCCCTCACCGGTGCTGCACCGCGCGGCGCGCCATGTACAGGGAGAAGAGCCCCGGGTTCAAATCGCGCAAACACGCGCGCAGGCCGACAAGCGTGCGGCTGTTGCCTTGCCTTTCCATATCGAACAGACGCACCAGAAGCCGCGCTGCTTGTGCGGGTGCAGCGTCGGGAAAACTCGCGTCAGCGAGATCCTTGCCTGCCGCGGGGTGTTCCACCAGGTACCAGGCCGGGAACCAGGAGGGTAGATCCGCCTCTCGGATGTCGTCCCAGTCGCAAGCGCGTTCGAACGCCAGCCACTGCCGGTCCAGGAGTTCATCCGACAGCTCGGTGAGGACCGTCGCAAGTCTGTTCGGCTCCCGCCAGGCAAGCGCGAACAGCGAGGCTCGTGCCGCGTCCACTCCGTGCAGCCGATACCGGGCCAACGTGAGCCAATGCAGCGCATCGGGCGTTTCGCTCCAGTTTGCAACGGCCAGCGCGGCTTGTTCGGCATCGGAGAAGTCGCCGCAACGCAGGCAGAGGGCTGCGCGGTACGCTGTTGGATTGCCGCGGTCGTAGCTCAGTCCGTCGGCTGCTGCGGCAAGCTCGCGGAAAAACGGCGCCAGGAACAGCGGTGCTTCCAGGCCTAGTCCCGCCTCGGCGGCCGGGCCAAACTCACTTTCGAGCTGCGCAACCAGAAGCGCGATCTGGGCGGGCTCGCGGGCGGGCATTCGCCACTGCGCCAGCGCGGAAACCAGCGTAGACAGAGCGGGCAGGCCGGGATGGTCGTGCGCGTCGCGCTTCATTTCGTCAAGACGTTCCTGGGCACGAGCTGCATCGCGCGCCAGCAGAGCGGTCACGACCTCGTTCGCGAGTACTACCGCCCGCGAATCCAGGAACAGGTCGAGCTGAATGCTAGAGGGACAAACCACTGCGCGCTCGTTTGCGACCCCGGCCGCTCCCCTCATGTCTGCTCGACGCGAGTCAGATCAAGCCCTCGAAGATCTCCTCCGGCTGCAGGAGGGTTGCGAGCGCCTCGACCCGAACAGGCGTTGTCGCTTCGCAGGTTTCTCGGGCCGAGTTCTGCCCCCTACGAAACGCCTCGACACGCCTGCCCGCCGGCGAGACCAGCAAGTATTCCTCCAGCGTCGGGATCTGCTTGTAGGCCTCGAATTTCTCTCCGCGGTCGAAGGCCTCGGTGGAGTCAGAGAGCACCTCGAAGATCACCGTCGGCTCAGCGAACTCCGCAGCATCGGCCTGCGCCGCAGGACTGTCGGATGGCGAGCAGGTGACTGCGACGTCGGGGTAAAAGTAGGCTTGACGCTGACGCACGTGCAGGCGGATATCCGCAGCGTAGGTGCGGCATGGCGTTCCTCGAAGCTTCGGCCGCAACGTCACGACCAGATTCTGAATCACTTGGCTGTGCGCGCGGCTGCCACCGGCCATCGCGTCAGGCGCGAAACCTTGCCAGGCGTAGACCACGCCGTCGAGGTACTCGTGCTTGGTCGTGGCTTTCTCCTCCAGCGCCAGGTATTCCTCCGGCTTGATCCAGGCGACGGCTTTTTGCGGAGTCCCCATCCGTTTGCGCCTCACGCCTTGCTGTAGAGCTCCGCGCCCTTGGCCACGAACTCCACTGCTTTCTGCTGCATGCCCTTTTCCAGCGCTTCTTCTGCTGAGACTCCCTGCGAGGCGGCGTACTCCCGCACGTCCTGCGTGATCTTCATCGAGCAGAAGTGGGGGCCGCACATCGAGCAGAAGTGCGCCAGCTTCGCGCCCTCTTGCGGCAGGGTCTCGTCGTGGAACTGCTTTGCCTTGTCCGGATCCAGGGCGAGGTTGAACTGATCGTCCCAGCGGAACTCGAAGCGCGCCTTGGACAGCGCGTTGTCGCGGATCTGGGCGCCGGGGTGACCCTTTGCGAGGTCGGCCGCATGGGCCGCGATCTTGTACGCGATGATGCCGTCCTTGACGTCGTCCTTGTCGGGCAGGCCCAGATGCTCCTTGGGTGTGACGTAGCACAGCATCGCGGTGCCGTACCAGCCGATCATCGCCGCGCCGATGGCCGAGGTGATGTGGTCATAACCCGGGGCGATGTCGGTGGTGAGCGGACCCAGCGTGTAGAAGGGCGCCTCCTGGCAATACTTCAACTGGAGGTCCATGTTCTCCTTGATCAGGTGCATCGGCACGTGCCCCGGTCCCTCGATCATGACCTGACAATCGTGCTGCCATGCGATCTGCGTCAACTCGCCCAGCGTCTTGAGCTCGGCGATCTGCGCCTCGTCGTTGGCGTCGTAGATCGACCCGGGCCGCAGCCCGTCGCCGAGCGAGAACGAGACGTCGTAGGCGCGCATGATCTGGCAGATCTCTTCGAACTGCGTATAGAGGAAGCTTTCACGGTGATGCGCTAGGCACCACTTGGCCATGATCGAACCGCCGCGCGATACGATGCCGGTCATGCGCTTGGCGGTGAGCGGAATGAACGGTAGACGCACGCCGGCGTGGATGGTGAAGTAGTCCACGCCTTGTTCGGCTTGCTCGATCAGCGTGTCGCGGAAGATCTCCCAGGTCAGCCCCTCGGCTTTGCCGTCCACTTTTTCCAGCGCCTGGTAGATCGGCACCGTGCCGATCGGCACCGGTGAGTTGCGAATGATCCACTCGCGGGTCTCATGGATGTGCTTGCCGGTGGACAGGTCCATGACGGTGTCGCCGCCCCAGCGGATCGCCCACGTCATCTTCTCGACTTCCTCCGCGATCCCCGAGGTGAGCGCGGAATTGCCGATGTTGGCGTTGATCTTCACCAGGAAGTTTCGGCCGATGATCATCGGCTCGCATTCGGGATGGTTCACGTTAGCCGGGATGATGGCTCGGCCGCGCGCGACTTCGTCGCGTACGAATTGGGGGGTGATTGCCGCCGGGATTGCCGCGCCGAACGACGCTCCCGGATGTTGGCGCGTGATCAACTCAGTGAGCAGGTCGCGGCGCTGATTCTCGCGGATCGCGATGAATTCCATTTCGGGCGTCACCATGCCGCGTCGCGCGTAATGCATCTGAGAGACGTTGGCGCCGGGCTTCGCGCGTCGCGGCCGGCGGGTGAGCCGGAAACGCATCTCGGCCAAACGCGGGTCGTGCAGCCGCTCGACGCCGTACGTCGAGCTCGGGCCCGGCAACGCCTCGGTGTCGCCGCGTTCTTCGATCCACCTCGCCCGCAAGGCGGGCAGGCCGCTGCGAACATCTATTTTCACCTGCGGATCGGTGTAAGGCCCCGACGTGTCGTAGACGTAGACGGCCGGGTTCTTCTCCGCGCCGAACGAGGCCGGGGTATCGGATTGGGAGATCTCGCGCATCGGGACGCGGATGTCCGCACGGGTTCCCTGCACATAGACCTTGCGCGAATGAGGCAGCGGCTGTACGGCGTGGCTGTCGACGTGAGCGGTGGCGGCGAGGAACTTGGGATTGGCGACCATGGTTCGCTCCTGTGGAAGTGATGCAAGCGGAGCGATCGCGCGAGCGCGTGTCGCAACGCTTCCCTACGGCGGCATTACCCGCTTCAGGTCTTGAGGGTGTCTCTCGCCCGCCCCGGTTGCCAAGCTGTCGGCTCTTCCTTCTCAGCGCCGATCCGCTCGGCGGTTCGACGTGTGCCAAGCGGCCGCTGCTAACCGACATGTGGGGCAGGACCCCTAACGCAGCCTCAACGCTACGCCAAGTTGCCAGGGTTGGCAAGAAACAGGTTGCCGTCCGATCGATCTAACCCTTTGTCTCAAAGAGAGTTTTGGATCACACGGAGAACGAGACGAGAGCCACGCTTCTGCGGCTGCGTGGTGACGGCATTCGCCGTCACGCTGAAGATGAGCCCTGCACGATGGAGAATCTGCTGACAGCATCGGAAATCGCGCGAGGCGATTCTCGACGTGCCGTTTGCCGGTGTCCGTCGGGATCAGTTGGGCCGGCACGAGGAAAGATTCTCAGGTTTGATGTGCAACCCAGTGAATTTGCTACAATCCGGCATTCTTCTTGCCTGGAGCTTCAGCCGCATGAATCTGGAACAGGCGCGCTCTAACATGGTGGAGAGCCAGATCCGCACGTGGGAAGTGCTGGATCAAAGGGTGCTGGACACGCTCTTTGCGGTCAAGCGCGAGGAGTACGTGCCCGAAAAGTACCGTCCACTGGCGTTCATGGACATGGAGATCCCGCTCGGGCATGGTGAAGTGATGTTGGCTCCCAAGCTCGAAGCCAGGATGCTGCAGGAGCTGACGCTGAAGGACAGCGACCGGGTGCTGGAAGTGGGGTCGGGCAGCGGCTACATGGCCGCCCTTCTGGCTGCCCTCGCCGGGCACGTGTACAGCGTAGAGTTGCACGCCGACCTGTCCGAGTCCGCGCGCGTGAAGCTCGGGGACCACGCTGTGCGTAACGTGACGCTCGACGTCGGTGACGCTGGCCGAGGCTGGTCGCAGCACGCGCCCTACGATGCCATCGTGCTGACCGGCTCCGTGCCGCTCCTGCCCAAGGCGTTCGAAGCCCAGCTCAAGCCACAGGGCCGTCTGCTCGCCGTGGTCGGGGAGCCGCCCGTGATGACGGCGTACCTGGTCACGCGCATCGCGGACGCGGGCTACAACGAGGTCGGACTGTTCGAGACGTGTATCGCGCCGCTGCGCAACGTGCCGCAGCCTGAGCGCTTCGTGTTCTGAGCCCGCGCCTGGGGTCCTGGCTGGCCCAGGGCCTACGCGCGGCTAGGTGTGAACGGCTTTCCAACGATCGAGGTGAAAAAGATGCGCCTGAAAGCTCTTGCCTGGCTCGTGTTCGGAGTGGCATCGGGACATGCCGCGGCCGACGATCTGATGGCGGTCTATCGCGAGGGCTTGCAGTCGGACCCGGTGTTCGCGGCCGCCAGGTCGAGCTACGAGGCTTCGAAGGAAAAGCTGCCGCAGGGCCGCGCGCTGTTCTTGCCCAATGTGAACGTGACCGCCAACGGGAACTACAACTGGGCCAATTACAGGTACTTCAACGGGACTACGTCGCTGCCCCCTGGAAGTCAGGAGTGGCCCGCATGGGGTGTAGGGCTCAATATCACTCAGCCGCTATTGCACTTGCAAAACAACGCGGTGTACGACCAGGCCGGGATGTTGGTGGCGCAGGCGGAGAGCCAGCTCGCGCTGGCCGGTCAGGACCTCATGATCCGCGTGGCACAGGGCTACTTCGACGTGCTGCTCGCCGAATACGAGCTCGAGACGGTCAAAGCGCAGAAGGCCGCGACGGCGGAACAGCTAGCGCAGGCCAAGCGCAATTTCCAGGTCGGCACCGCCACGATTACCGACACCTACGACGCCCAGGCGCGCTACGATTTGGTGGTGGCCCAGGAGATCACCGACACCAACGACATTCAGGTCAAGCGCGAGGCGCTACGACAGATCATCGGCCGGCTTCCCGGACCGCTCGCCAGGCCGAACCCGCAGATCACCCTGAGCGCGCCCGAACCCAACGACATGGACGCCTGGGTCCAGGCCGCCTACAGCAACAGCCTGCAGGTCAAGATCGCCAAAGACAACCTGGATATCGCCGCCAAGGAAATCGACCGCAACCGCGCCGCCCACTACCCGACGATAGATGCGGTGGGATCCGCCAGCTATAACAGCCAGAACAGCAGCCAGTTCGCTGCCGGCCAGAACATCTCGCAAAGCTTGATCGGACTGCAGCTCAACTATCCCCTATACCAGGGCGGGTCGATTACCTCAAAGGTACGCGAGGCGATCGCGAACAACAGCAAGGCCGCCCAGGACTACGAGAACGCCCGCCGTACCGTGGCGCAGAGCGTGCGGCAAGCGTTTCTGGCGGTGAGCACCGGGTTGGCGGAGATCGGGGCGCTGCGGCAGGCGGTGGCGTCAAACCAGCTCTCGGTGGACGCGACCAAGCTCGGCCAGGAGGTTGGCGTGCGAACCGAGGTCGACGTGCTCAACTCCCAGCAGTTGCTGTACAGCGCCCAGCGCGACCTCTATCGAGCCTATTACGTGACCATCGTGGGGCAGCTCAAGCTGAAGCAAGCCGTGGGCAATCTGACCCCGGTCGACCTGGACAACGTCAACCGCCTGCTCAAGCCGAATTGATCGGTCCGCCACACGGCGGCCGGGGCGCATGGAGCCGATAACCGGGCGCGACAGGGATCCGGATCCAACGCTCCGCCAGCGCAAGCAGGCACAGCGCAGCGATGTCCTGGCATGGCGCTCCGCACTGGATCCGGTCGAGCGCCCCCGTCTGGGCCACGCCATCACACAGAGTCTGCTGAACCTTCCCGAGTTTCAGCGCGCGCGCTGCGTGCTGGCTTATCTCTCCTTCGGCAGCGAGCTCGATACCGCCGAATTCGTGCGTGCGCTTCCGTCTCGAGCCTGCGCGTTGGTGCTGCCGCGCATAGACCTCTCGCGTCACAGCTTGTCGCTGCATCGCGTGGACGATCCGGAGCTCGACACGGTGCCCGGGGTGTGGGGCATCCGCGAGCCGGATCCGCAGCGCTGTCCCCTCGCAGATGCAACGGCGATCGACGCGGTGCTCGTCCCCGGAGTTGCCTTTACCCCCCGCGGCGAGCGGCTCGGCTACGGGGGTGGCTTCTACGACAGGCTGATCCGCGAGTGGCGCGATCCGCCGCCGCTCATCGCTGCCGCCTTCGAGCTGCAAGTGGTGCAGCAGCTTCCGCTGGGTCCCAATGATCAGCCGATCGACGCTGTGGTGACCGAAGCGCGCCTCTACCGGCGCGGCCCCCAGGAAGACAACTAAGGCTTCAGCAGGGCGACCACCCGCCCTGCCGCGCCCTGATGCTTGCGCATCAACGCCAAGCCGGCCTGGCCCATGCGGGCACGCCGCTCGGGACTCGTAAGCAACTCTGCGAGCAAGCGACCGAGCTCCCGTTCGTTCTGTACCCGCGCGGCGGCGCCGGCGTCGACCGCGAGCCGCGTCGCCTCCTCGAAGTTGAACGTGTATGGGCCAACGACTGCGGGCTTGCCCACCGCACAAGCCTCCAGCAGGTTCTGGCCGCCTAGAGGGAGGAGACTGCCGCCGACGAACGCGAGGTCACAGGCGGCATAGAACGCGTACAGCTCGCCCATGCTATCGCCCAGAACAACCGCGGTGCTTGCCTCCACTGGCCGCGCCTCGGTGCGGCGCTGGTACGTGAGCCCGCGCTCCGTCAGCAGCTTCGCGACCGCGTCGAAGCGTTGTGGATGCCGCGGTACGATCACCGTCAGCAGTCCCGGTCGCGCAGCCAGCTCCAGCGCCGCGAGCACTTTCTCTTCTTCGTCCTCGCGCGTGCTGGCCGCCAGGAACACGGGACGCGCTCCGAACCAGTCGCGAAACCGCTTCCCGAGTTCTAGATCTTGTGGGCGCGGCGAACGGTCGAACTTCAGGTTGCCGCAGACCACGACCTTTGGGGCGCCCAGCGCGATCAGCCGCTGCGCGTCGGCTTCGGTCTGCGCGGCTACGCCTTCCAGCTCCTGGAGCGTCGTTCGCGCGAAGCCCTCGAAGCGAGCATAGCCCCGCGCCGAACGTTCGGACAATCGGGCGTTGACCAGGTACAGCGGTATCGACCGGGCGCGGCAGGCGTGGATCAGGTTGGGCCAGAGCTCGGTTTCGAGCAGCAGTCCCAGGCGCGGCTGGAAATGCGACAGAAAGCGTGCCACCGCGTGCGGTAAGTCGTAGGGCAGGTAGCAGCGCGACACTTTCGCGCCGAACGCTTGTTCTCCAGTCTCGCGGCCGGTGGGCGTCATGTGCGTCATGAGGATCCGGTGATCGGGCCAGCGCTCGCGCAGCGCCGTGATCAGCGGCTCGGCAGCCCGGGTCTCGCCTACCGACACCGCATGCAGCCAGATCACGGGCCGCGGCAGGCTCACGGCGTAAAGACCGAAGCGCTCCGGAATGTGCTCCAGATATCCCGGTTGGCGGCGGCCTCGCCACGCCAGGCGCAGCAGCGCAAATGGAACGAGCAAATACAGCAGGGTGGAGTAGACGGTGCGCCACCCGCTCATGGGCGCGCCCCAATGCCAATGCCCTCCGGCTGCGGCTGACGCCACGCCGAGATCACCGCTTCCGCGCCAGGGGGCGCGTTCTTGCCGCCGACGTTCACCGCGCTGGCCGAACCATACAGCCCAGTGGCGGCCGGGTCCGTGGCGCAGTAGATTCCGATGGTGCGCGTCCCCAGCGCAACCGCCAGGTGCGTGAGCCCCGTGTCCACACCGAACACGACCTGCGCCTGGCCGAGCAGGCCGGCAACCTGGCGCAGCGAGAGTCGCGGCGGCACGATCGAGTGCTGCAACAGGGCGGCGATGTGCTCGCTGCGGCGCCGCTCCCGGTCGCTGCCCCAGGGGAGGACGAGCTGCAGTCCCCGGTGGTGCAGGTGATCGCCGAGCTTGACCCACTCGTGCTCGGGCCACAGCTTGGCCCATGCGCTGGTGGCGTGGAGCAACACCGCGTAGTCGCCTGGTTGCAGTCCGGCGGGTCGTGTGAACGAGGGCGTCTCGATTCCGTAGTGCACGCCGCTTGGCAGGGCATACCCCAGCGCGCTGGCTGCGAGCTGCCGATTGCGCTCGACCGCGTGCACCGCCCAGCTCACGCGGAACGTCCGATGGTAAAAGGGCCACAGCGGCTCGCGTGCGCTCACCCAGTCCAGGCCGAAACGCCGCCCCGGCGCCAACCGTGTGATCAACGCGCTCTTGATCAGCCCCTGGGTGTCGATGACGGCGTCGTAGCCGCGCGCAGCCAGTGTCCGGCGCAACTCGCCGATCTCGCGCCAGGTCTCGCGGCCGGCGAAGGCGCGCCGCCAGCGCCGCGGCGCGACCCGGATGACCTGCGACACGGCGGGATGCAGCGCCGGGATGTCGCCGAAGGTTTCTTCTACCGCCCAATCGATTTCGACGTCGGGGTAGCGCGTGCGCAGGTCGGTGGCCACAGGCAGGTTGTGAACCACATCCCCGAGCGAGGAGGTCTTGACCAGGAGGATCCTGCGCATCGCGGCATTGTAGCTGCAGCGGGCGAGACATCATGCCCAGGCAGAGTGCCGGACGCAATCCGACTACAATACGCGGCTTTCGCGCCTGCCACACACGGGGATTCGATGAAAGTGCTAGTCACCGGTAGCTTGGGTTTGAGGCTCCGGCCGCGCTGCGCGCTTAACGCCCGCGAGGCAGGCACTAGCCTGCGCCGAAACTGGCGCAACCGTGACGAGAGCCCGAGGAAGAGGCGGTGAAGATCTTGGTCACGGGTTGCGCCGGCTTTATCGGCATGCATGTAGCGCAGCGGCTGCTGGCGCGCGGCGACGAGGTCGTGGGCGTGGACAATCTCAACGACTACTACGATCCTTCGCTCAAATCCGCGCGCCTTGCGCAGCTGCAACCGCATCCCAATTTCTCCTTCCAGCGGCTGGATATCGCCGACGGCCCATCCATGGCCGGCCTGCTCGCCGCCGAGCGCTTCGCCCGCATCGTGCACCTCGCGGCCCAAGCCGGCGTGCGCTATTCCCTGACGAACCCGCAGGCCTACGTCAACAGCAATGTCACCGGGTTCCTGAACGTTCTGGAAGGTTGCCGCCATAACGGCTGCGAGCACCTGGTGTTCGCCAGCACCTCCAGCGTATACGGCGCGAATCGCAAGCTGCCCTTCAGCGAGCACGACAACGCCGACCACCCGGTCAGCCTGTACGCGGCCACCAAGAAGGCCAACGAGCTGATGGCACACACGTACAGCCACTTGTTCGGTCTGCCGGTGACCGGGCTGCGTTTCTTTACCGTGTACGGGCCGTGGGGGCGGCCCGACATGTCGCTTGCGCTGTTCACGCGAGCGATCCTGGAGGGGCGGCCGATCGACGTGTTCAATCGTGGTGAAATGGAGCGCGACTTCACCTACATCGACGACATCACGGAAGGAGTCGTGCGCGTCCTCGATGCCGTGCCGCACGGTGACCCCGGCGTAGACATGACCGCGCCGGACCCGGCGACGAGCTATGCGCCCTACCGGCTGTACAACATCGGCAACAACCGGCCGATCAAGCTGACCCGGTTCATCGAGGTCCTGGAGGCGAGCCTCGGGCGGAAGGCGAAGATGAACCTTCTGCCCATGCAGCCCGGTGACGTCCAGGCCACTTATGCCGATGTCGACGATCTCAGCCGTGCCGTCGGATTCAGACCCTCGACCCCGCTGGACGTGGGAGTCGCCCGCTACGTTGCGTGGTACAGGGGGTACTATGGGTTGCCGGCGTGATCCGCGCCATATCTGACCACGTGTTCTGACGCGCGCCGGTTGGCGTTTCATTGCGTTTCGCGCTCATTGCACTAGGATGGAATCTGCATGAACGAATTGATATACATCGTCGCCGGGTTCGGAGTCGGGGTCTTGCTCGGCTTGACTGGCATCGGTGGCGGAGCGCTAATGACGCCGCTCTTGGTGCTGTTGTTCGGCGTGACGCCCAAGACGGCGGTGGGAACCGACTTATTGTTCGCCGCCGTCACGAAGGTGGTGGGTGTCGGCATCCACGGTGTGCGCGGCACGGTCGATTGGCGGGTCGTATACCGCCTCTCGCTGGGCAGTCTCCCAGCGGCTGCGGGGACCACGGCTTTCGTCGCCTTGCTCGGGCGCGAGGCTCGTCATCTAGATGCCTTTGTACTCGATGCGGTCGGAATCATGCTGATGTTGACGGCGGCTGGCCTGCTGCTCAAGCCGCGTCTGCACGCGCTTG
>DATJVW010000115.1:0-4214 GCA_035501675.1 Burkholderiales bacterium
CTCCCGCGCCACCGCCAGCGCCGGCACCAGCGCCAGCACCTCCGCCTGCGCCCGCTCCACCGGCTCCCGCGCCGCCGCCCGCACCGGCTCCAGCGCCACCGGCGCCGCCGCCTGCGCCCGCTCCCGCGCCGGCACCAGCGCCACCTGCGCCACCGCCTGCACCAGCGCCACCTGCGCCGCCGCCTGCTCCGGCGCCGCCACCACCACCTCCTCCCGCCCCACCACCTCCACCTCCGCCACCGCCGTGAGCGAAGGCCGCCTTGGTCAGCAGCGGTGCGTCGTTGTTCGTGGAAACGGGAAGAGCAAAGAGCAGGAGGGCGACCGTCGCCGTCGAGACCACAAGCGATGTCTTTGCGTGAGCTTGCGCGCGCATGCCAAGCCCTCATTCATCAGGGGTGTATGTCTCGCAAACCGTGGGGCGGAAATCGGGTTCCGCTATGGGCTTATTGCGCGCGCTCTTTTAGCTGTCGGTTCCGTCCGATCGGAACGCGGACAACTGCCGATGGCCAGGCCTCGTGCAGCGACCACTTTTTTCACACACGCTCGCTGCCGCACCGAGACTTCGGGCGAGACGTTGGCGAGACTATGAGGCGTGTGTTGCTGGTCGAAGATGATGATCTGGTCAGCCGTCTCCTGGAGGAGACGCTTCGCATGGCGGGCTACGACGTCGAGTGCGCTGCGACGTTCGGAGAAGGCAAAGCGAAGCTGCAGCAAGGCAAGTACGATCTGATCATCAGCGATGTCATTCTCCCCGGCGGTCTTGGCACCGACCTCGCTCCGATCGCGGAAGCGCTCGGCGTGAAGTACTTCGCCGTCTCCGGCCAGCCGGATCAGACGCAAGCGCTGGAGACGACGAAGCATCACTATCTCGCGAAGCCGTTCCGTCCCGGCGCGTTCATTGAGCAGATCAACCGGATATGGGAAGGCGAATAGCGACTCCGGAACCACCGTCGGGCCATCGGGCGTTTCAACTTTAGCCGCGGCGCGGGATCCAACCTGCGGCCTGACTTGTCAGCACCGAGATCAGGCCCCGGCTCGCTCCACCGGCCGGGCCGCGGTACTTCTCGCTCTCTGCCGGCGGCCTGGTGTGCTTTCATCACGGGCATGCCACCGCTGCCCGCCTTCATCGCTCCCCAGCTCGCCCAGCCCGTCCAAGCTCCCCCGGAAGGCACCGACTGGGCGCACGAGATAAAATACGACGGCTACCGCCTCCATGCGCGGCTCGCTCGCGGCGACGTGAAGCTCCTGACGCGCACCGGCCTCGATTGGACGGAGCGCTATGAGACCACGGCGAAGGCGCTCGCCAAGATCAAGGTGCGGGATGCCTACCTCGACGGCGAGCTGTGCGCGGTGCGGGCCGACGGCACGACGTCGTTTGCCGAACTGCAGGCCGCGACAGACGCCCGGATCACGCAGAGCCTCGTCTACTTCGCGTTCGATCTGCTGTTCATGAATGGGCAAGACCTGACATCCCACCCCCTGCTCGAGCGCAAGGAGCGGCTGCAGGCGCTGCTCGCGAAAGCACCAAAGTCTCTCCAGTACAGCGACCACCACATCGGCGACGGCAAGCGCTTCCTCGATGTCGTCTGCGCGGCAAAAGCCGAAGGCATCATCTCCAAGCGCCTGGACGCGCCCTATGTGCCGGGCAATCGCGGGCTCTGGCGCAAGTCGAAATGCCTCAATCGCGAAGAGTTCGTCATCGTCGGCTACACCGACCCGGAGGGCTCTCGGCCGTATTTCGGGGCGCTGTTGCTCGGCTACTACGATGAGGCGGGACGGCTGCACTATGCCGGGCGCGCCGGCACCGGCTTTTCCGATGCGGAGCTGCGTCGCGTCTACGACCGCCTCCGGCCGCTTCGCATCGCCAAGATGCCGCTCGATGTGCCGCCGCCGCGCAAGACCCGGTTCGGCTCGCCGCTCGAGCTGTCGCGGGTGCATTGGCTCGAGCCGGAGCTGGTCTGCGAGGTGACGTACCTCACCTGGACCGCGGACGGGCTGCTGCGGGCGGTGAGCTATCAAGGGCTGCGCGAGGACAAGCCCGCGCGAGACGTGCGGCGGCGGAGATGAGGCCCTTCGTCTTCCTTTGCCGCTCCGGCAAGCGTGATTGCGAGCCCCGCCCCCCTTGAGGGGGAGGGTCAGGGTGGGGGGTAGCCGCAAGCGTCGCTGCCCGAAGCACAGCGAGGATGCGCTGCTCAGGATCCTCGATGCGCTTCGCGCGGGCCAGGCCGGCGATCATAGACCTTCAGATCCAAGACTTTACGGTCATCCCTTCATCCGACCGCCGGCAGCTCGAATGGGGGGCTCGGCCTTGACCTAAGTCAATGTTGAGGCGTCTTGAGCACCATAAACTTAAGCCTGCTGCCGTCCGCCCCGTGCCGGCGGAATTACAAGAAACGTCCAGCAGAAGCGTCCAGCAAGCAAGTCCCCGGCGGCTGCTCCCGACCGACGGCAAGCGTACGGTGCCGTACTGAGTAGCGAACATGACCGACAATATTGCCGGCTTACGGCTAGTTTCGGTCGGGGCTGAGGTCAAGACAGCGCTTCAGCCGTCCACAAGCTGGTGCGCATTCGCAAAGGCTGGGCCTTTTTCCGACGATGGACAGGAAGAGTGCGGACACTGCTCACCGGAGCAATTCGCTCCTCAACGCGCTCAGCGGGTCTGATTTCGCGAAGCTCAAGCCGCACCTCAGCATCGTCGACTTGGAGCATCGCGCGATTTTAGCGGATGTCGGGGACCGAATCAGATACGCCTACTTCCCGCATTCGGCCGTGATCTGCCTGATGGCAGTGATGCAGGACACCCGGGTCGCGGAAACGGCCACCATCGGCCTGGAGGGAATGGTCGGCTTTGAAATCCTCTTGCACCGTCCGAACGCGAGCAACCGATCACTCGTTCAGGTGCCGGGGGCCGCGTCGCGCATTTCTTCGCGGCAGCTCACCGATGCGATGCACGAGAGTACGAGTTTGCAATCGCTGCTCTTCAAGTACGTCGGCGCCCTCTTCATCCACACCACACAATCCGGTGCTTGCAACAGCCTGCACAAGTTGGAAGAGCGCTGCTGTCGGTGGCTGCTCATGGCGCATGACCGAGCAGGACGCGACCGCTTCGACCTCACTCAAGACTTCCTTGCGGAGATGTTGGGCGTCCATCGCCCCACGGTGACGATTGTCGCGCGAGCACTCCAAGCCGCCGGATTGATCAACTACAGCCGCGGCGTTGTGACGATCCTCGATCGCACTGGCCTGGAGCAAAGTGCTTGCGAATGCTACGGGGTTGTGAAGCAGGCGTATGCCGAATTGGGGTCTCGCGGAAGCGGCGCTTGAACGGGGCGCAGAGCGGGCGTAAAGTCATGTTCCTTACTTAGTTGGTTTGTGACGTCGACTGCCGAAAAGGCGGCGCCGACGGACCTCGGGTGGCCCATGGAACCCAGACGCGCCACGCTGCCAACGCCCGAGGAGTTGCGCGAGCAGTCGCGTCGCTTCCGCGATGCCGCCCGCAACGCGACCGGCGCCGCAACCAAGCGCCGGCTAGCCGCACACGCCGCTGCCCTCGCGCAGATCGCCGAGGCGCTGGACCGGGAAAGCCAAGGCGTGCATCCCGAAAAGACCCAACGTTACAACGGCCTGCTCGCCGGCCCTTTGGCAGAGGAAGTGCTGCGGGTTGTCGGGGAGCTGCTCGAGCCAAAGGCTGCCCGCGACCTGCGGCGCCGCATTAAGGTATGGCGGCAGCGCGCCGAGGAGCTGCGAGCAACCGCAGATACCTTCTCCGTCCCCTCCGCGCAAGACGCGCTCCGCAGAGCCGCCGCCAATTATGACCGGATCGCGGACAATGCCGAGTCGCTCCTGCCGCTACCAAGCGGCAAGACGGGCTAGAGCGTGGTCCGTTCAGGTCGAATCGTTTGCTTCCTCTATCCGTCATTCCCGCGAAAGCGCGTGTGAATTTATCTGATAGATGCTGGGATCAATGCCATGCGTCCTTCGACAGGCGCGCTGCGCGCGCCAGCTCAGGATGAGGCGATTTTCTTTGTGCCATCAAAGTTCCACCTCATCCTGAGCTTGCGCCCGTAGGGCGCATGTCGAAGGACGCACAATAGAAATGCAGCCCTCTTAGCCAGCGCACACACTCTGTCATGACGACAAAGTAAGCAGGCGCTTCGACGTGAACGCGCCAAGCTCTAAGGGGTACCGTGGTAGCATGTCCCGACAACGGTCTT
>DATJVW010000116.1:0-39339 GCA_035501675.1 Burkholderiales bacterium
CGCGCCCGCCTTCGACGAAGCCCTGGCCGACGGGGGCCCGGCGCTGCTCGAATTGCGCATCGATCCCGAAGCCATCACCACACGCACCAGCTTAACCGCAATACGCGAGAAGGCCCTGCAGGCGCGCTCCTAAAACCCGACAGCCTGCCCGTCGCGTCGCGGATCGGAGGCCGCCACATATCCGCCGGCCACGCGATAGATCAACTGGGCCGAGCCGAACTCCATGTTCCAACGCTCCGTATGGCGTACCTGGTGGCCCCGGAGCGCGAGTTCCGCTGCAACCTTTGAGGGGATCGCGTTCTCCAGCGCAATCTGGCGTCCGCGGAACACTTTCCAGCGCGGCGCGTCGGCGGCCGCCTGGGGGTTTTGTCCGTAATCCGCCAGCCGGACGAGCATCTGCACGTGGCCTTGCGGCTGCATGTCGGCGCCCATGACGCCGAGGCTCATGAGCGGCTGTCCCTGGCGCGTCGCAAACGCAGGGATGATGGTGTGGAAGGGCCGCTTGCCCGGGCCGACTTGATTCGGATGGCCGGGCTCCAGACTGAACCCGAAGCCGCGGTTCTGAAGGCTGATGCCTGTCTCTGGCACCACCACCCCGGAACCGAACCCGTTGTAATTCGACTGGATGTAGGACACCATCATGCCGCCCGCGTCGGCCGCGGCGAGATAGATCGTGCCCGATTCCGGCGGCACGCCGTGTCCGAAGTCCTGCGCGCGAGTGCGGTCGATCAGCGCGGCGCGACGTCGCAGATAATCGCGGTCCAGCAACGAGGCGGCGGACACGGTCATCGACCTCGGATCGGCGACAAAGCGATAGGCGTCGGCAAAGCCCAGCTTCATCGCCTCCATCTGCAGGTGCAAGCTGTCCGCGGAGTCGACAGGTGCTGCGGCGAGATCGAAGTTGCCGAGGATGCCGAGCGCGATCAGCGCTGCGATGCCCTGGCCGTTGGGTGGAATCTCGTGCAGGCGCAGACCCCGGTAGTCCAGTCCGATCGGCTCGACCCAGTCGGGCTGATGCGCCGCCAGGTCCGCCGCCGTCATGGCGCCACCCTGAGCACGGCTCGCCGCGGCGATCTTCTCCGCCAAAGCGCCGCGGTAAAAGGCTTCGCCGCGCGACTCCGCGATGGCCTGGAGCGTGCGCGCTTGCGCCGGATTGCGAAACAGCTCGCCGGCCATCGGAGGGCGGCCTTCGGGCAGGAACGCTTGCGCGAACCCCGGCTGATCCATCAATTGCGGCGCCTGCGTCTGCCATTGCCGCGCCACCGTTGGGGAGATCAGGAACCCGGTTTCGGCGTACCCAATGGCCGGGGCGAACAGCTCCGCGAACGGCAGCCGTCCGAACTTTGCTGACAGCGCCGCCCAGGCGGACACCACGCCCGGAACCGTCACTGCGTCCCAGCCCGTCGCGGGCATGCTCCTGCGGAGCGCAAACCGCTCCGGCGTCCAGGCGACGGGCGCACGGCCGGATGCATTCAATCCGTGCAACCCGGCTCCATCCCACACCAGCGCGAAGGCGTCGGAGCCGATGCCGTTCATCGTCGGCTCGACCACGGTGAGGCTGATGGCTGTAGCCAGCGCAGCGTCGATGGCGTTGCCGCCTTTGAGCAACATGCGCACGCCGGCCTGGGCCGCTAGCGGCTGCGATGTCGCGATGGCGTTGGCCGCCAGCACCGGCATGCGCTGCGAAGCGTACGGGAATTCCCAATTGAATTGCGTCATAGTCGTTCAGGGACACCGGGGGCGGCTATTCTTTCACAGGCGCGTGTGCGCGGGCAACTCGGCACCCGACAAACGGGGTATGTGGGTCGGCGCCCGATATCGCCCAGCCCGCGGTAGCATTTGTTACCATTCGCCCCTTTGCTGCCGACCTCGGGCGAGCGCGCGCCGACCGTTCGTTGCCCGGCGTGTCAGCGCCCATCGGATAGACGGCGCCGCGGCTCCTTGATCATCGCATGGCACAGTATTTCGTCATCCATCCGACGCACCCACAGCAGCGGCTGATCGAGCAGGCCGCGCAGATCGTGCGGGCCGGAGGCCTGGTCGTATACCCGACCGACTCCTGCTATGCGCTGGGCTGTCGGGTCGGAGATAAAGAGGCCATCGAGCGCATGCGCGCGGTCCGTCAAGTCGACGCGAGGCACCACCTCACGTTGGTGTGCCGCGACCTGTCCGAGATTGCACGCTACGCCCGGGTCGACAATCGCGCCTACCGGCTGCTCAAAACGGCCACGCCGGGGAGCTTCACATTCATCCTACGGGCCACGCGCGAGGTCCCGCGGCGCCTGCAGAACGTGCAGCGCAAGACCATCGGTCTGCGCATTCCCGATCACCCCGTGGCGCAGGCGTTGCTGGTCGAGCTGCGGGAGCCGTTGTTGTCCTCAACCTTGATCTTGCCGGGCGATGCGTTGCCCATGAACGAGCCCGGTGAGATCCGAAACCGCTTGGAACACCAAGTCGATCTGGTGATCGACGCGGGCGCCTGCGGGATAGAAGCCACCACGGTGATCGACCTCACGCGCGAGGAACCCGAGCTGGTGCGAGTAGGCAAGGGCGACCCCTCCCTGCTCGGGGTGATCGCGTAATGGATCTGCAGGCCCTCATCGAGACGGTCGCGCTGTACGCGATCCCGATGCTGTTCGCCATCACGCTGCATGAGGCGGCCCATGGCTACGTCGCCAGGCACTTCGGAGACTACACGGCCTATCAGGCTGGCCGCATCTCCCTCAACCCGCTCGACCACATCGACCCCATCGGCACGATCCTGGTTCCCGTAGCGCTGGTCATCTTCACGGCCGGCCAATTCGTATTCGGCTGGGCCAAGCCGGTGCCGGTCAACTTCGGCAACTTGCGCGACCCCAAGCGCGACATGCTGTGGGTCGCGGCGGCGGGTCCCGGCGCCAATCTGCTGATGGCGCTTATCTGGGCAGCGGTCCTCAAGGTGATGTTGCTGGTGCCGGTCAATTACTTCTCCTACCCGGTGCAGGAGATGGCCAAGGGCGGCGTGCTCATCAACCTCGGGCTGATGATCCTGAACTTGATTCCAATCCCGCCGCTCGACGGCGGACGCATCGCAGTCAGCCTCCTTCCGAACCGGCTTGCCTACCGGTTTGCTATGATTGAGCCCTATGGCCTCATCATCATCGTCGTGTTGCTGGCCACGCGTGCGCTCAGCGCCGTCATCTGGCCGCTAGTGGCCGCCTGCGGTAGCGTGATTTACGCCCTGTTCGGGCTTTCCTGAGGATTCTTTCCAGCATGTTCCCCGATCGAGTCCTGTCCGGGATGCGCCCGACGGGTGCCCTGCACCTGGGCCACTTCCACGGCGTGCTCAAGAACTGGGTGAAGCTGCAGCACGAGCACCCCTGCTTGTTCTTCGTGGCCGACTGGCATGCGCTGACCACGCACTACGAGGATCCCGAGGTGGTCGGGCGAAACGTGTGGGACATGGTGATCGACTGGCTGGCCGCCGGCGTCGATCCGTCCCAGGCCACGCTGTTCATCCAGTCGCGGGTGCCCGAGCACGCCGAGCTCCACCTGCTCATGTCCATGATCACGCCGTTGGGCTGGCTGGAACGTGTGCCGAGCTACAAGGATCAGCAAGAGAAGCTATCCGACCGTGACCTGTCTACCTACGGTTTCCTCGGCTACCCGCTGCTGCAAGGCGCGGACATCCTCATCTACCGTGCGACGCTGGTGCCGGTGGGCGAGGACCAGGTGCCGCATATCGAGTTCACGCGCGAGATCGCGCGACGCTTCAATCATATTTATGGCCGCGAGCCGGGGTTCGAAGAGAAGGCCGAAGGGGCGGTCAAAAAGCTCGGCGCCAAGCGCAGCAGAATTTACCGCGAACTGCGCACGCGCTATCAGGAGCAGGGTGACGGTGAGGCGCTGGAAGCGGGCCGTGCCTTGATCGATGAAGTGCAGAGCCTATCCATGGGCGACCGCGAACGGCTGTTCGGTTATCTCGAGGGCGGCGGAAAGATGATTCTGTCGGAGCCGGCGGCGCTGCTGACCGAGGCCTCGAAGATGCCCGGCCTCGACGGCCAGAAGATGTCGAAGTCGTACAACAACACCATCACGTTGCGTGAGGACGCTGAGAGCGTTGCGCGCAAGATCCGGACGATGCCCACCGACCCGGCGCGCGTGCGGCGCACGGACCCCGGCGATCCGGAGAAGTGCCCGGTGTGGCAGTTCCATCTCGTGTATTCGGACGACAAGAGGAAGCAATGGGTGCAGAAGGGCTGCCGCAGCGCGGGCATCGGGTGCCTGGAGTGTAAACAACCGGTGATTGACGCGGTGCTCAGAGAGCAGGAGCCGATGCGCGAGCGCGCTCAAGTCTACCTGGACGACCCGACGCTGGTGCGCAACATCGTCGAGGACGGGTGCGACCGCGCACGCAAGCTCGCGGCAGAGACGATGCGTGAGGTCCGGGCCGCGATGGGTTTGAGCTATACGTGAGGCGCGCCTGCGTTGCGTTAGTCTCCGCCGCGAGTCACCCGCTTATCCTCCCTGGCGCATCACCTGGTGTTGCGCTCGCTGTCCTTCCGGGTCTTTGGGATCCCGACGCTTGAGGCTGCGGCCGCACGCTTAACTTGCCCAGGCAAGTTAGCCTCCGCCGCAAACTTTCTGTCCTATCGTTTTTCGCGCAATAATCGCTGTTGCTGCCTTTGCCACTCTCTATCTTTGACCGCCTCGCGTTTGTGGCTTCGGCCGCTACTTCTCAGCTTAACCTGCGCATTGCGCAGGTTAGCCTCCGTCGCAAGCTACCCTCCGGCCCTCCGTTGCTTTAGCACGCGCCGCTGCTCTCGTGCCCATTCCCGTTCCTTGATATCTTGACGCTTGTCATGCTGCTTTTTGCCTTTGGCAAGACCCATCTCCAGCTTGATCCAGCCGCCCCTGAAATGCAGGTTCAGTGGCACGATCGTGTAGCCGGCTCGCTCGACCTTTCCGATCAATTTCTTCACCTCCTCGCTGCGCATCAGCAGCTTGCGGGTGCGCGCCGGGTCGGGATGCACGTGAGTGGAAGCGGCGGGCAGCGGACTGATGTGGCAGCCGATCAGAAACAACTCCTCGTTTCGCACGATCACGTACGCCTCGCCCAGCTGAACCCGGCCGGCGCGGATGGATTTGACCTCCCAACCCTCCAGCGCGAGCCCCGCTTCGAAGCGCTCTTCGATGAAGTAGTCGTGAAAGGCTTTCCGGTTGTCGACGATGCTCATGCAATACCCGGCGCACGACGCAGGCGCACAGCGGCATGGACTGTAGGCGACAAGGATTGTAGCAGTTCGCTCGCGGGATTCCGGGTGAGGACGCGCGCGGCGGGGCCTCGATGGCGCTGGTAGAGAAGTCCGTATTGGTGGGCCATGCGGCGGAGCGTATGTACGCGCTTGTGGACGACGTCGAGCGCTATCCCGAGTTTCTGCCTTGGTGCGGCGGCGCGCGCGTGGAGCTGCGAGACGGGACCTTGACCCGCGCCGCGATCCTCATCGACTATCGCGGGATCAAGCAGAGCTTCAAGACCGAGAATCGGGCCCAGCCCCCGGAGCGCATCGAGATCCGTCTGGTAAGCGGTCCATTCCGACAACTGGACGGACTGTGGCTGTTCACCTCGCTGTCGCCGGAGGCTTGCAAGATCGAGTTTCGGCTGCACTACGAGTTCTCCAACCGGCTGCTCGAGAAGCTGGTTGGGCCCGTGTTCAAGCACATCGCCAACACCCTTCTGGAGGCGTTTCTTCAGCGGGCAGCGAAGTTATATCGCCGGTGAGCGGCGAGCCGATCGAGGTCGAGGTCGTCTATGCTTTGCCGCTGGCGCAGGACAGCACGCGGCTGCGGGTGCCGGCTGGCACCACCGTGGCACAGGCCATCGCGCTCTCAGGAGTCGCCCTGCGCCATCCCGAAATCGGAATCGGGCAGAATCGGGTAGCGGTGTACGGACGGGCGGCGCTGCTGGACGCCGTCCTGCGAGACCGGGATCGCGTCGAGATCCTGCGTCCGCTCGATGCTGACCCGAAGGAGGCGCGCCGACGGCGCGCGACCTCGGGCAGAACACGGCCCTGAGGCGGCTACTTACACCAGCTGTCGGCTGATCTCCTGGCGTTGATCAGCTCCTTGGCGATCTCATCATCGTTCAAGTAGATTTGCTCGCCGTTGGGCCCGGGGCGCGTCACGCGTCCGCCTCGTTGCAGAGACGCCACCTGGGCGGTGGCGCGCTCGCAGTTGCGCTTCTTGTCCTCCGCGTCCTGCGCGTCCTTCTTGGCCTTGGCTTCGGCTTCGGCCGCTTCCAGGCGTCGCCTGCGGAATTCCATCTCCTGCTCCGCCGGGGTCTTCGCCGCGGCGGAGGGCTTGGCACCGGCCACGGCAGGCGCTGTCGGGGCCGGGCTCGGCTGCTTGATGGTCTCGCTCTTCTTCACATCGCCTGGCGGCGGCTGGTCCGAGTAGTGAACCTTGCCATTCTCGTCGGTCCACTTGTAGAGACCGGCCCAGGCGGGAAGAATCAGAAGGCACAACGCCAGGGGGAGATATCGCGTCATTCGGGTTTCCTCTAGGGGCTCGGTAGCGGGAATCTGGGGTATTGGATTTGGGCGATCCCCAAGCGGGAGTGCTCGATGGCGGTGTGCGCGGCGCGATTGGCAGCCGCATAGTCGCCCTTGAGAAACCTTGCCTGCGCCTCGTTCAGCGCGTCTGCCGCAGTGGTCCACAGCGCTTTGCGCGCCGCCGCCGCTTGGACCTCGGATTGCGCATCGGCGAGGGCGAGTCGCGCGGCCTCGCAGGCGGGCGGGGCGCCGTCCGGGCAGGCGGGCGCGTCGCTCCCGAGCACGATCGAAATGGGCGGCCCCGGTGGCGAGATGAGAGCCGCCAGGCTCGCGAGAACAAACATAGCCCTCCTGCTGATCAATGCCACCCTCCGTCCCCGGCTCGCCTCGAGCTTGCTTAACGGCACGGCGCAAAAAAAGTGCATACCCAGGGTCTGCCCCTGCCTTCGACGCGGCGCTCGCGTATAATAGTTTTTTTGTGAAGGATCATCAGCATGCGAGTGCTTCAGAAGGCCTTTACCTTCGATGATGTCTCGTTAGTTCCCGCTCATTCCGCAATAATGCCCCGTGAAGTCAGCCTCAAGACCCGGCTGACTCGATCCATCGAGCTGAATCTTCCAGTGGTGTCCGCCGCCATGGACACCGTCACCGAGGCCCTGTTGGCCATCGCGCTCGCGCAGGAGGGCGGAGTCGGCATTCTGCATAAGAACATGTCGGCGAGAGCCCAGGCCGCCGAGGTGTCGAAGGTCAAGCGCTTTGAGAGCGGGGTTGTGAAGGACCCGGTGACCATACCGCCGACCATGACGGTGCGCGAGATCCTCGAGCTCAAGCGCGCGCACAAGATCTCGGGATTGCCCGTGGTCGAGGGAGAGCGCGTCGTCGGGATCGTGACCAACCGGGACCTGCGCTTCGAAACCAACCTGGATCAGCCGGTGCGCAACATCATGACGCCGCGCGAGCGGCTGGTCACGGTGAAAGAGGGTGCGGCGCTCGAGGAGGCGATGCGGCTGATGCATAAGCATCGGCTGGAACGGGTGCTCGTTGTCAACGGGCAATTCCATCTGCGTGGGCTCATTACCGTCAAGGACATCCTGAAGTCCTCGGAGCATCCCAATGCGTGCAAAGATGAGCTCGGTCGGCTGCGGGTCGGTGCAGCCATCGGCGTCGGCGAAGGCACGGACGAACGTGCCGCCGCGCTGGTCGAGGCCGGCGTGGACGTGCTGGTTGTGGATACCGCTCACGGACACTCGCAGGGCGTCCTCGACCGCGTCCAATGGGTCAAGCGCAATTTCCCACAGATTCAGGTCATCGGCGGCAATATCGCGACGGCCGCGGCCGCCAAGGCCCTGATCGACCACGGTGCCGATGGCGTCAAGGTGGGTATTGGGCCCGGATCGATTTGCACCACCCGCATCGTGGCCGGCGTCGGCGTCCCGCAAGTCACCGCGGTTCAGAACGTGGCTTCGGCGCTGAAGGGCACGGACGTGCCGATGATCGCCGACGGCGGGATCCGCTATTCAGGCGACATCGCCAAAGCAGTCGCTGCCGGCGCCGATTCCGTCATGCTCGGCGGGCTGTTCGCAGGCACCGAGGAGGCCCCGGGCGAGATCGAGCTGTACCAGGGCCGCTCCTACAAGTCCTATCGCGGGATGGGATCGCTCGGGGCCATGCAGCAGGGCTCGAGCGATCGCTACTTTCAGGATGACGAGGACAGTGCAGACAAGTTGGTGCCGGAGGGCGTCGAAGGGCGAGTGCCCTACAAGGGCAGCGTAGTCGCCGTGATCCAACAGCTGATGGGAGGCCTGCGCTCGGCCATGGGGTATGTCGGTTGCGAAACGATTGCCGAGATGAAGCGGCGCGCGGAGTTCGTCGAGATCACGTCGGCCGGTGTGCGGGAATCCCACGTGCACGACGTCCAGATCGTCAAAGAGGCGCCCAACTATCGCGCGGAGTGAAAGGGAGGCGGCAGAGGAGCAAGCCTGTGAGCGCCTCCCCGTTGCGGCTCGGTCTGCCATGCACGACCGCGTCCTGATCCTCGATTTCGGCGCCCAGTACACGCAGCTGATCGCCCGCCGTGTGCGGGAGAGCCACGTGTACTGCGAGATCCATCCGCACGACGTATCCGACCAGTTCGTCCGCGACTTTGCGCCACGCGGGATCATTCTGTCCGGCGGACCGGCGTCGGTGTACCAGGGCGGAACGCCGCGTGCACCGCAGTCGGTTTTTGAACTGGGGGTCCCGGTGCTGGGTATCTGCTATGGCATGCAGACCATGGCCGCCCAGCTGGGCGGCCAGGTGGAAAGCGGTACGGTGCGCGAGTTCGGCTACGCCGAGGTGCGTGCCCGTGGCCACTCCCAGCTTCTGGACGGCGTCCAGGACAGGGTCAACGGGGAGGGCCACGGCCTGCTCGACGTATGGATGAGCCACGGCGACAAGGTGACAGAGCTTCCCCCGGGGTTCAAAGTGATCGGCAGCAACGCGGCGTCGCCCATCGCCGGCATGGCGGACGAGACGCGCAGGCTGTATGGGGTCCAGTTCCATCCCGAGGTGACTCACACGCTGCAGGGCCGCGCCATCTTCGAGCGCTTCTTACACGTCGTGTGCGGGCTTGGGGCCGACTGGAACATGCCGGACTACCTCGATGAGGCGGTTGGGCGCATCCGCTCCCAGGTCGGGGCCGAGAAGGTCATCCTTGGCCTGTCCGGGGGCGTTGACTCCGCCGTAGCGGCCGCGCTGATCCACCGCGCCATCGGGGACCACCTGACTTGTGTCTTCGTCGATACCGGGCTGCTGCGATTGAACGAAGCCGACCAGGTGACGCAGACCTTTTCCCGCAATCTCGGGGTTAAGGTGGTGCAGGTGGATGCGGCACGCCAGTTCATGGCCGCGCTGGAGGGTGTGGCCGACCCGGAGCAAAAGCGCAAGATCATCGGGCGCGAGTTCGTGGAGGTGTTCCAGCGCCAGGCCGCCAAGGTCGGCGACGCGAGGTGGCTTGCCCAGGGTACGATCTATCCCGACGTCATCGAATCGGCCGGGGCCCAGACCAAGAAGGCGACCACGATCAAGTCGCACCACAACGTGGGTGGCTTGCCCGAGACGCTGCGCTTGAAGCTGCTGGAACCGCTGCGCGAGCTGTTCAAGGACGAAGTGCGCGAGCTGGGTCTGGCTCTGGGGCTGCCGCGCGATATGGTGTATCGCCATCCTTTCCCGGGGCCCGGACTGGGAGTGCGCATCCTGGGCGAAGTCAAGCCGCAGTACGCGGACCTCCTCAGGCGGGCGGATGCGATTTTCATCGAGGAACTGCGCTCCGCTGGGTGGTACGAGAAGACCTCCCAGGCCTTCTGCGTATTCTTACCCGTGCGCTCCGTGGGCGTGATGGGCGACGGCCGGACCTACGAGCACGTGGTGGCCTTGCGGGCGGTGCAGACCGAGGACTTCATGACGGCCCGGTGGGCCGAGTTGCCCTATGCATTGTTGTCCAAAGTGTCCAACCGCATCATCAACGAGGTGCGCGGCATCAACCGGGTCGTCTACGACGTCTCGGGAAAGCCCCCTGCCACCATAGAATGGGAATGAGCCCAGGGCGCTCTACCGTGTCCGGTCTCGAGCAGCAGGCCCAGGAGGACACGCGCCACATGCAGCGTGCGCTCGATCTCGCGCGGAACGCTCGCGAGGCGGGCGAGATTCCCGTGGGCGCGGTGCTGGTGATCGACGGCGCCGTCATCGGTGAAGGCTACAACCGCCCGATCGCCAGCCGCGATCCGACCGCGCACGCTGAGGTCCAGGCGTTGCGCGATGCGGCTCGGCGTCTGGGCAACTACCGGCTGCCCGGCTCGATCCTGTATGTGACGCTGGAGCCCTGCGTCATGTGCGCCGGCGCGCTCCTGCACGCGAGAGTGGCGCGCGTGGTGTTCGGCGCCCCGGACCCCAAGACCGGTGCCTGTGGAAGCGTCGTCGACCTGTTCGCCGAGCCTCGCCTTAACCACCACGCAGAGGTGCAAGGCGGTGTTCTAGCGCAGCAGTGCGCGGAGCTCATCCACGCCTTCTTCGCCGCGCGTCGATCCTCGCCGGCTTGACCCCGGTTCGGCGCGATTGCCTTGCGGGCGCGTCTTTTGCTGGATTGCGTCAGACCCGGGATGCCTTAACGGTCTTGGGGAACTCCAGTGCTGGTTGGGAGTCCATTGTGCGCTGCGGGATATTCGGTTACATTGCCGGCTCTCCCGAAACAATAGGACCAAGAAAGGAGAGTCATGCGGCTGGCAGACAAGGTATCCATCATAACGGGCGCCGGGCGGGGCATCGGGCATGCCACTGCGCTCAAGTTCGCCCGCGAAGGCGCCAGGGTCATGGTGTGTGACGTGGACCGGACGGGCATCGACCAGACGGTGTCGGAAATACGCGATCTGGGGGGCGACGCGCACGGGTTCCTGGTGGACGTCACCGACCGCGCCTCGATTCAGGCCATGGTGGACGCGGTGATGCAGCGCTATGGCCGCATCGACGTGCTGATCAACAACGCGGGCATCGTGCAGGACGCGCAGCTGGTTCGCATGACCGAGGACCAGTTCGACCGCGTGATCGACGTGAACCTGAAGGGCACCTGGAACTGCACCAAGGCGGTGGCCGACATCATGGTGGCGCAGAGCTCGGGGGTCATCTTGAACGCTTCGTCCATCGTGGGGTTGTACGGCAACTTCGGCCAGACCAACTATGCCGCCAGCAAGTTCGGGGTGATCGGCATGGTCAAGACCTGGGCGCGAGAGCTGGGGCGTAAGGGGGTCCGGGCGAACGCGGTATGCCCCGGGTTCGTCGAGACCACCATCCTCAGTTCCATCCCGGAGAAAGTCCTCAAGGCGCTGAAAGAGCGGGTGCCGTTGGGGCGGCTGGCCCGGCCCGAGGACATCGCCAACACCTATGCGTTTCTGGCCTCCGACGAGGCCAGCTATATCAACGGCGCCGTGATCGAAGTCTGCGGCGGGGCCACCATCTAGTCGAACAACGCGCGCAGCTTGTCGCGGTCGGGGCGATGCACCACGCCCCGTTCGGTGATCAGAGCCGTCACCAGTTGCGCCGGGGTCACGTCGAACGCGGGGTTGCGCACGCTGACCCCCTCTGGGGCCCAGCGCACCCCGGCGAAGCCGGTCATCTCTTCAGCCCCGCGCTCCTCGATCGGGATCAGCCCGCCGTGGACCACGGACAGGTCGATCGTGGACAGCGGGCACGCGACATAGAAGGCGACGCCGTGGCGCTGCGCCAGGGCCGCCAGCGGATAGGTCCCGACCTTGTTCGCGGTATCGCCGTTGGCCGCTACGCGGTCTGCGCCGACGATCACCAGATCCACTTCTCCGCGGCTCATGAGCGACGCCCCCGCGCCGTCTGCGATCAGGGTGACAGGGATCCGATCCTGCATCAGCTCCCAGCAGGTGAGGCGCGCGCCCTGCAAAAACGGGCGCGTTTCGTCCACCAGCACGCTCACGCGCTTTCCGCCTTCGGCTGCCGAGCGGATGACCCCGAGCGCGGTACCATGACCGGCAGTCGCCAAAGCGCCCGCGTTGCAATGAGTCAGGATCCGGGCGCCGTCCGGAACCAGTGGCGCGCCGCACGCACCCATCGCGCGATTAGCGGCGATATCCTCGTCGCGAATGGCGTGCGCCTCAGTCAAGAGCGCGTTCGCGATGGTTCGAGGTTGGGCCGCACCGAGCGCCGCGGCGAGCCGCCGCTGGCGCGCCAACGCCCAGCCCAAGTTGACCGCGGTTGGACGGCTCGTGCCCAGGAGCTGGAACGCGTCCTCCAGACTGTCCAGGAAGCCCGTGCCGGTGCGCGATGCGAGTTTCAGCGCGGCCAGCGCGATTCCGTAGGCGGCGGCGCAACCGATCGCGGGCGCACCACGCACCACCATGCTGCGAATGGCTTCGCTGACGCCTTCCGCGCTGTCGCAACGCCGGTATTCGAAGCGCATCGGTAACAGGCGCTGGTCGATCATCTCCAGCGCCCCTTCGCGCCAGCGCAAGGTTTCTACTCTCTGCGCGGGTTGCGGGTCTTGCAGTTGGGTGCGATTCATTCACTCATGCACAAGGCGCGTGGACCGGAGCACGCTGTGCAACCATTATAATCGCCGGCATGAGCTCACTCTTCAGCGTGCGGCGCGCCGACTGGAATCGCGACCGCCATCGCCTGCGGCGCATCCGGTCAGCGGTGTTCGTGGACGAGCAACGTGTCCCGCCTGAGCTCGAATGGGACGGCTTGGACCAGAGTTGCCTGCACGTGCTGGCCGAAGACAGCCACGGCACACCGATCGGGACCGGCCGGCTGCTGCCCGACGGGCACATCGGCCGGATGGCGGTGCTGCCGGCGTGGCGCCGGAGCGGAGTGGGCGGTGCCATGTTGAGCGAACTGCTGCGCTTTGCCCTCGCGCAGGGACTGACCGAAGTCGTGCTCAACGCCCAGGCTCACGCGCTAGGGTTCTATGCGCGCTACGGGTTCGTCCCCGAGGGTGACGCGTTTCTCGATGCCGGTATCGAACACCGGCGCATGCGGCGCAACCTAGCCTCCTGAGGTCAAGCGAACGTCCATGTTGCGGGGGCCGCCGATCGAGCAGCGGGAAGCTGAAACGTGCGCATCTCCGCCGCCTCCCCGCTGGCGGTGAAATTGCGCTCGATGAACGTCAGCTTGCCCGAATGCCCCATCAACACTACCGCAGATGCCCGCGTACCGTAACCGGGCGCGCGGATGAACGCACGCGCCAGCTCGCGCTCCCACTCCAGGGGCACACCGGTGAGTGGCAACTCCTCGTCCGGCGGGCGCTGCGTGTCCGCGAGCGCAGCGAACAGGCCGGAGGCGAGCGCCTCGCTCGGGCCGCCCATCAGGCGCCGCAAGGCCGCCTTACCGCGCTCGACCTTGGGCCAGGCGGTGTCGAGCAGATGATTGCTGAGCCCATGTATTCCCGCCTCCAGCGGCGTGATCTCGTCGCTGACGTTGGCGTAGTGAAGCAGCTCGCCGTTCGCCGCGACGAGAAGGTTGAATCCGTCGTAGACATCGCGCGAGGCACGGAGGCGTTCGAGGAAGAGTCTGGGCTCGAGGTCGGACAGGACAAAGTCGCTTACCAGCAGCCCGCGTGAGCGTGCGCCCGTCTTGCGCACGCGGCCGTCGCGGAAGTTGGTGACGGCGGCCAACCGGCCCGAGGCGGATACCGCCAGCCAGCTGCCGCCTTTCTCCAGGTCGCGGCCGCCGATGACCGCAGGAGATTCTTCCCACGGCGCCGCTGGAAGCGTGGGTCGGGCAAAGAATTCGTCGCGGTTTGCCGCCAGGACCAACGGATATTCTGTACGCACACGCCACGCAAGCAAGATCAAGCACACCGCTCAGTCCTCAAAGCATTCCATGTGGCGCCGCGAGCCGGGTGCAAGCCATTGGTGCAGGTCGAGCTCCTGAACCGCAGTCTCCAATGCGCGCTCGAACCCGGTCGGATCAAGCACAGCCTCGTAGACTTCCATCCACAGGTTCGGCTCGCCCCGCTTGGTCATGAGCCGACTGTGCACGCCGGCCGACTCCGACAGCTTGGCCTGCAAACGTCGAGCCTGTGCCCTGGCGGGCGCTTCTTGGCCTCGAGCCACGCGGTAATAGATGAAGTAGCTAAGCATCGTCGATCGCCTGCTGCTCGGGCATCCCCGGCAAGGGGTAGGGCAGCGCCAGGGGGCGCAACGCTGGCCCTTGGGGGTCGCCGAGCCTGAGCGCGATGCCGGCGGCGGCGCTTAGAGCCGCCTGCGTTTGGACCACGGCGAGCAAGTCGCAACCGTCTGGCGACCGCACGGCGTTCACCACCGTGCCGGCCGGCTGTCCCTCCGCATAGACGGCGCCCCCGGGCTCGGCACGCCCCGCTGTGACGAACCGCGCCAGCCGACGCTTGACCTGGCCCAGGTACTGCGTGCGAGCCACGATCTCCTGACCCGTATAGCACCCCTTGCTGAAGCTCACGCCCCCGAGCAAATCGAGATTCAGCATATGCGGCGTGAATTGATCCTGCGTGGTGGAGGTGATTGTGGGTACGCCAGCGGCGATTGCGTGCGCATCCCATGCTTGCTCGCCAACGAGCGGGCACCGGGCGGCGAACTTGTCCCAGGTCTCGATTCCCCGCGCAACGTCCACTGTGATCTGGATCCGGTCGCCGGGCAGGGCCACAGCGGTCAGCCCACCGCTCGAGCCCGCGTCGTAGGCAGAAGAAAGCGCAATCTCCAACTCGCGGGACACCATTGCCCTGGCATCCGCCCCGGCCAGCCCCAGCACCGCGATCTGATCGGATGCGTTGTCCAGACGCACCCGGGAGCGCAGCACGTACATCTGCAGCCGCCTGCGGATCGATTCGGACAGTTCGCCGGGCAGCGCGAGCGCATAGCCGTTGTCCGCCTGGCAGATGACCAAGGTCGCCAAAACCCTGCCCTTCGGGGTACAGTACGCCGCAAACTGAGCGCGCGTGGCGGAGACCTGTTCTACGTCGTTCGACACCTGCCCCTGTAGGAATGCAAGCGCGTCTTCGCCGGAAACCAGGATCAGCCCTTCGGAGAGCAGCGGCGCGAGCACGACTCTCGCCAAGGTGGGCGGTGCTTCGCGCTGCGCGGGGCCGAAGTCGGTGACGCGCTCGCCCTCGAACCGCGCACCGCGGTCGGTCAGTGCCTGACGCCAATTCTGATTCATGCGAAACCAGCTTCTTCCATTACGATGGGTACGATTATAGGTCCGGCGGCTTGCCGCGGCCTCCGTCGCTCCCCGTCCAGCGCATGGCCGAACGACTATCTCTGCGCCTAGGCTCGTCCCGCCTTTTGGCCCGGGTCCTGGGCAGCGCTCATCTCCTGGCTGCGGCTGCGCTTTGGCTCACGCCACTGCCTGCGGCGTTGCCTTTGGCGGGCAGCCTGGCGCTTTCGGTCCATCTGCTTTGGGTACTGCGTCGCCAAGCCTGGCGCAGCGCCGCCGCCTCCCTCGTCGAGCTGGAATTGCGCGCCGACTGCTCCGTATCCGCTCGTTCACGGGGCGGGATATGGCGAGCTTACCGCGTCGCCGGTTCGAGCTTCGTGTCCCCGCTGCTGACGGTCGTGAACCTGCGCCTGGAAGGCGCGCGGTGGGGCCGGGCTGTATTGATCACGGCGGACAGCTTGGATCCCGAGAGCTTCCGTCGGCTGAGGGTCTGGCTGCGCTGGCGCTGTCGTGGCGGCGCGCAGCTGCGGGGGACAGCAGCTTTGCAGCGATAACCCGACGCAAGCGTGAACTAACGCCAAGCGGTGGTTGTCTCTCGCTTGACGGCCGGCAGCACGGTTCCTGAAAGGGGCGCGCGACGCTATACTTAAGCCCCTTGCGCGACGCAGTTCGCGCTTTTTTGTTAGCTTTTCAGGTAACCGGGCGAGATGGGTGACCGTGAGATAGACCAGCAGCTGGTCGAACGGGCACAGCGGGGTGATAAGAGGGCATTCGAACTGCTCGTGGCCAAGTACCAGCGCAAGCTGGCGCGGCTGCTGTCCCGGTTTATCCGCGATCCGGCCGAGGTCGAGGATGTGGCGCAAGAGGCTTTCATCAAGGCCTATCGGGCGCTTCCGTCCTTTCGCGGCGAGAGCGCGTTTTACACCTGGCTCTATAGGATCGGCATCAACACGGCCAAGAATTACCTGGTGGCCCTGGGGCGGCGTGCCCCCACCACCACTGAGTTTGACAGCGAAGACGCGGAGAATTTCGAGGACGGAGACCAGCTGCGGGACGTCGATACGCCGGAAAACGAATTGATGAGCAAACAGATCGCGCAGACGGTCAACGACACCATGGAAGCGCTGCCTGAAGAGTTGCGCACCGCCATCGTCCTGCGCGAGATCGACGGGCTAAGCTACGAGGAAATCGCGACGGTGATGAATTGCCCGATCGGAACGGTGCGCTCGCGCATCTTTCGGGCGCGGGAGACGATTGCCGAGCGGCTGCGCCCAATGCTACAGACCAGCAAGGACCGAAGGTGGTGATATGGAAAAGATCTCGCAGCTGATGGACGGTGAGTTCGATGAGCACGAAGCTCGCCGCCAAATCCGGCGTCTGGAGCTCGACGCCAGCTTGGTCCAAGCCTGGGCCACCTACCATTTGATCCGGGACGTGCTGCGCCACGAAACCGGGGCCAGCTCCGATCTTGCGGGCCGCTTGGGCCAGCGGCTGGAGCACGAGCCGACCGTGGTCGCACCGCACACCCGGTTACCGTCGCGCCTCGCGCGCTACAGCCTGCCGCTGGCGGCGACGGTGGCCGGCGTGACGGTAGTGGGATGGCTGGCGTTCACCTCGCAGTCTCACGTGGACACGGTGCGTCCCATGGCGAAAAACAACCCGCCCGCGGCGATGCGGGAAGCCCTGCGCCCAGTCCTGCCAGTCGCCGCCCTGGCCGGCTCGCAGATGGACGACTACCTGCGGGCCCACCAGGAGTTCTCTCCCACCAGCGCGATGCAGGGCGTGGCCTCCTATGTCAGGACGGTGTCGAACGAGGACTGGGATCCGTCGCGATGACGCGCGTGCCTGTGCGCTTGTTGCCGAGCCTGGTGCTGCTGCACTTGTGGGTCGGGGCCGCGTTTGCCGAAACCCTGCAGGAGACCGAGGCGCTCGTGTGGCTGCAGAAGATCGCAAATGCGGCGCGCCAGCTCAACTACGCCGGCACTTTCGTCTATCAGCACGGCGATCACGTCGAAAGCTCGCGGATCACGCACTTCGTGGACCGCGCCGGAGAATGCGAGAAGCTCGAGACGCTGGACGGACCCAAGCGCGAGATCATCCGCACCGACGATGAGATCCTGACCCTGGACGGCGAGCATCACGTGGTCAAGCGCGAGCGGCGGACGCGGCGCAACTCCTTCCCGGCCCTGCTCCCCGACCAGCTCTCGCATCTCACCGAGCATTACCAGCTGCGCAAAGGCGACCAGGAGCGTATCGCCGGCTACGACGCGCAGGCTCTGGTGCTCGAGCCGCGCGATGGCTTCCGGTACGGGCACAAGCTGTGGGCCGACGTCAACACGGGGCTGTTGCTCAAGGCCCGCATGCTGGATGAAAGGGGTCACGTGGTCGAGCAGTCCGTCTTTACTCAGCTGTCGATCGGCAGCGGAGTAACGCGCCCCAGTTTCGGTCCGCTCCCGCCGGAATGGCGGCGCGAACAACAGGGACCGGACTCGGCGGCGCCAGCCGATACGGGCTGGATCGTGAAGGATCAACCCGCGGGGTTCAGGAAGATCATCGAGATGAGGCGGCTCAAAGCCGGGACGCAGACACCAGTGGCTCACCTGGTGTACTCTGACGGGTTGGCGGCGGTGTCGGTCTTCATCGAGCCCCTGCCAACCACGCGTAAAGTGCAGGAAGGACTGACGCGGCAGGGGGCAGTCAACATTTATACCCGCCCGCTTCCCGATCAACTTGTCACCGTGCTGGGCGAAGCGCCCGCGGTGACCGTGATGCAGATGGCGAACTCGGTGACACCACGAGGTCAGTAGCCTCGCGTCCACCGTCGGGCCGGGCCGGCCTCCTCCGGCGCTTTGTCGATCTCACGAGGAACCATTGAGATGCTGAGATGGCTGTTTCTGGCGGCGGCGTGCTTGACCTCGCTGCCGCTGGTGGCACAGGGCAAGGACTTGCTGCCCAATTTTGCCGACTTGGCCGAGAAGCAGGGCCCCGCAGTGGTCAACGTCAGCACCACGCAGACGGTGCATACGCAAGGCCTGCCGCCGGGGTCGGAGGACGATCCGTTTAACGACTTCTTTCGCCGCTTCGGCCCGCCGCAGCCGCCGCGGGACTACGAGTCGCGCTCGCTGGGCTCCGGGTTCATCCTCAGCCAAGACGGCTACATCTTGACCAACTCCCATGTGGTCGAGGCGGCCGACGACATCACCGTGCGCCTGACCGACAAGCGCGAGTTCAAGGCCAAGGTGATCGGAAGCGACCGGCGCACGGACGTGGCGGTGCTCAAGATCGATGCCACGGGGCTTCCGGCGGTTTCCGTCGGAGATCCCAGCAAACTGCGGGTCGGCGAATGGGTCGTGGCCATCGGCTCTCCGTTCGGCTTCGATAACAGCGTCACAGCCGGCATCGTGAGTGCCAAGGGGCGCTCGCTGCCGCAGGAGAACTTTGTTCCATTCATCCAGACCGACGTGGCGATCAACCCCGGAAACTCGGGCGGCCCGCTGTTTAACCTGTCCGGCGAAGTGGTGGGAATCAACTCCATGATCTTCAGCCGGACCGGCGGCTTCATGGGGCTGTCATTTGCCATACCCATCGATGTGGCGATCGACGTGGCCAGGCAGCTGCAGGCTACCGGGCGCGTCAGCCGCGGGCGCATCGGCGTCGTGATCCAGGAGGTGACCAAGGAGCTCGCGGAGTCTTTCGGCCTGCCTAGACCCGTCGGTGCGCTGGTCAATTCAGTGGAAAAGGGCAGTCCCGCGGACAGAGCGGGCATACAACCGAGCGATGTGATCCTCAGGTTCGACAACCGCGAGGTCACCGCCTCCAACGAGCTGCCGCGCATCGTGGCGGGCACCAAGCCGGGCTCAAAGGTATCCGTGCAGGTGTGGCGCAAGGGCGAAAAGAAGGACCTCCAGATCGTCGTCGCCGAGACGCCAGACGAACGCGTGGCAAAGCGGCAGCCGGCGGGTAAGAAAGCGTCGGGTGAAACCCTGGCCAAGCTCGGTTTGGCTGTGGCAGAGCTCACCTCGGAGCAGAAGGGCGAGCTCAGTATCGCCAACGGCGTGGTGGTCGAGAACGCGGACGGTGCGGCGGCAAAAGCCGGAATCCGTCGCGGCGACGTGATCCAGGCCGTCAACAACCAGGAAGTGAAGTCGGTCGAGGATCTGAACCGGATGCTCTCACCGGTTGACCGCTCGCGCACGGTCGCGCTCCTGATCAGGCGCGGAGAAGGGTCCGTCTATATCCCGCTCAAGCTTAGCGGCAACTGACCCTCGCCTCGGCCCGCAGGCGGTGCCCAGGGCGCTTGGCGCCTCGCCGCCTTCGGGACGGCGCAACGATCGGATTTCCGATAGAATTCCGCCGTTTCCAAAGCGGTGAAGGGCACTCGCGGGTGCCCGTTTTTTTTCCCTGTCTCCGATGGAGCATATCCGCAACTTTTCCATCATCGCGCACATCGACCACGGCAAGTCGACCTTGGCCGACCGCTTCATTCAGTGGTGCGGCGGACTGTCCGAGCGTGAAATGGAGGCGCAGGTCCTGGACTCCATGGCGCTCGAGCGCGAACGCGGAATCACCATCAAGGCCCAAACCGCGGCGCTCAACTATCGCGCCCGAGACGGGGGCACATATCTGCTCAATCTCATCGATACGCCGGGCCACGTAGACTTCTCCTATGAAGTGTCGCGGTCGCTTGCGGCGTGCGAGGGCGCGCTGCTGGTGGTAGACGCCTCGCAGGGCGTGGAGGCGCAGACGGTGGCCAACTGCTATACCGCCATCGAGCAGGGCGTCGAGGTGGTGCCGGTGCTGAACAAGATCGACCTCCCTTCCGCCGACCCTGAGCGCGTCATCGCCGAGATCGAAGACATCGTCGGCATTCCCGCCAAGGATGCAATCCGCGCCAGTGCCAAGACCGGCGAAGGCGTGGTGGACATCATCGAGGCGGTGATTGCGCGCATCCCGGCTCCCAGAGGCGACCCGGCGGCACCGCTCAAGGCGCTCATCATCGACTCCTGGTTCGACAACTACGTCGGCGTCGTCATGCTGGTGCGCGTGGTCGACGGCCGGCTGAGTCCGAAGGACAAGATCCTGTTCATGTCCAGCCGCGCCGCCCATTTGTGCGAGCAGGTCGGCGTGTTCACGCCGAAGTCGGTGCAGAAGGAGCAGCTCGGGGCCGGGGAGGTGGGCTTCGTGGTGGCCGGAGTCAAGGAGTTGAAGGACGCCCGCGTCGGCGACACCATCACGCTGCTCGGCCGCCCCGCAGCCGAAGCGCTGCCCGGGTTCAAGGAGATCAAGCCTCAGGTCTTCGCCGGCCTGTATCCCGTGGACGCCAACGAGTACGATCAGTTGCGCGACGCTCTGGAGAAGCTGCAGCTCAACGACGCCTCGCTGCGCTTCGAGCCGGAAACGTCCCAGGCCCTGGGCTTCGGCTTTCGTTGCGGGTTCCTCGGTCTGCTGCACATGGACATCGTGCAAGAGCGCCTAGAGCGCGAATACGACATGCATCTCATCACCACCGCTCCCACGGTCGTGTACGAGGTGCAGTTGCATGGCGGCGCAGTGATCGAGGTGGAGAACCCGTCGCGCTTGCCCGATGCCGGCAAGATCGAGGCGATACGGGAGCCCATCATCACCGCCACCATACTGACCCCGAGCGAATACGTCGGCCCGGTGATGACCCTTTGCACGGCCAAGCGCGGCACACAGAGGAACATGCAGTACACCGGGCGGCAGGTATTGCTGACCTGGGAGCTGCCGCTCAACGAGGTCGTCATGGACTTCTTCGACAAGCTCAAGTCGGTGAGCCGCGGCTATGCGTCCTTGGACTACGACTTCAAGGAGTTTCGCAGCGCCGATCTGGTCAAGCTCGACATCCTGATCAACGCCGAGCGCGTGGACGCCCTGTCGCTCATCGTTCACCGTTCCAGCGCGCAGGCGCGCGGACGCGAGCTGGTCGATAAGATGCGCGAGCTGATCCCGCGCCAGATGTTCGACGTGGCGGTGCAAGCGGCCCTGGGATCGCACATCATTGCGCGCGAGACCATCAAGGCCCTGCGCAAGAACGTCCTGGCCAAATGCTACGGCGGAGACATCACGCGCAAGAAGAAGCTGCTTGAGAAACAGAAGGCCGGCAAAAAGCGCATGAAGCAAGTCGGTACCGTGGAGATCCCGCAGGAAGCCTTCTTGGCCATCCTGCAGGTCGAGAGCAAGTGACACCGGCCGGCATCCCACATTTCCCATACAAGCAACGCAGGACATGAACTTCGCCCTTCTCATGCTGGTGCTGCTGGTGGTGACCGGCAGCGTGTGGTTGCTGGACCGCTTCTACTTGCGCCGGCGCCGTGATGCGGCGGTGCATGCTGCCCTGGCGGAGGCGGCTGGTCAACTACGGCCCAAGCCAGGCGAGTCGGAGGCCGCGATCCAGGAACGCAAGGATGCGGTCCTGCGGGAAATCCAGCTCGGCGTAGGCAAGGAGCCTTGGTGGGTCGAATATTCGAAGAGCTTCTTCCCGGTGATCCTGCTGGTGTTCCTGTTGCGCTCGTTCCTGGTGGAGCCGTTCAAGATCCCGTCGGGGTCGATGATCCCCACCCTGTTGGTGGGCGATTTCATCCTGGTCAACAAATACACCTACGGAATCCGCCTGCCGGTGGCCAACGCGAAAGTTCTGGCGGTGAACGAGCCTCAGCGCGGTGAGGTCATGGTGTTTCGCTATCCCGAGAACCCCTCGCTCGACTACATCAAGCGCGTGGTGGGCGTGCCCGGTGACCGCGTGTCCTACCTCAACAAGCGTCTCTCGATCAATGGCCAGGCCGTTCCCATGACGCCGGTATCGGACAATCCGTATGCCGATGCTAGCCTCAACTACGCGCCGACCAAGCAGTATCGCGAGGACCTGAACGGCCACGAGCACGCCGTCCTGACCAACCCGGAGGTGCCGGCGCTGCAGATCGGCAACGTACGCCAGTTCCCGCACCGGGAGGATTGTGAATACAATGAGCAGGGTTTCGTGTGCACGGTGCCCCAGGGGCACTACTTCATGATGGGTGACAACCGCGACAGCAGCAGCGACAGCCGCTACTGGGGTTTCGTACCGGAGCGCAACATCGTAGGCAAAGCGTTCATGATTTGGTGGAACTTCGGCGACCTGGGGCGCATCGGTCGCTCGATCAATTGAGGGCCTCAGAATGGACAAGCAACGTGGTCTGACCCTGACGGGATTGATCATCACTTTGGGGGTGATCGTGTTCTTCGCGCTGATCGGCTTCAAGCTTCTGCCCGCTTACCTCGAGTACTGGACCGTGCAGCGAATCGTCTCCGACATCGCGCATTCGCCCGAAACCAGGGGCGGCTCCGTAAAAGACGTGCAGGCGGCGTTCTCCCGCCGTGCCGTTGTCGACAACGTGACCTCGGTCTCGGCCAACGACCTCGAAGTCAGCAAGGTCGGCGAGGGGTATGAAATCTCCGTCACCTGGTCCAAGCGCGTGCCGTTGTTCGGCAACATCAACGCCTGCATGGATTTCGAAGCGAAGAACTAGGCAGCGGCGGCATCGCCCAGCCGCTCGCGCATGGTCAACGCATTCTTTGTGTCCCGGCTCGCATATCAGTTCCACGATCCCGCTCTTCTGCGCCAGGCGCTGACCCACCGCAGCCACAGTGCTCCGCACAACGAGCGCCTCGAGTTCCTCGGCGACGCGGTACTCAACTGCAGCGTCGCTGCGCTGCTCTACGAGCGCTTTCCGCGCTTGGCGGAGGGCGACCTGTCCCGCTTGCGCGCTAATCTGGTAAACCAGGACACGCTCAGCCGCATCGCGGTCTCGATGGAGTTGGGTGAGCAACTGCGACTTGGCGAAGGGGAGCTCAAGAGCGGCGGCGCGCGGCGACCGTCTATCCTGGCCGACGCGCTGGAGGCCGTAGTCGGAGCGATCTTCCTGGACGGCGGGTTCGATCGGGCTGCCGAGGCGATCCGTGATATCTATGCCCCTGTGCTGCATGAGCTCGACCCCGCCGTGCTGGGCAAGGATCCCAAGACTCTGCTGCAGGAGCATCTGCAGGCGCGCCGCTTGCCGCTTCCTCAGTACAATGTCGTGAGCCTGCGGGGCGAGGCGCACGAGCAACAATTCCAGGTGGAGTGCCTGGTCCCCGACCTCGACATCCGCACCGTGGGAGACGGTTCCAGTCGCCGCAGCGCGGAGCAGAGCGCCGCACGGCGCGCCTATGAATTGGCGGTGAACCGGTGAGCGCCTCCGGTGTAGGGCATCGCGCCGGGACCATTGCACTCGTGGGGCGCCCCAACGTGGGCAAATCGACGCTGCTCAATCGGCTGGTCGGTCACAAGCTGAGCATCACGTCGACGCGGCCCCAGACCACGCGCCACCGCATCGTCGGTATCCTCAGCGAGCCCGAAGCGCAGATGGTGTTCGTCGATACCCCCGGTCTGCAGACCCGTCATGCGGGGCGGCTCAACCGGGCATTGAACCGCGCCGCATCCGAGGCGCTGGACAGCGTCGACGTGGTCGTGGTCGTGATGGAGGCGCTGCGCTTCGGTGCGGAGGACCGCGCCGTGCTCGGAAGGATTGGGCATGGCCGGCCCGTGGTGCTCGCCATCAACAAGGTAGACGCTGTAGCGGACAGGAGGCGGCTGTTGCCGTTCATCGAAGAGCTGTCGCGCGTCCGTCCGTTCGCAGCGATTGTCCCGATCAGCGCGCGCAGCGGGCGTCAGGTCCCGGAGCTGCTCGGGGCGATTCGGCCGCACTTGCCAGCCGGCCCGTCGCTCTATTCCGAGGATGAACTGACGGATCGGAGCGAGCAATTCCTGGCGGCCGAGTTTCTGCGCGAGAAGCTGTTCCGGTTGCTCGGCGACGAGGTGCCTTATGCCACCGCGGTGGAGGTGGAGCGCTTCGAAGCGGCAGGCCAGTTGCGCCGGATCGGCGCCAGCATCATAGTCGACCGGCCGGGACAGAAGGCCATCGTCATAGGGCGCGGCGGCGAGAAGCTCAAAGCCATCGCTACCCAGGCGCGCCAGGACATGGAGAAGCTGTTCAGCGGCCGGGTCTACTTGGAGGTCTGGGTCCGCGTCCGCCGCGGTTGGACGGAGGATCCGCGCGCGTTGCGCAGCTTGGGTTATGAATGATCAGACCACGGCGAGCGTGCTGACGGACGACGGACGCCCGGCTGCCGCTACCAGTCCAGCAGGGGGCTTGAGCGACCGAGAGCGGCGCGGCGTCCGCGACGACGAGCCGGCCTATGTGCTGCACAGCTATCCCTTCAAGGAGACCAGCCTTGTGGTAGAGGTCTTCACCCGCAACCTCGGGCGCGTGGCGCTGGTGGCGCGGGGCGCGCGGCGGCCCAAGTCGTCCCTGCGCGGGCTGCTCATGGCGTTTCAGCCGCTCAGCCTGAGCTGGGCCGGCAAGGCGGAACTGCGCACGCTGCACCGGGCAGAGTGGCTCGCCGGCCACCCGCAGCTGTCGGGCCTAGGCCTCATGTGCGGCTTCTATCTGAACGAGCTGCTGCTCAAGCTTCTCGCGCGCGAGGATCCGCATGAGGGACTGTATCTGGCGTACGCCCAGGCCCTGCAGGCATTCCGCAGCGCCGAGCCGCCGGCGTGGGCGCTGCGGCGCTTCGAGAAGACGCTGCTGCGCGAGCTTGGCTACGGGATGCTGCTGAACCGCGATGTCGCCGGCCATCCCATCCGGCGCGATGCCAACTACGCCTACCGGCTGGAGCGGGGGCCGGAGTTGATTCTTGACCCCACGCTGGCGTCCGCGGTCGAGCTCTCGGGCAAGACGCTGCTGGACATGGCAGCCGACGACTACCGCGACCCTCTCACATTGCAGCAGAGCCGCGCGCTCATGCGATTTGTGTTGAACCATCATCTGGGAGGGCGGGTGCTGCACACGCGCCAGCTGCTGCGCGAGATGCAACAGCTCTGAGCCGCCCCCGCCGTCGACGACATGATTCAGCTCGGAGTGAATATCGACCACGTTGCCACCTTGCGGCAGGTGCGCGGGACGCGCTATCCCAGCCCGGTTCAGGCCGCATTGCTGGCCGAGTCGGCCGGCGCCGATCTCATCACGCTGCACTTGCGCGAGGACCGGCGCCACATCCAGGACGAGGACGTGGAGATCCTGCGCCGCGTGCTGACCACCCGCATGAACCTGGAGAGTGCGGTGACGGCGGAGATGCTGGCCATCGCCCTGCGTATCCGTCCGCACGACACTTGCCTGGTGCCAGAGCGCCGCGCCGAGCTGACCACCGAAGGCGGCCTGGACGTCAAGAGCAATTTCGCACGCGTGCAGGAGGCGTGCCGCGAGTTGGCGGCCGCCGGCATCCGCGTGTCCTTGTTCATCGCGGCAGAGCGCGAGCAGATCGACGCTGCGCGCGAGGCCGGCGCGGCGGCGATCGAAATTCACACCGGTGCCTATGCCGAGGCGCAGAGCACGCCGCGGCAAGAGGAAGAATTGGCCCGCATCCGTCGCGAAGCGAGGTACGCAGCGGGACTCGGGATGAAGGTCAACGCCGGCCACGGGTTGCACTATCACAATGTACAGCGCGTCGCGGCGATCGCAGAGATCGGCGAGCTCAACATCGGCCACGCCATCGTCGCGCACGCCTTGTTCGTGGGTTGGAGTGAGGCCGTGCGCGAGATGAAGCGGTTGATGGTCGAAGCGCGCGGGGGTGGCGCGTGATCCTTGGAATCGGAGCGGACGTCGTCGAGGTCGCGCGGGTGGCTCGGCTGTTGGAGCGCTACGGAGAGCGCTTTGCACGGCGGGTGCTGGCGCCCGCCGAGCTGGAGGGCTTCCGCGCGAGCGCCAACCGGCAGATTTTCCTGGCCAGCCGATTTGCGGCCAAGGAGGCCTTCGCCAAGGCGCTCGGCACCGGTCTGCGCGCTCCGGTGCTGTTGACCAGCATCAGCGTGACGCACGACGCGTCGGGCCGGCCGCTGCTGCGCCTTGCGCCGGAGCTCCAGGCGCTGTCGCAGCGCCGCGGGGTGAGCGCGCATCACATCACGCTCAGCCATGAACGCAGCATCGCCTGCGCGGTGGTGGTGCTCGAGGCCGGGAGCCCATGACGGTCGGCACGCTGCCGCTCGGGCCGGTCATGCTCGACGTCGAGGGCACCCACCTCGTCGATGGCGATCGCAGGCGCCTGCTCGATCCGCTGGTCGGCGGCGTGATCCTGTTCGCACGCAACTATGCTTCACCCGACCAGGTGGCCGAACTTACCGCCGACATTCGAGCCCTGCGTAGGCCCGAGCTGCTGATCGCCGTGGACCACGAGGGCGGCAGGGTGCAGCGCTTCCGCGAAGGCTACACGGCGATTCCGGCCATGGCAGGGCTGGGGGCGCTGTGGGACGCTGACCGCGCGGCGGCGCGACGCCGCGCCGAGGCGGTCGGCTTCCTCATCGCCGCAGAGTTGACCGCCAGCGGCGTGGACTTTAGCTTCACCCCCGTTCTGGACCTCGACTTCGGGCGCAGCTCCGTCATCGGCGACCGTGCCCTGCATCGCGATGCAGAGGCGGTCACCGAGTTGGCGGCCGCCTTGGTCGCAGGCCTGAGGCGCGGCGGCGTCGCCGCGGTCGGGAAGCATTTTCCGGGACACGGGTTCGCGGCCGAGGACTCGCACGCCGAAATTCCGATCGATCCGCGTCCTCTGTCGCAGATACGTGCGGCCGATCTGGTGCCCTATCGGCAGCTCCGTGGCGAGCTCGCCGGCGTGATGCCGGCGCATGTGATTTATCCGAGCGTGGACCGGGTACCGGCGGGTTTCTCCCGCATCTGGTTGCAGGATGTCTTGCGCAACGAAATCGGGTTCGACGGCATGATTTTCAGCGACGACCTCAGCATGGAAGGCGCTGCTGTGGCCGGCGACATCGTCGCTCGCGCGTGCGCGGCGCTCTCGGCGGGCGGCGACATGGTGCTGGTATGCAATCGACCCGACCTCGCCGATGCGCTGCTCGGGGGCTTGAGCTGGAAGCCGGACGAGCGGTGGGAAGCGAGGCTGGCGCGCATGCGCTCGCGCAGCGCCTACACATCGTTTGCCGAGGCGCGCGTGGACCGCACCTACCAGGCGGCATTGAGCGAGCTAAAGGCCGGTGGGCGGGGCACCGCGGGGCCAGCTCCGGGCAGTGCCCTCGGCTGAGAGCACCGGCGAGCATATGGCGCAGCATCACCCACACGGACACGTCCACCGAACGGTGCCCGGCGTGTTCGGAGTGGCGCTCAGTTTGACCTTGGCTTATGCGCTGGTGGAGCTGGTGGCGGGCCTGGCGTTTGGCTCGCTGGCTCTGGTGAGCGACGCCGGACATATGTTCTCCGACGCCCTGGCGCTCGGGCTGGCCTGGTTCGCAGCCTGGGTGTCGGCGCGACCGGCGGGTAAGCGGCACTCCTACGGCATGGCGCGCGCCGAGGTCATCGCCGCCTTCGTCAATGGTCTGGCTCTGCTGCTGGTCGTGGTGTTCATCGCCGTAGAGTCCATCAGCCGGCTGCTGCACCCGGCGGACATCGACGGGCTGGGCGTCATGATCGTGGCATTCATCGGGCTGCTGCTCAACCTGGCGGTGATGCTCATCCTGAGCCGTGGGGAACGCAGTTTGAACCTGCGCGCCGCAATGCTGCACGTGACTTCAGACGTGGCCGGATCAGTCACGGCGCTGGCGGCAGGTGCGGTGATCTATTTCACCGGCTGGATGCCGATCGACGCCATCCTGTCGTGGGTGATCGCGCTGCTGATCCTGGTCTCCACGATCAGGCTTCTGCGTGAGGCGCTGCACGTGTTGATGGAGGGCGTGCCCAGCACTGTCAGGCTGGAGGAGGTGGGGCGGCTGATCGCGCGGATCGACGGGGTTCGCAGCGTACACGACCTGCACGTCTGGAACATCTCGTCGGGGCGAGTGGCGTTGTCGGCTCATCTGGACATCGCCGAGCTGTCGAGCTGGCCAGCGGTGCTGGAGCAGGCGCGCCGGGTGCTGCAACAGCGCTACGGGATCGACCACGTGACGCTGCAGCCCGAGGTCGTTGCGGATGCCGGCCGGCGCGCTCAAGCCGTGGTCAAAGTCGTCGCGCGGCGGGGCAACGGTTGACATTTGTTGAGTCCGGTGCCGGTCGGACGCTAGACTGGATCCGATGCAGTTCGACATCGAGGAGTGGCAGCGCCTGGCCCGGGAGGACCCCGGCGAGTTCGAGCGCCGGCGGCAGGCGGCGATAGAGTCGTTCATCTCCCAGGCGCCGGCCGAGCACCGCGAGCGGCTGCGCGGGTTGCAATTTCGCATCGATCTGGAACGCAGACGGGCTAAGACCGCGCTGGGCGCCGCCGTGCGCTTGCAATCTATGATGTGGGAGCGCTTCGGACAGCTGCGCGAGGCGCTACTGGCGCTCACGGCGGATACGCCGTCGGACCGCCACACCGGCGCGCGGATCCTGCCGTTCAGAAAGCCTGACTGAGCGAGGGCGGAACCGCCCGCATCAAATATCCGGGCTAGGCCCGCTCGATGTACTCGCCGGAGTCGGTGTTGACCTTGATCTTCTCGCCTTCACCTACGAACGGCGGCACCATCACCGTGAGGCCGGTCTCCGTCTTGGCAGGTTTGAAGGAGCCCGTGGCGGTTGCACCTTTGAGAGTGGGCTCGGTTTGCGTGATCGTGAGCACCACGCTGGGCGGCAGTTGGAGCCCGATCGGGCGCTCGTTGTGAAAGTTGACCATGACGTCCGTATTGGGCAGCAGGTACTCCACCTGGCCCTCGAGCAGATCCCGCGGCAGGTGTAGCTGCTCGTAGTTCTGCTTGTCCATGAACACGTAGGCGTCCCCGTCGCTGTATAGGTACTGCATCTCGCGGCCCTCGACGAAGGCGCGTTCGATCTTCTCGTCTGTCCGGAAGCGCTGATTGGACTTGGTGCCCGATTCGATGTCCTTCATCTCGACCTGCATGAAGGCTCCACCGCGGCCACCCACGTGCACGTGGTAGGACTTGAGCACGCGCCACACGCGTTTGTCCCACTCGATGAGGTTGCCGGCGCGGACTTCGGTCGCCAGTACTTTTGCCATCGCTACGCCCCCCTGCGTCAGGTAGCGCGGCTCGACGCGCGCCAAGGAGCGCGCATTTTACCCGAAGCCACATGCGCTGCGTGGCGCTTCCGGCGTGACATGGAAGGCGCGCCATCGCAGCCGCTATAATGCGCGGAGGGGACGCTCGAGCAGGTTCGAAACGGCGCCGTTGCGCGTCGCGCGTCGGCTCCAGCCTCCTGACCCTTGCCTTACTTCCACTGCCCCTGGCTGCTCAACCCAGAACATGACCAAGGTTCCGGCCCATGTCCGGCACAAGGCGCTGGGGGTGACGGCAGCGCCGGCTCGCGCCTCGCCCCCCGACGGCGTGCCGGCTTCGGATCTGGCCGAGCTCGTAGCCAGCCTGCCGCACCTGCCCGGCGTGTACCGCATGATCGGGGCTTCCGGCGACGTGCTCTATGTGGGCAAGGCGCGCGATCTCAAGAAGCGAGTGGCTTCCTATTTTCAGAAGACCACGTCGCTGGAGCCTCGCATCCAGCTCATGGTCTCTCAGGTGCGCCGTCTTGAGACCACCGTCACGCGGTCGGAGTCCGAAGCCCTGCTGCTCGAGAACAATCTGATCAAGGCGTTTGCGCCGCGCTACAACATCCTCTACCGGGACGACAAGTCCTATCCCTATCTGATCCTGACCGGCCATGAGTTCCCGCGGCTGGGCTTCCACCGCGGGGCGTTGGACAGAGGCAACCGCTACTTCGGTCCGTTCTCGAGCGCCGGGGCGGTGCGGGAGAGCATACAGCTCATGCAGAAGGTCTTTCGCATCAGGACCTGTGAGGACAGCGTGTTCGCCAACCGGTCGCGCCCCTGCCTGCTGTACCAGATCAAGCGCTGCACGGCGCCGTGCGTGGGATGGATCGACCCGGCCTCCTACATGGATGACGTGCACAACGCCGAGCTGTTCCTGCTCGGACGCGACGATGAGGTGTTGGAGCGGCTCGAGGGCAGAATGGAGCAGGCCGCTGCCGAGCAGGACTATGAGAGCGCGGCTGCTTTTCGCGATCAGCTCCGAGCCCTGCGGGCGGTGCGCCAGAAGCAGTTCGTCAGCAGCGACAAGGCGCGCGACCTGGACATCGTGGCCTTGACGGCCGAGGAGGGGATCACCTGCGTCAACCTGGTAAGCGTGCGCGCAGGCCAGCATCGCGGGGACAAGAGCTTCTTCCCCGAACATGCCGAGGGCTACGACGCGGGGCAGGCGCTGGAAGCATTCCTGACCCAGCACTATCTGGCCCGTGACGTGCCGCCGCTCATCCTGGTCAACCGGCAGATCGACACCGAGACCCTGGAGCAGCTGCTGAGCGAGCAGGCCGCTCACCCGGTTCAGATCACGACCGCGGGGGCCGGCGAGCGCCGGGTCTGGCTGTCCATGGCGGAGACCAACGCACGCGTGGCCATTCGGCAGGCGGTCCACATGCAGTCCACTCAGGAGGTGCGCTTGGCGGCGTTGCAGGAGGCGCTCGGGCTGCCGGGTTCGGCTTGCCGCCTGGAGTGCTTCGACATCAGCCATACCTCCGGCGAGGCCACTGTCGCTTCCTGCGTGGTGTATGACGACGGTGGCATGAAGAAGAGCGAGTATCGGCGTTACAACATCCAGGGCGTAAAACCGGGTGACGACTACGGGGCGATGCGCGAGGTGCTGGATCGGCGATATCGCAGGGTGGTCGCGGGAGAGGGCAAGCTTCCCGACGTGATCCTCATCGACGGCGGCAAGGGCCAGGTGTCGGCGGCCCGCGAAGTCCTGGAGGAACTGGGCCTGGGCGGAGTCGCGCTGGTCGGCGTCGCGAAGGGCGAGCAACGCAAGCCCGGGCTGGAGCAACTCATCGTTCCGGGTCACGAGGCGCCGCTGCGGCTGCCGCCGGACCATCCCGGGCTGCACCTGATACAGCAGGTCCGAGACGAAGCCCACCGGTTCGCCATCACCGGCCACCGCAACCGGCGGGCCCGAACGCGGCGAACGTCGGTGCTGGAGAGTATCGCCGGGATCGGGGCCAAGCGCCGGCGCAAGCTGTTGGCGCGCTTTGGCGGTCTCCGCGGTCTGCAGGCGGCCAGCGTGGACGAGATTACGCAGGTCGAAGGCATCAGCCGGGCCTTGGCCGAGCGCATTTACCAACAGCTGCACTGAGCGCGGAGCACGCGACCCGAAGGCCCTTCTTCGACATGCCACTGAACGTTCCCAACCTGCTGACCTGGCTTCGGATCCTGTTGATCCCGGCGTTTCTCGCGGTGTTTTACTTCCCGGACACGTGGCTGACCGGCCCGGAGAAGGACCTCACCGCGACGGTCCTGTTCGCGGTGGCGGCCGCGACCGACTGGCTCGACGGCTACCTCGCGCGCACGCTCGATCAAGCGTCTGCCTTCGGCGCTTTTCTCGATCCGGTGGCGGACAAGCTCATGGTGGCGGCGGCGCTGATACTGCTGGTCTGGCTCGGGCGCGTCGACGCGCCGGTCGCGGTCATCATCATCGGCCGGGAGATTGCCGTCTCCGCCCTGCGGGAATGGATGGCGAAGATCGGGAAGAGCAAAAGCGTGGCCGTCAGCTTTCTGGGCAAGATCAAAACCGGATCCCAGATGGCGGCGCTGCTGCTCCTGCTGTATCACGGCACTTTGTTCGAGATTCTCGACACGCAGGATCTCGGCACGGTCCTCATTTACATCGCCGCCGGCTTAACCCTCTGGTCCATGGTGTACTACCTGAAGATGGCCATGCCCTTCGTGCTGGGGAAGCAGGACTGAAACGCGGCTCGCCGGGCGCTTGGCTCGCCTTGACATGATGGGGTGGGTCCCTATAATTCACTGTCTTTGCGCGGGAATAGCTCAGTGGTAGAGCACAACCTTGCCAAGGTTGGGGTCGCGAGTTCGAGCCTCGTTTCCCGCTCCAGAATCCCGGGCAGGTCGGAGCGCTAGCTCCGGCCTCCTGTATCAGCTTCGTCACACGACGGGCGCGCCGGTTTGGGCGCGCCACGTAGCCAGCACCGCTTGCCTCCGGCTTACCCCGCTGCCGCCGGGTTGGCCGCACGGAGCGGGCTGGGAGGGAAACAGTCGCGTGACCTCCGGCGGCGGGGTGGCAGAGTGGTCATGCAGCGGCCTGCAAAGCCGTGTACGCCGGTTCGATTCCGACCCCCGCCTCCATCGCCCTACGCTCGGAAGTCCGATGTCTGCTGTTGGCGCAGGGTTTCGTCGCCGTAGTAGGGCGCCACGCGGTTTGACGACGACGATCTGCGCTTTGGTCTGCACCGCAACCCGAAGGCGGCTCATCGTTCCAGAAAACTGGCGGGCGTCATGATGGGAATGCCGCGAAAGGGGTGGAGCACGAGCAGATCATCGTCACCCGTGATGATTAGATCAGCGTTACCATTGACGGCCAGCTCCAGAAACTTGTCATCGTTTGGATCCCGGCAGGCGCGCACCACGTAGGTAATTGGTACCACCTCGACCACGCGGCTCAAGCGTCTGAAGAATTCCTGGCGATCTTCGATGCTCACATACGCATCGAATCTTGGTCGCGACAACACGTCTGCTAGCTCGGTCAGAGTGGCCTCTGACACCAATAGTTGGGCCGTGTCGATTGCTCTCCGCACCGCGCGACCAGGGAGCGACTCGGGAACCAGAAGCCGGCTGATCAGGGCATTGGTATCGACGACGATCCGTTCAAGCGGCATCGTCAGTCAGAATGGCTTGGAGTTTTTCCTCGGTCAGCCCGCGCTCGGCCGCTTGACGCGCGATCCGGTCGCAGAAGGCCTGAAACTCGGTCACATTGAACCCACGCAGGCGATCATATTCTTCGGACGACAGCAGAACAGCGACGTCGCGCTTCTGGCGACGGATCACGATCGGTTCTTTTTGCGCGGCATCGAGGAGTGCGGCAAGACGCTGCTTGGCGTCCGTAGCTGAGACATAGCGCATGATTTCGCCTCCAATAGCCGCCTAGTATAGCTAAAATAGACAGTTTAGACAATTCTGTCGAGCGGTACACGACAAGGGGCGTGCGCCTGGGCCGCCGCGCGATCGGGAGTAGCTCCATCCCATTGCGCAGCAGGCGGGCGTGCTCGTCCGTAATCTCTGCGAGGAAGTGCGTCGCGGTGACCGTCACGGGCGATCGCTCACGGCCGTCGCTCAGACAACTCGCTAAAAGCGGTCGTTGCGCGGCGCTATCGACCCACGAGAGACGGTTGCGTTTCCCAAACGTGCAAAAGCAGACCCCGAAGGATCTAGACATCGCGGATCGACATAGTTAACGGGACTGCCATCGACACATGCCCGCGCCGATTGCGCTACTGCCCCTTGCTGAAGGACCGTGTGCGCCGAGAGCGCACTGCAAGGGATTGGTGACTCCGAGCCGTATGTTCAAGAATGTTACACAGAGAAATTTGGCACGCGGCAATGATGTATGGCTTACGTGTGAACTGATCAGACCGATTTGGCTGGAGCAGGCGGAGGCAGTACTCTTGGCACAGTAGGGAATCCTCAACGAGTCAAACTCGGAGGAGCAGATGACGTTTGCCACGAGAGGCTTGCTTGTCGTTTTGACTGTTTCTCTCACCGTAGGATCGGGCTGCGCGATCTCGCTCAAGCCGGGCGCAATCTCGTTCAAGCCCAGCGCAGAGTCGCAGTACATCATGGATCACCGCCCACAGTGGGACCATCTGTACAGTGAGGACGCGCAGGGGACTAACTAGTGTGGAAGCGCGTATGGCGAGAATATAAGGCTCTATTGCTCCACATCGTGGAGTAGTAGAAGTCACTTTCCTAACTCCACCCGTAACGCTTCTAGCCTGCACTCTTTAAGCAGTGGTTAGACCTCCGGCACTGCGTAGAAGACAATCTGTCCACGCGGCTTGATAAGGCGTAATGGGCCCGACGGGCAGGTGGGCCGTTCTCTGCCGGATGAAGCAAACATCATCTGACAAGTTGGATCGAATCTTGGTCTCTACAACACATGACGGCGCACCGTATGGTGGTTTGCCAGCCTCGACAAGACGCGCACGCACTGGGCCTATCGCATCGACATCCACGAGTTCATTTCCCGTCGTCGGCATCGCGGGGATGGAGGAATTCCGAACCGGCAGCCCCCGCGCACGTCATCGCCCGGCGCTAGGACTTGGAGCGCCAGCAGCTCACCGGGGCGTCCATTCGGCGAAGCTCTCTCGGCTCTACCGACTTACCAGCCGATGCGCTGAATACCCGCCACGGCGTCGAAATGAGCGTCGCGACTGAGCACCGGCAATCGGTGATCCAGGGCAAGGGCGGCTATCCATGCATCGTTTGCCGGAATCGGGTGGCCCGCTTGCCTAAGTGTGACCCGAATGGCGGCATAGGCGATTGCCGTATCGGCTGTGACAGGAAGCACCTCGAAGTGTGCGAGGTGACTCTCCAGCCACTTCTCATACGTGGATCGATGTCTTGAGCCGGCGATGCCGTATCTGAACTCGCCCAGAACGATGACCGGAATGGCTGCCCGCTCTCGCTGGGACAGGATCTCCCCGACAGCCGGATCGCCGTCAGCGAATGCGGACAGCGCATTGGTGTCGAGAATCACAGCCGATCTTCCGGCTCGACGACCTCGAATTCCTTATCAATGACCTTCTGGACCCTTTGAGTCTCCTTGCGCAGTCGCCGCAACTTACCGAACCCCTGCATCCATGCCGGTTCCGCCGGAACGCTATTCGGAGACCTTGCGGCCAGCTTGTCCTGAATCGCTTCGGTAAAAAATTGCTTGAGTGTCATCCCAGCCGCTGCCGCTTTGGATTTGGCGCGGCGGAACAGTGGGTCGGGCAGTTCGATAGTCGTTTTCATTGACCCATATTACCATATTTATGGGAAACGCAGCCCTCGACCCTGATTGAGCTCGCACTGGCTGGTGCGGTTCTGTTCGCCCGCGCGGGCACCGTGTTTCTCCCCTCCTTACCAAGGATTACCAAGGAGGGGTGGCACCCGCGGGTCGCTGCCCGGGGCAGGCTGCGGTGACGGGGTGGTTCTCCCACGGCTTCCACCATCTCGCCAGCTCTGCGCGCACTTCTCCCTACGGAATCAAAACGGGATCAGCGAGACTCGGTCCGTCAGACTCCCGGCACGATCCAGACCCATATCCAGTCGGTTGCTCGGTCTCTGCGTGGCAGGTAGACTCGGCTCGAAATGGCGGTTACGACAGTATTGCGGCGCGGATCGATCTCGGTAATCGACTACCGGTGCAACCTCGGACCGGCGGTCGAGCCATTCGTCGAGCTGCACGAGGGCTTCTCTTTGTCGTACGTGCGACAGGGCAGCTTCGGCTACCGCTCGCGCGGTCGGTCGTACGATCTGGTGGTGGGCTCGTGCCTCGTCGGGCATCCCGGCGACGAGTACATGTGCACGCACGAGCACGTTTGCGGGGACGCGTGCTTGTCGTTTCAGGTGGCCCCCGTGATGATCGATGCGGTCGGCGGCGGGTCCGAGATCTGGCGGAGCGGATGTGTGCCGCCGTTGCCCGAGCTGCGGCGAAAGGCGATCGCAAAATTCTCCAAGAACGGCTCGCGCGGCTCCCTCTAGGATGACGCCTTTTCGAGGAGGTCATCCATGTTCGATCACGTCGGTTTGCAGGTAAAGGACCTCGACGCCAGCGTGCGCTTCTACACGGCGGCCCTTTCACCGCTCTCTCTCGTGCTGTGCTCCCGCGAAGGGTCCGGTGCGGGCTTCGGACCTTCCGGCGAGCCGGCGCTTTGGTTGTACGCGCAAGCGAAGACGCCTGCGGGTACGCACTTGGCGTTTCGCGCGCCCGATCGCGCTGCGGTCGATCGTTTCCACGCGGCCGGTCTCGCAGCGGGCGGCCGCGACAACGGCGCGCCCGGCTTGCGGGCCGATTACAGCCCGAAGTACTACGCCGCGTTCCTGCTCGATCCGGACGGCAATAACGTCGAGGCGGTCTGCTTGCGCTAGCGAGCTGTAGCCTTTGATTCCCAAGCGTCAACGCCGGTCTTCCTCTGCCCGACCCTCAGCCGCGCGGGCAGAGGCGCGAGCGCGGCTCCTGGCGCTCGAGGGTACAGGCGGTCCCGACACGCCTTTGGATCCCCACGCCGGCGCCGTGAGGGCCCTCGCCGCGGCGGATCCGAAACTGGCGGCGCTGATGGCGCGCGTCGGCCCCTGCCGCCTCGCCCGCAGGGCGGCCGAGACGCCGTTCGAGACGTTGCTGGAGTCGATCGTCCACCAGCAGCTCACCGGAAAAGTCGCGGCCACGATCCTCGCGCGGGTGAAATCGCTCTTTCCGCGGGGTGTCCCGACGCCGGCCAGACTGGCCGCGCTTCCGGACGCGCGGCTTCGCGGTGCAGGCCTGTCCGCCGGCAAGACGGCTTCCTTGAAAGACCTCGCCGCCCATCAGCTGAGAGGGGAGATTCCCGATCTCGCCACGCTCGAGCGCCTCGACGACGAGGCGATCGTGGAGCGGCTGACCGTGGTGCGCGGAGTGGGTCGCTGGACCGTGGAGATGCTGCTCATTTTTCGGCTCGGTCGCCTCGATGTGCTTCCCGCCACCGACTACGGTGTCCGCAAGGGCTTCGCCCTCACCTTCCGCGGCGGGCCCTCGCGCCGTCGAGCCAAGGAGGATCCCCCGCTTCCGTCGGCCGCAGACCTGCTGGCGCATGGCGAGCGCTGGCGCCCTTACCGGAGTATCGCCAGCTGGTATCTTTGGCGCTCCGCCGAGCAGCCGGCGTGAGTCGAGGCTGCACGGCTTCGGACCGTTTGCGACGCCGGGATACCGCGGGTTCCGCGCCCGGCTGTAAAGCGCACCGACCCCCGTGGCGGGTCGATTCGAATCGGGCCAGTCGGTTTCACCCCGCTCACCGAGCCCGGAAAGCCCGTGGAGATGGAATTTCCGGCCAATAGAGCGTCTCGGTTCGGCTGAAGGGTCTCCCTGCAGAGAAAAGAATGCGCGATCCAAGCGCGCGACTCGATTCGGGAACCCTGGTGCGTCGCTTGCTTAGCCGACCTTATCGAGCGTCGAGAGCGTCGCATTTGTCAGCCGTGCCGACAGTGCGCCGTCGAGGGCTAACGCATGTACCCGTCCGATCGGCGTGATCTCATCCACGACACCCTAGAGGGTGAGTCCGAAGGTATCCCAGCTTTTCTCGACGCTGCGGCGTTGCGATACAGCTGGAGAGTGAAGGATTGCCTCATCTGCTCGTGGTACGAGCTGCCGGGCCCGTACTCGGTCGACGAAATGTGGCGCTTCCTCGTGGAAGGCCGCTTCTCAGACGCTCGCCGCGTGGAGTCGCGCAACGACGTGCCGACTTCGTAATCGCAGGCGTTGGCACGCTGGAAGGAGGAAACCATGGCAGTGACAGAAGCCGAGATAGTCGACCTATTGACGGGAGTGACCCGCGTCCACCTTGCGATCGTCCGCGGGCTTTCGGAGAATCATCCGCGCTCAGCGGAGAACGTCGTCCGGCGGCTGCGCGAGGAGGCGCGTTTGGCTGAACCCGACGGCGTCCCCACTCTCAACGGCTTGGCTGCGCGGCTCCTCCTCGAGATGCTGGAGGCCAAGCCACTCAACACGAAGCAACCCTCGGACAGGGAAGCTCGACGCACACCTCTCCAGCTGCTCCTGCGGCGAACGCCGCTCCGATCGGTTCCATGAGACAACGGCGGCCTGCGACGCATGCGAGTCCGCAGGGGCCGTTGACTTGACCGCATCAAGGCGCGAGCCGGCTCGAACACCCCTGGGTCACCGGTAGCTTGTCGCTCGTTCGGGTATGCTCTGGCGTGCTCGGACGCACGGCCAACTTCTTAAGCGTGCAGGCGAAAATGGCGCGGAGTGCCCATGCCAAGTATTCTCTTTGCCCTCATTTTGTTCGTGCTGGCGTCCCCGGCGCTGGCGGTCGAATCCTGTCTTGGCGGGCCCGCAGGCACCGCAGATTCCTGCCCCCGAGACGGCTTATGGGCTGAGCTCAGGCCCCTGAATGATTGTCGCTTCACGTTCACGGCCGGGTACGGCCCAGAGGCGCGCAGCAAGCGAGGCACGCCTCAACCTATCAAGTTTCAAGTGAGCGGTGGACGCTGCGAAGTGTGGCCGGGTCGACCCCTGAATGCGACGGGCACGTCGGTGCAGTGCGCGAGGAGCGGAAACGGGAGCGCGACGGTGATTCTGGAGACCAGCGCCGGCGTGCTCAAGAAGGTGCTGGCGCCTATTCTGGCCCGCCGTGTTCCCGACGAGCCGGTGCTGGAGAAGGTGCGTTCGCCGCCGCAGATCGAGGTCGTTGCGTTGTATCGGTCCCGCGATTTCCGCCCGGTCGAGTTCGGGCGCGGCTGCCCCCAATGCGTGCTGCTCGCGGCGGACATCCAGCCGACGCAGCCGGGTGCAGCCATTCTGGACGTCGCGGTGGTCACGACCGGCGGCTACGGCCACTGGTTCAGATGCCCTGCAGCGTTCCGCTGCGGGGTCCCGGAGTTCTCTCCACCGGACCAGCGCAATGTCAGCGGCTGTGCCGGGCAGCGGGTGTGTCGAGTGTGGCGGCTGGCCGAGGACGACACCGAGGCGCGCGACACGATACAGATCACGTATCAGACGGACACGGCGACGTGCAAGAACTGCCCCGAGCGCGTCGATTACGCTTCCGCGCGCAGGCGCTGGGAAGAAGCGAAGGCGCAGGCCGAGCGCGTATGCGACACCTTCCCGGACAGAGCGCCGCAGTTTCTTAGAAGGCCGGCGGCGCGATGACCGGTTACCGGCTTTGGCCGGCAAACGCGCTCATCGCTCACCGGATCGACTGCAGGAGCTGCTTCAACGGCTCCGCGGGGATGGCATATGTAATGCCGCTGGGCTGGGTCAGCGCCGTCTCCCGGCTGCCCTTCACGAAGACCATATTGATGATGCCGACGACTTCTCCGGTGTCCGGATCGTACAGCGGGCTGCCGCTGTTTCCGGGGTAGGCCGTTCCGTCGAGCTGGATCACCGGATAGGGGCTGGTCGACAACCGTTTGATCGCGCGGGCCTCGAGCTCGCGCGAGTTACCCGTCGGAATCGCGATCGGGGTCAGAGCCGCGACCATACCCCGATGCGTGGCGGGGATCAGGCCGAGTACTGCGCCGATCGGAAAGCCCGTGAACAGAT
>DATJVW010000117.1:0-20163 GCA_035501675.1 Burkholderiales bacterium
CAACAACGGATGCGAAGCGAGATGCTTCTCCAGCTGTGCCGGATCGAAGCGCAGCAGGACCCCCTGCAGCGCGGCCCGCATCCCGGCCATGACGGCCAGGTTATGCGCCTGCAAGTCTTCGTAAGCTTCCCGAACGGCACGGATCGGCGGCAAGTATCCAGATCTCGGCCGCGGAGCGAGGAGATGGGTGAGCGCCTCAAACGCGTCGGGGCAGAACTTGAGCGGGTTGTTTTCGGTCGTGGCGAGCATCGTCATGTCAACGCGCAGCTCTCGCTTGGTGAGGGCCCGTGCGACCAACGCTTTCAATAGCCCCGCAACGGATTCGCGCAGCAGCTCCCCGACGCTGCGCAGGAAGTCTGGATTGCCCAGCGCACGATCCTCGAGCTCTGGCACGCCGGCTGCCTGGAGCAGGGTGCGCACCGCTTGGACATAGGCGTCTTCCGCGCGCGCTGACGCAACCCCCACCTCGGATCGACGCTGGGTTTCGCCTCGTGGGGTTTCGGCGCGGTCCTCAAAGGTCGGCCGCGGCCCGCTCCCGTCCGGCACGACGTCGAGCGCTGGCGGTGAGGGGAACTGCGGTCCCCGCACGGCAGCTGTCTCGGCGAAGGGATCGACTGGCTTGGATCTCGAGGCATCGGACGGGAGGACCGCGGGTGGAGCCGGTGAACCCCCGGGAGGTTCGCTCTTCCCTTCCAGGCCACGTAACAGGTCGTAGTCGTCCGGTATCTGGGCAGGTCTTGCGGACACCGCTCTCGGCAGCGGTTCCAAGAAGCCGGGCAACTCATCGCGCTGCATGCCGCGGCTGGATAGGGGCAGTTGATCCGGCGGCCGGCTCTCGACACTCGGGAACGCCGCGGGTGCGGTGCCGCCCAGATCGATACCGAACGCCATGCGCCCTTCGGCCTCTGTCGAAAGCGGAAAATCGAGGCCAGCGCCCTGATGCGCGATCAAGGCTCCGGCTCCCGCGGGGTCCGACGCAAGGGAGCCGTCTGCTTGGATCTCCGCGACGATGCAATAGGCGCCGATCGTCAACCGATCCCCCGAGGAAAGCTCGGCCGTTCCTCCAGCGCCCAGAGGACGGCCGTTCAGGTCGATGGGGTTTTGCCCCAGGCTGGTCAGAAAGTAGGAGCCGTCGCGGAAGTCGATGCGCGCATGGGTGCGCGACACGATGCGCTCCGGGTCGGGCAGCACCAGATCATTCTGCTCCAGCCGGCCGATGGTCCCGCCGATACCGCTGAACCGCTTGGAGATCGAGCGCTGCGGGGGTTGGTTGCGAAAGGTCAAGACAGAAAGCGTGAGGGACATCGACAGCCAGCGCCTCCGCACTGGGCAACTGCGTTGGACTGAGCACCGCTAGACCGGTTAATCGGCTGGCGGAGCAGTGGCAATCCGCCTACCTTCCCGATCGTGAAATCCTCTGTGCGCTCCGGCGCGTTTGCCTCGTTCGTGTTTGTTATCGAGTCGCCTTGCAGCCGGCTCACCCAAGCCCCGGCTGAGGGCCCTGGCTCTCGATTTCGATCATCCGTTCACTTGTGTTCGCCTGCGGCAAACGCAGGCGGGGCGACTCAAGGATAAACCTTAGGCCTGTGCACAACAAGCCAGCCGAAGGTCATATACTGCGCGCGGTGCGTCGCGGCCAGCCGGTCTTAGCCGCGATCGCCCAGGACTGGTGAGACCGCCGAGCGGTCCCGATTGTGCCCGGGGCGCGGCGTGCGCGAATTAGGGCGTGTGATGTGCCGCCAATTTCGACGCGGGCTTCGGGTCATACTTCGCTTTCCGCCATCCCGCTTCGTGCTCGTCGGCCCGGCCTCTACTGAGACCCTGTGAGCCCCTGCCGCTCCCGCTCCGCTCTGATCTGCTGCGCCAACTGGTACACCGCCATGGCGTAGTTGCGACTGTGGTTGTAGCGCAGCAGCGCGTGAAAGTTGTCGAAGCCGAGCCAATACTCCGGTCCATCGGCCAGATCCACCGAAAACAGACTGGCCGGCAGCTGTCCGTCGATGTCCTCCGGGCTGCGCAGCCCCCGCTTCTGCCATTGCGACCAAGTGAGCTGGGGTTTGAAGCCCAACTGCAGCAGCGGCCCGGGGTCCACACCGTCCAGTTGCGCGGGCGCGGCGATGGGCTGCCCCGCCTTCCAGCCGAACTGTTGGAGGTAACTCGCCACGCTGCCGACGATGTCGGCCATGTCGCCCCACAGGTCGATGCTGCCATCCCCGCTGTAGTCCACCGCAAAGCGCCGGTAGTTGCTGGGCATGAACTGCGGCCAGCCCAAGGCCCCCGCAAAAGAGCCTTGCACGAAGGCGGTGTCCCAGCGCTGTTCGCGCGCGAGCACGAGAAACTGCTCGAGCTCGCCTCTGAAATACTCGGCCCGGTTGGGCCATTCGAAAGCGAGTGTGTACAGGGCATCGATCGCCCGGAAGCCTCCGGCGTGCCGGCCGTAGCGGCTTTCGACCCCGATCACGGCGACCACGATCTCCTGCGGCACGCCGAAGTCGCGGCGCGCTCGCTCCAGCGAAGCGGCGTTGTCATTCCAGAAGCGCACGCCGTCGGCGATCTGCGCGTCATCCACGCACAGGGGCCTGAACTGATACCAGGGCCGACTGGTCACGGGCACCGAAATCGCCCGCAACACATCTTGATTCGGCTGCGCGTTTGCCAACAAGGCGCGCAGAGCCTGCCCGTCGAAGCCGTGGTTGCGCACCATGTGGGCGATGAACCTGCGTACCTCCGGCTTGAGCGTGTCGGATTGCGCAGGCGTGGACTGCGCCGAAACTGAATGGGGCGACACGAGGAGCACGGGCAAGGCCGCAGCGAGCAGGAGCTGGCCGAGCAACCGGGCATCGCGCTTTCCGCGGCTTGCTGACGCCATGGCGAGACGATCGAGGATTTCGAAGTGAGGGAAGAGGCCGTGACGCGTTTGCGTCGCATCGCAGCCGAAGATTAACCGGATATCGTCAGCAGCGGTCGCCTTCTTGAACCGCGCGAGTGGTTCGAGCATCTTGCGGTATTTGACCCGGAGCGGCATTCGGCGTAATGCTTACGACCTCACGCTGAACCCCTGGAGGCCCTCATGTCCCTCGTCGACCTGCTGCCGAGCGACGCCCGGCTCACAACGGTGCCGGCCGGCGAGCTGATCTTTGCTCAGGGCGAGCGGGGCGACATCATGTATGTGATCGTCGAGGGCGAGGCGCAGATTCTGATCGACGGCAAGGCGGTGGAGAGCGTCGGAGCGGGCGGCATCCTGGGCGAAATGGCGCTCATCGACGCCGAGCCGCGCAGCGCCACGGTGATCACGAAGACCCGTTGTGTGCTCGTCCCGTTGGATGAACGCAGCTTCGCCGACCTGGTGGCCCGACGACCGGAGTTCGCTCTGCAGGTGATGCGAGTGCTCGTGCACCGGTTGCGCAGGGCGGGGCTGGAGCGCTGAGCGGTCTGGCCCCGTCCCCTCGCGGCGACTGGCACAAATCGACCGGTGCGGTGGCACGGTTGTCTTATAATTGCGAGTTGAACTGACGGCGCCTCGACCGTCAACCAGTGCAAGTGCAGGCCCGGGGCCGCGCAGACCAGCACCGCGGCGCAACTGGGATCTGTCCCGCGAGTTCGTGTGTGCCGATGCAGCTGTTCGCCTTTGGCGTCAACCACCATACCGCGCCAGTGGCCGTGCGCGAGCGCATAGCGTTCGACACGGAACGGTTGCCGGCGGCCCTGCGCGACCTGGTCGATCATGAGCCGGTGCGCGAGGCGGCCATCCTCTCGACCTGCAACCGCACCGAGCTTTACTGCAGCTCGCCCGAGCCGTCGACCGCCATCCGCTGGCTGGCAAACTACCATCAGCTCAAAGACTCGGTGCTCGAGGCTTGCGTCTACACCCTGCCCCGGGAGCAGGCGGTGAAGCACGCTTTCCGCGTCGCGAGCGGGCTCGACTCGATGGTCTTGGGGGAACCGCAGATCCTCGGCCAGATGAAGGCCGCGGTGCGTTGCGCCGAGGCAGCCGGGACATTGGGTCTGGTCTTGCATAAGCTGTTCCAGCAGACCTTCTCCGTGGCCAAGCAAGTACGCAGCCAGACCGAGATCGGCGAGGCCTCGGTGTCGATGGCGACGGCTGCGGTCAGGCTGGCCGAGCGCATCTATCCCAGCATCTCACAGCAGAAGGTGTTGTTGATCGGTGCGGGCGAGATGATCGAGCTGTGCGCGGCCCATTTCGCAACGCAGCGCCCGCGCGGCATGACGTTCACGAACCGCACGCTGGAACGGGCGCAGGAGTTGGCGCGGCGCTTCGAAGGCAGCGTCCAGCCGCTGACGGACCTGCCGGATTTCCTCGCGCGCCACGACATCATCATAACCTGCACCGCGAGTCAGCTTCCCATCATCGGCAAAGGGCTGGTGGAAAGGGCGCTCCGGACGCGGCGCCATCGCCCGATGCTGATGATCGACCTGGCCGTGCCGCGCGACGTCGAGGCCGAAGCGGGGCGGCTGGATGACGTGTTTCTCTACAGCGTGGATGACCTGGGCAAGGTCGTGCAGGAGGGGCGCGACCTGCGCCAAGGCGCGGTCGGCAAAGCCGAAGCGATCATCGACGCGGGTGTCGACGACTTCATGCACTGGCTCGGCACGCGCGCCGCGGTGCCCACGATCCGGGCGCTGCGCGACCAGGCCGAGCGTGCCCGCCGCCATGAGGTCGAGCGCGCGCTGCGCCGGCTCGATCAGGGCGAGGCACCCGAACAGGTGCTCGAACAGCTGAGCCGCAGTCTCACCAACAAGCTCCTCCATCCCCCGAGCCATGCCCTGCACCACGCCCGAGAAGCCGACCGCGAGCAGCTGGTCAAGCTTCTGGAGCGCTTTTACCTGATGCGCGGGCGCGAATGAAGTCGAGCATTGCCGCCAAACTGGCGCAGCTTTCTGCCCGGCTGGAGGAGCTCAACCATCTGCTGTCCGCGGAGACCGCGACGGCCGACCTGGATAACTATCGTAAGCTCTCGCGCGAGCACGCGGAGATCGCGCCCGTGGTGGAGCTGTTTGCCGCCCACCGCAGCGCCGAACAGGACGTGCGCTCGGCGCAGTCCATGATGTCCGACCCGGAGATGAAGGAGCTGGCCGAGGCGGAGATCCGCGAAGGCAAGCAGAAGCTGGCAAACATCGAGGCCGAGCTCCAGGCCCGACTGCTGCCGCGCGACCCCAACGACGAGCGCAATATCTTTCTTGAAATCCGTGCTGGCACCGGTGGCGACGAGTCCGCCTTGTTCGCCGGCGACCTGATCCGCATGTATTCGCGCTACGCCGAGCGCCACGGCTGGCGGGTGGAGGTGGTATCCCAGAGCCACGGGGAGGTGGGCGGCTACAAGGAAATCATCGCCAAGATCGTCGGCCAGGGCGCCTACTCGCGGCTCAAGTTCGAGTCCGGCGGCCACCGCGTGCAGCGCGTGCCCGCCACGGAGACGCAGGGCCGCATCCATACCAGCGCCTGCACGGTGGCGGTGATGCCCGAGGCCGAGGAAATCGGCGAGGTGGTGCTCAACCCGGCCGAGATCCGCGTCGACACCTTCCGGGCCTCGGGCGCGGGCGGCCAGCACATCAACAAGACCGATTCCGCGGTGCGCGTGACCCACCTGACCACCGGCATCGTGGTGGAGTGTCAGGACGACCGCTCGCAGCACAAGAACAAGGCACAGGCGCTGTCCGTGCTGGCCGCGCGCATCAAGGACAAGCAGCTGCGCGAGCGCCAGGCGAAGGAGGCGGCCACGCGCAAGTCGCTCATCGGCAGCGGCGATCGCTCGGAGCGCATCCGCACCTACAACTTTCCGCAAGGTCGGGTGACCGACCACCGCATCAACCTCACGTTGTACAAGATCGACCAGATCATGGACGGCGACATGGATGACCTGATCAACGCGCTGATCGCCGAGCACCAAACCGAGCAACTCGCCGCGATGGCCGAGGAAGCGTGAGCGCCCGTTGGGGCGCGGGCGACATGCGGGCTCAGGAAGCCGCAGAACTGCTGCTGCGCGCGGACAGCTCCACACTGGCCGCGGCCATCCAGATTCCTTTCCCGCAAGCGCGACGCGAGGTCCAAACGCTGCTTACGCGCACGCTGGGTATCGATCTGGCGATCCTTCTTGCGCATCCTGAGCGCGTGCCGCAAGCGCGCGCGACGCCGGCGTACACGCAGATGTTCGCGCGCCGCTTGGGCGGCGAGCCGATGGCGTATGTTCTGGGCGAGCGCGAGTTCTACGGGTTGATCTTCCAGGTTACGCCCGCGGTGCTGATCCCGCGTCCCGAGACCGAGTTGCTCGTGGAGATGGCGCTGGAGCGGCTGCCCGAGAAATGCGCCGCCGCCCTGCTGGATGTGGGCACTGGCAGCGGCTGCGTTGCCGTCACCCTGGCAAAGCTTCGTCCCGCGGCCCGGATCGTCGCCACGGACCTGTCTCAAGTGGCGCTCGCGGTGGCCGAGCGCAACGCGCGACGTCACGGCGTAACCGTCGAGTTCCGTGCCGGCAGTTGGTTCGAGCCGGTGGGTGACGAGCGCTTCGATGTCATCGTCTCAAACCCTCCCTACGTGGGGGAGCACGACGCGCATCTATCGCAGGGCGATCTGGCGTTCGAGCCGAGCCTCGCGCTGACCGCGGGAGCGGACGGACTGGACGCGTTGCGGACGGTTGTTCTGCAGGCCTCGCGCCACCTGGCGCCGGGTGGGACTCTGCTGGTCGAGCATGGCTTCGGTCAGGCCGAAGCGGTAGCACAACTGCTCCACTCGGCGGCGTTGACCGACGTTATTGCCCGCACCGACCTTGCGGGTATTCCGCGCGCCGCCGCCGGCCGCCAGCCTTGAAGCCAGCGGTCGAAACCGCTACCATGGCCGCCAGTCAAAAGGGTATTCCCACGGCGGGATACCCTTCTCGTTTTGAGGTGAGCATATGGATACGCAGGAACGCATCCGCAAGCAGGTGACCGAGAACAAGGTGGTTCTATACATGAAGGGGACCCCCGAGGCGCCGCAATGCGGCTTTTCCGCCGCTGCGGTGCAGATGCTCGAGGCGTGTGGGGCGGAGGAAGTAGCCACGGTCGATGTGCTGGCGGATCCGGACATCCGTCAAGGCATCAAGCAGTTCTCCAATTGGCCCACTATTCCGCAGCTGTACGTGGCCGGCGAGTTCGTCGGCGGCGCGGACATCATGCGCGAGATGTACCAGAGCGGCGAGCTGAAGAAGATCCTGGCAAAGTAGGCGGCTGAGAGCGTTCGCGAGGGGCTGGCGATTCGCCAGCCCTTTGCGTTTGTCGCGGCCCAAAGATGGCCCGCCAGGAGGCAGGCCCAAGGTTCGGGAGGGATGTGGAGCCCGGTTCGGTGACCGCAAGCGGCTTCGGCGAACTGCGCGAGGCGGTGCGCGCGCTGTGCGCGACCTTCCCGCCTGAGTACTGGCGCGAGCTCGACGAGCGACGCGCCTATCCGGAGCAGTTCGTGCAGGCGCTGACGCAGGCCGGCTGGCTCGCGGCGCTCATTCCAGAGGAATACGGCGGCTCGGGGCTCGGCATCGCCGAAGCCTCGGTCGTGCTGGAGGAGGTCAATCGCTCCGGTGGCAACTCCGGCGCCTGCCATGCCCAGATGTACATCATGGGCACGCTGCTGCGCCACGGCTCGGCGGAACAGAAGCGGCGCTATCTGCCCGGGATCGCGTCCGGAGCCGTGCGGCTGCAGTCCTTCGCCGTGACCGAGCCCACCACCGGCTCCGACACCACCAAGCTGAAGACCACGGCGGTGCGCAGGGGCGATCGCTACGTGGTCAACGGCCAGAAAGTGTGGACCTCGCGCGTGCAGCATTCGGATCTCATGCTGCTGCTGGCGCGCACCACGCCGGTATCCGAGACGAAAAAGAAATCCGAGGGGTTGTCGGTGTTTCTGGTCGACCTGCGCGGCTCGGTCGGCAAAGGCATCACCGTGCGCCCGATCCGCAACATGCCCAACCACGAGACCAACGAGCTGTTCTTCGATAACCTCGAGGTCCCGGCGCAGAATCTGATCGGCGAGGAAGGAAGGGGCTTCCGCTACATCCTGGACGGCATGAACGCCGAGCGCATTCTCATCGCCGCCGAATGCGTCGGCGATGGCCGGTGGTTCCTCGAGAAAGCCGCTGCTTACGCGCGCGAGCGGGTGGTGTTCGACCGTCCGATCGGCCAGAACCAAGGTATCCAGTTCCCCATCGCGCGCGCCCACGTCAACGTCGAGGCGGCGGATCTCATGCGCTTCAAGGCCGCCGAGCTCTTCGACCACGGCGAGCCCTGCGGTGCGCAGTCCAATATGGCCAAGCTGCTCGCCGCCGACGCTTCCTGGGAGGCGGCCAACGTCTGCCTGCAAACGCATGGGGGCTTCGGCTTTGCCGCGGAGTACGACGTGGAGCGCAAATTCCGCGAGACCCGGCTATACCAGGTGGCGCCCATCTCCACCAACCTCATCCTCGCCTACATCGCCGAGCATGTGCTCGGTCTGCCCCGCTCCTACTAGCACCGTCTCCCGCGCCGCAAGGGCCAGCCGGTCCCGTCGCGAAGCGGCAACGCCCGACACGCTACAATCCCGCCGCGGCCTTGGGACAGTCGGCGCCCGGGGAACACCCCGACGGGCACGGCGTCGAACAGGTGGTCCCGGGGCGGTCCGCACCGCCCGGACCCGCTGCAAGACTTCTGAACCCATACGGGCTGCCGTTCACCGTTTGACGCGGCCCACAGCATGAGTGAGGGCACGCAGATGAACCCGATCGACAACCCGGGCCGGCGCAATTTCCTCCGCGCTTCCGCCGCTGCCGGCGGCGTGTTTCTGCTCGGCTTCTATCTGCCGGATCCGGGCCGCGCCTTGGGCGATGAAGGGGGCACTGCCGCGGGCTTCAGGCCCAACGCCTTCATCCGCATCGGCAAGGACAACGTCGTCACGGTGGTGGTCGGCAACTCGGAGATGGGTCAGGGCGTGCTGACCTCGCTGCCGCAGATCGTCGCCGAAGAGTTGGACGCCGACTGGAGCAAGGTGCGCTGGGAGCAATCGCCGGCGCATCCGGACTACAACCGCCCCGGGACGCAGGTCATGCTCACCGGGGGCTCGTGGTCGGTGCGCTCGAGCTGGCAGACTCTGCGCAAGGCCGGCGCCAGCGCGCGCATCATGCTCGTTGCGGCCGCCGCGGAGACCTGGAAGGTGGACGCATCCAGCCTGCGTACCGATCAAAGCATGGTGATCGGCCCCGGCGGCAGGCGTCTCACCTACGCCGAGCTGGCCGAGAAGGCCGCGAGCATGCCCGTCCCGAAGGATCCTCCGCTGCAAGATCCGAAGGACTTCAAGATCGTCGGCAAGTCGGTGAGGCGCCTGGACAGCGCACCTAAGGTGGACGGCTCCGCGAGGTTCGGCATCGACGTGATCGTGCCCGGCATGCTGAACGCGGTGGTGATCAAGGGCGCGACCCTGGGCGCGCAGGTGAGCCACCTCAACGCCGATAAAGCGAAAGCGGCGCCGGGCGTAAAAGCGATCGTGCCGATTTCCAGCGGCGTGGCCGTGGTCGCCGACACCTACTGGCATGCGCGCAAGGCTTCCGAGTTGCTCGAGATCGAATGGGGCGAAGGCACCCTGGTCGGCCGCTCCTCGGACGATCTGCGCGCGACGCTCGAGCAGGCGGCCAGGCTGGAGGGCATCCCGGCACGGCTCGAAGGCGATGCCAGGGCCGTCAGACCGGCAAAGACCCTCTCGGCCGCGTACCACCTGCCCTACCTGGCGCACGCGTGCATGGAGCCGATGAATTGCACCGCGTGGGTGAAGCCGCACGAGGTGGAAGTGTGGGGCGGCACCCAGGCGCAAAGCGCAGTCCAGCAAAACGCTGCGGCGCTCACCGGACTGCAGCCCGAGCAGGTCGTTGTGCACACCATGTTCCTGGGCGGCGGCTTCGGCCGGCGCGCCGCGCAGGACTTCGCCATCGCGGCGGTGGAGATATCCAAGGCCGTCGGTGCCCCGGTGAAGGTGATCTATTCACGGGAAGAGGACATGAAGGCCGCGTACTATCGGCCCATCTCCTATACCGAGATCAGCGGCGGCCTGGACGCTGCGGGCAACGCGGTCATGGTCCAGGCGAAGATCGTGGTGCCGTCGTTGGCCGAGGCATCCGGCTTCAAGCGCTTGATCCGGCCCGATGGCGTGGATCGCGTGGCGGTCGAGGGGCTTGCGGACATGCCTTACGACATCCCCAACATCAAAGTCGACTGGATCAACCACGATTTCGGCGTGCCCATCTGGTTCTGGCGCTCGGTGGGTGCGACCCACAACACGTTCGTTACCGAGACGTTCATCGACGAGCTGGCGGCGCTGGCGGGCAAGGATGCCTATCAGTTCCGCCGCACGCTGCTGGACAAGCAGCCGCGTCTGCGCGCGGTGCTGGATCTGGCTGCCGAGAAGGCGGGATGGGGCAAGCCGCTGCCCAAAGGCCAGGGGCGCGGAATCGCGTGCGTGGCGGTGTTCGGCGGCTGGACCGCTCAGGTGGTGGAAGCCTCGGTGGAAGGCGGCAAAGCGCGCGTGCACCGCGTGGTGTGCGCCACGGACTGCGGTCGCGCCATCAACCCCGAACAAGTGAAGGCGCAGATGGAAAGCTCGATCATCTTCGCCCTGAGCGCGGCCCTGTATGGCCGCATCACGTTCAAGGACGGCAGGGTCGAGCAGGGCAACTTCGACGACTACCCGGTGCTGCGCATCAACGAGGCGCCGAAGATCGAGGTCCATCTCGTTTCGAGCGAAGAGAACCCGGGCGGGGTGGGCGAGCCCGGGACTCCGCCCACCGCGCCGGCGCTCGCCAACGCCCTGTTCCAGATCACGGGCAAGCGCATCCACCTCCTGCCGCTGTCCCTGCACACCTTCAACGCGTAGGAGCGCGCGGTATCGCGCGGCTGGTGGCTGGCGGCGGACGCCGCCCGCGCGCTTTCGACTGCGGCCGTGCGCCCCTCACCCCGTGCTCGCGATAGTGAGACGCCCCGTCCCGAAATTCGGAAACCCGCGCCCGCCGTGGGGTTTCAGCCTGTCGGCCGGATCAACGCTAGGCGTCTCGCTTCTGGTTTGGGCCCGAAGTGTTTATCATTGTTCGCGCTAACGGCGGCTGAACATCCGCTACCCGGGGCTGCCGGCCACATCGTTTCCGCGCTCCGAGAAGGAGGTTGTCCAACATGATGGGCTTGGTGCGGCTCGCTTTGCGCCGCCCTTATACGATCGCCGTTCTGTCGCTGCTGATCCTGCTGCTCGGGGTGCTGTCGGCGACGCGGATGATCGTCGACTTCTTTCCCAAGATCGATATCCCGGTGGTGTTCGTGGGCTGGAACTATCCGGGCCTCTCGGCCGAGGAGATGGAACGGCGCGTCGTGATCATCAGCGAGCGCGCCTATTCCACCACCGTCAACGGCATCGAGCGCATCGAGTCCTATTGCATCCCCGGCACGGGTTTGGTCAAGGTCTTTTTCCATCCCGGCGCGGACATCGGGGCGGCGATCGCCCAGATCAATGCAGTGAACGGCACGACTCTGCGCATCCTGCCGCCGGGCATAACACCGCCGGTCATGATCCGGTTCAACCCGGCCACGGTTCCCATCGTCCAGATGATCATCGGCAGCAAGACGCTGACCGAGGAGCAGCTCTTCGATTACACGCTCAACTTCGTGCGCGTCAAGCTGTTCACCATTCAGGGGCTGCAGACTCCTGCGCCCTTCGGCGGCAAGCAGCGCCAGATCCAGGTGGACCTCAATCCGCCGATTATGCAGGCAAAGGGGATCTCGCCGAACGACGTGGTCAACGCGCTGGTCACTTCAAACCTGCTGATTCCCGCCGGCACGGCTCGGCTCGGCGACATCGACTACAACGTGATGATGAATTCGAGCCCACCTTCGGTCGACCTGTTCAACCAGATACCGATCAAGGTGGTGAACAGCGTTCCCGTGCTGATCGGAGACGTCGCCAACGTGCACGACTCGTTCGCCGTGCAGAACAACATCGTTCACGTGGATGGCCGGCGCGCGACCTACCTGCAGATCCTCAAAGCGGCCGATGCCTCGAGCTTGACGGTGGTGGATGCGGCGCGGGCTCTGTTGCCAGACATCCGGGCCGCCGCGCCGGAAGGGTTCAACATCGGTATGGATTTCGACCAATCGGTGTTCGTACGAGCAGCGGTCCGCAACGTGGCTGCGGAAGCGATCATCGCGGCGCTGCTGGTTTCCCTCATGATCCTGCTGTTCCTGGGAAGCTGGCGCAACACCTTCGTCGTCATCACTTCGATCCCCTGCTCGATGTTCGCCGGCATCATCTGCCTGTACCTGACCGGCAACACCATCAATCTCATGACGCTGAGCGGCCTTGCGCTGGCGACCGGCATTTTGGTGGACGACGCTACGGTGGCGGTAGAGAACATCCACCGCAACCGCACGCTAGGCAAGCCGCTTACAGTCGCCATTCTGGACGGCTCGCGCGAAGTCGCTCTACCGCGCACCATGGCGACGCTCGCGATCTGCATCGTGTTCTTCCCGGTGAGTTTCCTGTTCGGTGTATCGAAGTACCTGTTCACGCCGCTCGCGCTGTCGGTGGTGTTCGCATTGTTGGCCTCGTATGTTCTGTCCTTTACCCTGGTGCCGACGCTGTCGCGCTACCTGCTGCCGGGCGAGAAGCACGGGCATTCCGATACAGACGGCCGGATGAGCTCGGCCGATCGGTTCAATCGCGGACGCGAGCAGGTGCTCGACTCCATGCGCGAAGGGTTCGGTCGCATCCTGCAGCTGTTCATGCATCACCGGTTGTTCGTTTTGGTGCTGATGGCGGCGTTCGGGGCGGTAAGTCTGTTGCTGGCACGGGTGGTGGGTACCGACTTCTTTCCTCCGGTCGACGTAGGCATCATGAAACTGCACTATCGCGCCCCGGTCGGCTTGCGGATCGAGGAGACCGAGAAGCTCGTGCTGCAGGTGGAGGACGAGATCCGCAAGTTGATCCCGAAGGACGAGCTCGGCACCATCAACGATATGCTCGGCGTGCCGATCTTCTACAACCTTGCGTTCGTCCCCACCGACAACATCAGCGGGATGGACGCCGAGATCCTGATCTCGCTCAAGGCTCCACACCGGCCAACGGCCGAGTACATGCGAGCGATCCGCAAGCAGATCCCCCCCAAATTTCCAGGGTCGACCTTCTATTTCCAGAGTGCCGACATCGTCACCCAGGTGCTGAACTTCGGTCTGCCCGCTCCCATCGATATACAGGTGCAGGACCCGAACTTCGAGCGCGGCCAGCTGTATGCCGGCAGGCTGCGCAAGGCGATCGAAGAGGTGCCGGGCGCGGTCGACATACGACAGATCCAGGTGCTGAACTACCCCGGATTGCGAGTGGACGTAGACCGGTTACGCGCGGCCCGGCTCGGGTTTACCCAGCGCGACGTCGCGAACAGCGTGCTTACCAGCCTGTCATCGAGCTCGTTGACGAACCCGTCGTTTTTCCTGGCGCCGAACGGCGTCAACTATTTCGTGGTCGTCCAAACACCGATCGAGAAGATCAACAGGGTGGACGATCTCATGGCGACCGCTGTCACTCCGACTCTTGGACCGGTTATCGACGGTTCGCCTTCGGCGCGATTAGACGCGATGCCGGGTGCGCCGGTGACTCGTCTTTCCAATCTGGCTACGCTGCGCCCGGAGACGAGCTACGAATCCGTCAGCCATTACACGGTGCAGCGTGTCATCGACATCGCGGCAAATGTAGACGGGCGCGACCTGGGCGGCGTAGTGACAGACATACAGAAGAAGATCTCCGACATCGTAGCCGCGGCCGATTTCCCCAAGACGGTGAAGATTCTTGTCCGGGGACAGTTCGAGCTCATGCAGCATTCTTTCAGGAGCCTGGGGTTCGGGCTGGTGTTGGCGGTGATCCTGGTGTATGCGTTGCTGGTGGTGCTGTTCCAATCCTGGGTCGATCCGTTCATCATCATGATGGCGGTACCCGGTGCGCTCATCGGCATTCTGTGGATGCTGGCCCTGAGCGGCACCACCATCAACGTGCTCTCGATGATGGGCGCGATCATGGCGGTGGGGATCGGCGTTTCCAACTCCATTCTGGTGGTGAGCTTTGCCAACGACATCCGGGTGGCTCATCCGCAGATGTCGGTGATCGACGCTGCGGTGGAGGCGGCCAAGACGCGGTTGCGGCCGGTTTTGATGACCGCGCTGGCCATGATCATCGGCATGCTGCCCACGGCGCTGGGTGTGGGAGAAGGCGGCGAGCAGAACGCACCTTTGGGACGGGCGGTCATCGGCGGGCTGTTGCTAGCGACGGTGGGTACCCTGTTCGTCGTGCCGGTCGTTTACACCTTCCTGCGCAAGGGGCCGCCCACGCTGCACGAGTTGGACGAGCGCTTCGCGGCAGAGGCGCGCGGCGAGTCCGCACAACATCAATAAGGCTTTTTCGGAGTTTGCGCATGCGACGCCCGGGTTCGTTTTTCGGGTTTTACGTGTTCGGCGCCGTGCTGGTTGCCGTGGGCGCGGGAACCGTCTACTACTTCTGGCACGCAAAGCAGAGCGAGCTGACTGCGCAGTTGAAGGAGCGAGCCGCGGTCGCCGAGGCGGGGCCGGCTGTGGCGGTGGCCGTCTCGAAACAGGGCCCCACGGTCCGCAAGCTCACGCTGCTCGGTGAGGCGTTGCCCTACAAGTCCGCGACTTTGTACGCCAAGGTGAGCGGATACTTGGCCAAGATTTCCGTCGACAAGGGCGACCGCGTAAAGGCCGGCCAATTCATCGCGGAGATCAACTCTCCCGAGCTGGATCATCAGTACGACAGCGCGGTGGCCGATCTGGAAAACAAGCGGCGCTTGGCAAAGCGCACACGCGAGCTGGCCGATCAGCACTTCTATTCGGAACAGGCGGCAGAGGATGCGGAGACCAACGCCAGCCTCGCGGAGCAGCAGGTAGCGGGCATAAAGGCGCTCACGTCCTACAAGGTGCTGACCGCGCCGTTTGCCGGGATTGTCACCGCTCGTTACGCCGATCCCGGCGCCCTGGTCACGAACGCAACTTCGAACCAAAGCTCGGCGCTGCCGGTCGTGACGGTTTCCGATCCCTCGCGCTTGCGCGTCACCGTCTATGTGGATCAATCCGAGGCGCCTAACGTGCATATGGGCACGCCGGCGGAGGTAGTGGACGCCTCGAACGCTGCACGCCAGGGCACGGGCAAGGTTGCGCGCGTGGCCGGGGAGCTCGATACGCGGACCCGGACGCAGCTCACCGAGGTCGACTTCGACAACAGCAAAGGCGAGTTCATACCCGGGAGCTTCGTCAACGTGAACCTGCTTCTCCCGACCAAGAGCTATGTGGAGGTACCCGCCCCGGCGTTGATCATGCGCGAAGGCAAGCGGATGGTCGCCGTGATCGGCGCCGACAGCCGCGTCAAATTCACCCCGATCAACGTGGCGGGGACCGATGGCAAGGTGATCCGCGTCGAAAGCGGGCTGGAAGAGAATGTTCGGGTCGCCCTGAACTTGCCCAACACCGTGGCGGACGGCGCGAAGGTCACCGCCGCCGGCGTCCCTGGACAGGCGCCTGCTCCCGGCGCTACGGCATCGTCCGCGCCGGCCGGCCCTAAACCGGCGGCCGCAGGTCCGGTTACGCCCGCGCCGAAGTGACCCGAGTCCGCGGGCTATAATCAACGCATGAGCGACCGCGAAGCCTCCGGCCCGACCGCCGCGCGCAGCCACCACGATATGGGCGGCCAGCCCGCCGAACGGGTCGAGCGCACCGAACACGACTTCGCTCCGTGGGAAAAGCGCGTCGATGCGCTTTTGATGCTCCTGTCGCGCAAGGACAGGCGCCTCATGACGGTGGATGAGCTCAGGCGCAACATCGAGAGCCTCGGCGCGGACGCCTACGACACGCTGACCTATTATGAGCGCTGGATCCACTCCATCGCCCAGACGCTGATCCAGCGCGGCGTCATCACCATCGACGAGCTCGGGCGAAGAATGGCCGATGTCGTGCAACGGCACGAGCGAGGCGAGTTGTGAGCGCGTTGCCGATTGGCTTCAACGTGGGTGAGCGGGTCCGTGTGCGGCGGGCTTACCCGCCCGGGCATGTACGCATTCCCTGGTACATCCGCGGGCATACCGGTGTGGTCGAACGCTTGTGCGGCGTCTACCCCAACCCGGAAGAACTGGCGTACGCGCGCAGCGGACAGCCGGCCCAGCCGCTGTACCGGGTGCGCTTTGCCCAGCGCGAGGTCTGGCCTGACTACGCCGGATGGTCGGGCGACACGGTGGACGTGGAGATCTACCAGCACTGGCTGGAGCCGGTGGAAGCGGACAAACCATGAGCGAGCATCACGACCACGACCATCCGCACGCGACGCTTCCCGACGCCGGCGAGAAGCTCACGTATTACCAGGCCATGGAGGTCGCGGTGCGCGAGCTGCTCATCGAAAAGGGCATCGTCACCGCTGACCAGGTGCGCCGGCAGATCGAGGACATGGACGGGCGCAACGCCGGTCTGGGCGCCAAGATGGTCGCGCGCGCCTGGGTGGATCCCGCATATCGGCAGCGCATGCTGTCCGACGGCAACGCCGCGGCCGAGGAAGTGGGCCTCGACCACGGCGCGTACAGACTTATCGTGGTCGAGAACACGCGAGAAGTACACAACGTCATCGTGTGCACGCTGTGCTCCTGCTATCCGCGCTGGCTGCTCGGGCTTCCCCCCGACTGGTACAAGAGCCGCAACTATCGGTCGCGGGTCGTACGCGAGCCACGCGCAGTGCTGCGCGAGTTCGGGCTCGAGCTGCCCGATCGGGTGAGCGTACGCGTGCACGATTCCAACGCCGACATGCGCTACCTGGTCTTGCCCCTGCGCCCGGCCGGCACGGAAGGCTGGAGCGAGGAGCGGCTCGCGGCGCTCGCCACGCGCGATTCCATGATCGGCGTCGCTCTGGCCGACTCCCCGAAAATCTGATCTGGCCGCCAAGACGCCAAGAGAGACGGAATCGAGAGTCACGCCGCAAAGAACCGAGCTAGCACGTAGAAGCTCGGTGGTCTTGTGTCGAATCTGGCTTGTTTCTGTGTTCGAGTCGTGGATTTTGGTTCTTCTTGGCCGTCTTGGCGTCTTGGCGGCTGATAAGCGATGTGAGAACAACGTTGCTGCCACTGCAGGGAATCACCGTGGTCTCGCTGGAGCAGGCGGTCGCGGCCCCGTTCACGACCCGCCAGCTGGCGGATTTGGGCGCGCGCGTCATCAAGATCGAGCGACCGCAGGTGGGCGATTTCGCGCGCGCTTACGACCAGACCGTGCTCGGACAATCCTCCCATTTCGTGTGGCTCAACCGCTCCAAGGAGAGTCTCACGCTCGACGTGAAGCACGCGGACGCCGGGGTGATCCTCGAGCGCCTTCTGGCCAAGGCCGACGTGTTCGTGCAGAACCTCGTGCCCGGCGCCGCAGCACGGCTTGGCCTGTCCTCCGATGCGCTGACGCAGCGGCACGAGCGCATCATCGTGTGCAACATCTCGGGCTACGGACCGGACGGGCCCTACAGCCAGAAGAAGGCCTATGACCTGCTGATCCAGTGCGAATCGGGTGTGGTGTCGGTTACGGGAACGCCTCAGACGCCGAGCAAGGCGGGTATCTCCATTGCGGACATCGCGGCCGGTATGTACGGCTTCACCGGCATCCTCACCGCGCTGTACCGGCGCGAGAAGACGAACAGAGGCGCCGCTTTCGACGTCTCGATGTTCGAGGCGCTCGGAGAATGGATGGGGTATCCGGCCTATTTCACTGCCTACGGCGGGAAGGCGCCTCCACGCACCGGCGCCGGGCACGCCACCATCCATCCCTACGGGCCATTTGCCGCGGGCGACGGGAAGACGGTGTTCTTCGGGATCCAGAACGAACGCGAGTGGGCCAGCTTCTGCGCCACCGTCCTGCACAGACCGGAGCTGGCCGACGATGCGCGGTTCGGCCGCAACAGCCAGCGCGATGCCAACCGGGAGGCGCTCACCCAGCTCATCGAGGATGTGTTCTCGCGCCTCACGGCCGAGGAGATCACTGCGCGGCTGGATGCGGCGCAGATCGCCAACTCCCGCCTCAACGACATGCAGGGCTTCTGGAACCATCCACAGTTGGCGGCGCGCGGGCGCTGGCGCGAGGTAGACTCGCCCGGCGGGCGCATCCGGGCGCTGCTGCCCCCTGTCAGCCTGGACGAGGAGGAGCCGCGCATGGACCCGGTTCCTTCGGTCGGACAGCACACTCGCGCCATCCTGTCCGAGTTGGGCTTCGACGCGGCCTTCATCGCTCGCCTTGCTCGCGAAAATGCCATTTGAGCCGCCAAGACGCCAGGACGCCAAGAAAAACAGGCCAAAACGGGACTATCTATGCGGCAGGTAGAGGAACGGGTCGGGTGCACGAGGTAGCGGCTCGGTCCCCGCTCGGTTTCAGACTCCTGTGATTGGTTCACCTTGGCGCCTTGGCGGCTAGACCCAACTTCGAGAGATGAGACATGGCGGTGAAAGAAGGGTGGAAGGGCAGGTTCTACGAGGACTTCGAGCTGGGCGACGTCTACCGCCACCCGCTCGGGCGCACGGTTACGCAGGTGGACAACATCTGGTTCACGCTGCTCACGCAGAACACCGCGCCGATCCACTTCGACGCGCACTACGCGGCGCAGACCGAGTTCAAGCGCCCGCTGGTGGATTCGACGTTCACCGTGGCGCTGGTCACGGGCCAGAGCGTGACCGATATCTCGCAGAACGTCTTCGCCAACCTGGGCTGGGACGAGATTCGCTTGCCCAACCCGGTGTTCGAAGGCGACACGCTGTACTCGCAGTCGGAAGTGCTGGACAAGCGCGAGTCCAAGTCGCGACCCAACGTGGGCATCGTCACCGTCAAGACGACCGGCTTCAATCAGGATGGAACGGTGGTAATCACGTTCAGGCGCACGGTCATGGTGTACAAGCGCGGCCGGGGCCCTGCAATTCCGCAGCCTAACGTCCAGGGCGGCTGACCGATTTGGTTCTCATCGGCCTCGGGCCTTGCGCCCGGCGCGCTAGCCTCCTTCCTGAGCTGACCGCACCGGCCCGCTGGAGCCTATTGACGGAATAGAGAATGAGACGTATTGTCATTATCATGGCACCGTAATAGCCAGCCAGCCCCCATACCTGGGGCGAGCCAGCCATTTCTTTCTTTCACTGTTTCTGTGAGGAGGAATGGCAGGCATGAAGAGCGCGTCCGCGTCCAAAGCCCTGATCGTGATCGTTGCTGTTTCATCTGCTGGCGCTATCGCTGCGGATCCGCAATCGCCTGATGCAGCGCCGACCAGCGTAGAAACGCTGGAACAGAAAGTCGACACGATGTCCAAACAGCTAGAGGAGCTCAAGGCGCAGCTGAGGGAGCTGAAATCGCAGAGTGCGGTGCCCGGCGCGGCGCAACCAGGGCAGGCACCGGAGCCGGCCGAGGCGAAAGCGCCGCAACCGGTACAGGCCAAAGCGGAACCATCACCCCAGGCGCCTGCGGCGCAGCAACCCGCGCCGCCCGAACTCTCGCGTTGGGACAAAGTGAGTCTGTGGGGCTACGGCGAAATCTACTACATGCGTCCCACGCAGGACGCGTCACAGACGACGGCCGATCTGGCGCGTGCGGTTTTCGGTATCGGCTATCAGTTCAACGAGAACACGCGCTTCAACTCCGAGTTCGAATGGGAGCATGCCGTGACTTCAGCCGACGATGCCGGCGAGGTGGAGGTCGAGCAGTTCTATGTCGACCACACGATCAACACCTGGGCATCGTTTCAAGCGGGGCTGTTCCTCATGCCCGCGGGTCTGCTGAATGAGCATCACGAGCCGACAAACTTCTACGGGGTGCAACGCAATTTTGTCGAGACTTTGATCATCCCCACGACTTGGCGCGAAGGCGGCGTGGCGTTCAAGGCCGTCACTCAAAATGGCTTTACCGGCACCGTCGGCATAACCACCGGACTGGACTTCTCCAAATGGGAGTTCAACCCGTCAGAGCCTCTGTACAACGATGCCTTCCAGCTGGAGTTCAACAACGCGGCGCCGATGCAAGCCACCCATCAGGAGCTCTCCGTCGCCAACGCTCAACATCTGTCCGGCTTCGCGTCACTCAACTACACCGGTGTGCTGGGTTTGCTGGTCGGCGGTT
>DATJVW010000118.1:0-3794 GCA_035501675.1 Burkholderiales bacterium
GTAAGCCGTGGGTCAGCATGGGAGAGGGACGGAGCCCGCGAAGCGGGCGTAAGAAAACCCTACAATTTCGGCCCGCACCTACGGCGATTCTCTGGCTTGCGCGTGAACCAAGCCCGTGAGGGCGACATTTGGGTTAGCCCAGCGCGTAAGCGCTGGGAAAGCGTGAAAAAGAAAAACGAGCCCGTAGGGCGGCACCGGCCTGGAACGTGCCGCCCCTGAAGGGGCTCCGGGAATTATTTGAAATCCGTGACCCAGCGCTTACGCGCTGGGCTCGAACAAATGTCGCCGCTTCGCGGCTGTGCGTTGCGGCGCTACGTGGTACCTGTTCCTCCACCGAAATCTTATGACCCTTCAACTCGCATCCATGGCGATCGCGATGCCGCCGGTCTCGCGGCATCCCAACCGGCAGCCGTTCCGCGGCGTGCTCACATTGGTGGACGCGCCCAGCACGCGGCCTCCGGCAGGTGCGCGCGGACATCGCGTGCTGCTGTCGCGGGCGGCGGCGGAGCGAGCTCTGGCCTCGCTGCTCGGGATGGGCCTCGACTACACCCCCTCGCTGGACGGTCACGACGCTCGCCGCAAGGTGGGCATCATCACCTCGGCCGAGATCGTGAATGGCCGCCTGGAGGTCGGCGGCTATCTCTTCGCTCGCGATTTCCCTGAGCTGATGCAGGAATTGCGCAGTAACGCACGCGGGCTGGGGATGTCCTACGAGATCGCCGACGCCCGCGTGGCCGACGTGCGCGCCTCCATCTGGGTGCTGACCGAGGCGACCTTTACCGGCGCGGCCATTTTGCGCCGCGAGAAGGCGGCGTATCCGGAGACGTGGATTGAATTACAAGCGTCGTCGGTCGTCGGCTCTCGGTCGTCGGCCGTTCAGGTTTCTGGCCGACGCCCAACGACCGACGACCGACGGCCAATGAACACAACCTAGGAGCCACAAGAGAATGAACGAAGAACTCACGCAACAGATCATCGCCACCGCCGAGCGGCTGGCGTCCGCGGCCGAATCGCTGGAAAAAGCGCTGGGCCGCCTCGACGCGCAGCAGCAGGCGCTCAACTCACAAGTCGATCGCATCGTCGCCGCAGTCGACAACAACGAAGATGAATCGCGCCGGCAACTCGCGGCGCGCGTCGCCGAACTGGAGCGCGCCAACGCCGACCTCAAGGCCGAAGCCGGCCGCCACGCCGCCGCGCGCAAAACCCTGCCGCCCATGATCACCGCGCTGCTGGCCAAGAGCGGCATCGAAGGCCAGGAGAAGGTGGACATGTCCACGCTCGACAAAGCGCTTGCCTTGCTCACCGTGGACCAGCGCATCGCGGTCAAGGCGCAGATGGCGCGGGCAGGGATCATCGGGTAACAAAGCAGCACTCAGCACTCAGCCGTCAGCACTCAGTAAGGACCGCCAAGCATTAGGGGATCCAACGGTTCTTGGCTGAGTGCTGATTGCTGACTGCTGAGTGCTTTCTCCACCCACCGACGAATTCAATAGCACTGAAAGGACACCAATGACAGCTTCTTTCATGGACATCCACGCCGCCGCGGACTATCTCGGTCCGGGCGCAGTGGAAATCGACCTCTATCAGACCGAGATCAGCGACATCGTGCGCCGGCGCGGCGCCTTCGGGCAGCGCGTGCGCCAGGTGCCTGCAACCGGGCATCCCTCGCGCTTCTTCGAGCAAACGGCCATCAACTCACCCACGGCGGCGCAAGGATTCGTTGACCCGCGCAACATCGTGGCCACGGTGGGCTCGCCGGCGCGCGTGGAACGCAGCGTGCCGCTCAAGGCGCTGGTTTCGCAGATCAACTACAACCTGTTCGACATGGAAGTCGGCGCGCAGCAGAGCCAGTTCGCGTTCCTGCAGGCCAAGGACCTGGCCGACTCGGTCGATGGGCTGATGCGCACCCACGACGTGGCGCTGTGGAACGGCAACGACACTTCACTGTCGGCTCCGACTACCACGCAGTATTACGGCGTTGCTGGGCAGATCACGGCCGGCGGCAACGTCGCCACCATCAACACCACGGACCTGATCGTCGATGGGCTCAAGGCGACGATTGCCAGCATGGTGGCCAACTCCTCCTACGAGGTGAAGCCGACTGCCATCTACGCCAATCCCGTGCTGCTCGACCTGATCGACCGCGAGATGAAGGCGGAGTTCAACGTCGTGCTCTCGACTACCCAGGTGGCAGGCGGGCTGACGGTGAAGACGCTCTCCACGCAAGCCGGAGACCTGCCGCTCATTCCCGAGTGGGCGCTCAGCTACACGGGGACGCCGGGCAGCGGTAGCGCGGTGCTGCCCGCGTACATCGTCACCGAATCGCTGATCGAGTACCACTGGCTGACCGACGCCAATCCGCGCGTGTTCCAGTTAGGCGCGACCGGATCGCTGGCCCACCAGTTGGTAATCGTGAAGTTCGGCGCTCCCGTGGTGAAGCAGGCCTCCGCGGCGCACTACGCGGTTCAGGTCCACCGGTAGACCTTTTGGGGGTGCCCCCACACAAGTGAAGGGGCACGCCTTTCAGGCGTGCCGTAAGTAGCAGCAAGAGAGTCGGGCTTCAGCTTCTGGGGAAAAATGCTCTCAGGGCCTTAAAGGCCCGACACGTTTAGACCCTGACGGCACGACTGGAAGTCGTGCCCCTTCACCTGCTCTTCCGCTCTGAGTAGAAAATCAAAATGATCTATCTTGACGCTTCCGAGTACGGCACTTACGGGTTGGAGAATACGGTGCCGGCGGCATGGATTGCGGCCGCGTCATCGCTGATCGACGCCCACTGCCGGCGTCCGACGCTGGGCGTGTCGCAGTATGTCGAGCGCGTGCGCCTGCGGCCGGACCGTAACACCGTCCGGCTGACATATCTGCCCCTCGCTACGGTCGCGCCCGCCACCTCGCCGATGGTGGCGGCGCGTGGCCGATACGCCGTTCCTCGCCGCGGGGAAGACCGCCCCATGGGGCAGCTTGCTTTGAATCCAGGACAGACTCCGATCGGCGACCTCGCCTTTGATGTGGCGTTGCTCTTCGGGCTGCCGGGAACGTGGTCCGCGCTGGACGTTACCTCCATCGACTTCTGCGTGGATACCGGCGAACTGACCTTGCCCTCGAATCCTCTCGGGTTCGGCTACAACGAGGTGGAGGTCACTTACACGGCCGGCCTGGACCAGATTCCGGACGTCGTAAAGTTTGCTTGTGCGCAAATCGTGCGCAATGCGCAGGCGACCCCGGCGTTGAACGTCCGGGCCGGCAGTCTGGAACGCATGCAACTGGAATACTTCGCGGACACTCTGCTCGATCCGACAGTCTGCGCCAGCCTGGCGCCTTATGTAGCGCAGAAAGTGGGGTGAGGAATGGGCGGATATTCTGGTGACGTGTCGCGCGCCGAAGCCCTCCTGCGGGCGGCGGATGCGCTGCTACGGGCGCTGGGGCCGAGCGAAGTAGTCCTCATCTTGCCCGTGCCCATGCAGCAGACCAATTCTGACCTGGGCTTGGCGGCACCGGCGGTCGAACAGTTGTCACTGTCACCGGCCGTGGTGCGCAAGATCGGCAGTTCGACCACCACCCGCACCCAGCTTGAGGTCATGCTTTCGGCTTCTACCGTCGCCGCGCAGGCGGAGTCGCGCAACTTCGATCCTGCCAGCGCATTGTTCGATGCCGCTCTCGGCGTGCTCCACGGGGGCAAGCTCTTGCGCATTGAAAGCGTCGGGTGGGATTCGTTTTCTGACACCCCATATCTGTACCGGATCATGCTGACAGACTGAAGCAGTCGTTGGTCGTTGGTCGTCGGCCGCTGCGAG
>DATJVW010000119.1:0-7527 GCA_035501675.1 Burkholderiales bacterium
AGCCCGCCCCAGTGCGCGAGCATCAGGTCTGCCGCGATGATCGAGATGGCGATGGTCACCAGCGTCTGCCGCAGGTCCTGGCCTTCCATGTGGCGGAACACAAGCACTTGCAGCAGCAGGCCCACGACCGCCATTGCCGCAAAGCCTGCCGCCACGCCCACAAACCAGGACCCGCTGGCGAGCCCCGCTTCGTAGCCCACGTAACCGCCGAGAAGATACAGCGATCCGTGGGCGAGATTGACCTGTCGCATGAGGCCAAACACCAGGGTAAAGCCGCTCGCCACCATGAAGTAGAGCGCGCCGAGCGTCAGGCCGTTGAGGAAGGTGAGCAGGAACAGGCGCATGCTGGTCAGCGCGTCGGCGTCGAGCGGTGCTTCGTCAGCCTGCCATGCGCATGCGGCCGGGCTGGGCATCGGGCCACTTGTGGAACTCGCCGTCCTTCATGATCGCAAGCAGGCGGCTCTTCTCCTGCAGGATCTTGATGTTGGCCAGCGGATCGCCGTCGACCAGCAGCAGGTCTGCGAGATAGCCCTCCTTCACCTGGCCCAGCTCATTGGGCTTGCCCATGATCTCGCCGCCGAGTTTGGTGCAGGCGAGCAGCGCTTCCATCGGCGTGAAGCCAAGGAGGCTCACGAAATACTCCAGGTCCTTGGCGTTGGTGCCGTGCGGGATCCAGGCGAAGCCGTAGTCGCCGCCCGGCAGCACGCGGATCCCGCGCTTGTGCATCTTCTTCATGGTTTCGCACGCCGCCGCCAGCTCGCGCTCGTACTGGATGGCCATCGGCGAGCCGGGTTTGATGCCCCACTGCGCTGCGTCGCGCGCGGTGTGGATCAGCCACGCCAGCCCAGGCGCCACGAAGTGCTTGTCCTTGTGCTTGTCGAGCAGGTTCAGCGCTTCCTCGTCGGCAAAGCTCGCGTGGTAGATGATCTCGATGCCGTGCTCTACGCACAGCTTGACCGACTCGGCACTGCGCGCATGCGCGCAAACGCGCTTGCCGCGCTTCTTCGCCTCCCGCACCGCGGCGACGATCTCATCCTCGTCCATCGGCGTCTCTTCCGCGCCCAGGCCCGCGATCTCTTCACCCGACAGGTTCAACTTGATGAGGTCGACGCCGTATTTGATGAACCGGCGGACCGCCCGACGCATTTCCTCCGGGCCGCTCACGATGCAGGCGAACGAGAGGCCCTCGTGCTCCACGTGCGGCGGCGCGGTGTCGCCAAGGCCGCCCACTGTGCCGATCTCCTGGCTGTTGGCGAGGTAACGCGGCCCGGGAATCTGACCGCTGTTGATGGCGTTGCGGATGACGACGTCCAGGCGGGGCTTCGCCGCGGCCGCGCCCACGCACGAGGTGAACCCCGAGTCGAGATAGGTCTTCGCCGTGACCGCGGCAAACAGCGTGTGCTCCTCGGGCGGCATACGGAAGATGGCGTCCAGGCTCGGCTGGTCGTTCCAACTGAAATGCGTGTGGGCCTCGGTCATCCCGGGCATCAGCGTGGCGCCTGCGCCGTCGATCACGGTCACCCCGCTCGTCGGCAGATTGCGGCTCCCGCGTGCGACGCGCCGGATGCGATTTCCCTGGACCAGCACCTCTCCGGTGAACGGATACTCGCCCGAGCCGTCCATCACCCGCACGTTGCTGAACAGAACGTTTGCCATGGTGCACTCCTCCAGTGGTTGCAGCAGCCCTGTCTAAGCCAGATGCAGCGGGGCTTGCCGCCGAGGCGTATTCAACGCCTTCCGAAATAGAACTCCCTCAACGCGGCGGTCACTTCAGCCGCGCGCTCGATGCTCAGCCAGTGTCCGCAGCGGTTGAGCACCGTTATCCGCGCCCCCTGAATGCGCTGCGCCATGGCGCGTACATACGAGGGCGGCGCAATGGCATCTTCGTCACCGGCGATAAGCAGCACGCGGCAACGGATCTGCGACACGTCGGCGGCGGTCGCGTCGGCCAGAGCCTCGCAGTTGCGCGCGTAACCCTCGGCATCCTGGCGCATGAGCAGTTCGCGGATGAAACCGATTGCAACCGGATTGCTGTTCTTGGTGTCGCCCGAGGTCGCGCCTCTCACGATGGCCTCCGCGATCTCCGCCATGCCCTCGGCGCGGGCCTTGACGGCCCTCTCGCGCAAGGCCTGACGCGCCGCATCGGGCGGAGCCAGCAGAGGCCCCAGGAGCGCCAGGCTCTTGACCAAGGGAGGCTCGCGCACGGCGATGTGCTGGCACAGGATGCAGCCCATGGAATGGCCGGCAAAGTCGGCCCGCTCCACGCCCAACGCTCTTAGTGCAGCCAGCACGGCGTCGACCACCCCTTGGATGCTGAGTGCCGCACTGGCCGCGGAACGGCCCGAACCCGGAAGATCGGGTCGGATCACGCGGAAGCGCGGTGCGAGCAGGCTCATCTGAGGCGCAAAAACGTTAGACGTCCCACCCAGGCCGTGCAGCATCACCAGCGCTTCTCCGGCGCCCTCCACCTCCACGGCCATGCCCTCGACGATTTGCGTGCCCAACGCGCCCTCTCCCCTGTCATCGCCGTCTTGGTGCCCGCCGGATGCGCTGCGTCGCATCAGAGGCGCCGCGGGTCAAGCTCAACGCTGACGCGGGCACCACAGATGCACAGCCTTGCGGTCGACTCTAATGAGACACCCGTCTCACGTCAAGAAGCGCGCGCCCGCTTGAGCCGGCCCGTGCTGGCACCGGTCTACGAGTCCACGAACCGCACCGCCTCGCTCGGCGCCGCGCGCTCAGTCCGGTAGGAATGTATCGGATGGCCGGCGTCGGCATAACCGAACGACACGCCGCAAACCACCTTGCGCTCGTCCGCCAATCCCAGGAACCGGCGCAGGAACTGCGGATACGAAGCGAGCGCGGCCTGGGCAATGCAGTCCACGCCGCGGCTGCGCGCTGCGAGCATGAACGTCTGCACGTACAGGCCGCAGTCCAGCATGCCGTACGCGCCGAGCGCCTGCGCGGTGGTCACGATCGCTACGTGTGGTGCCTCGAAGAAACGGAAGTTTTCCAGGGATTGTTCGGCCGCGGCGGCTTTGTCCTCCCGTCCGATGCCGAGCGATTGATACAGCTGCACGCCGCAGATCTTGCGGCGCTCGCGGTACACACCCAGGTACGCCGCCGGGAACGGGAAATCCGGGGTCGGGGGCACGCCGGAGCGCGCGTGCTCGTAAAGCGCCTGGCGCAGGCGCTCCGTCCCCTGGCCCCGGGTGATGACCAGCTGCCAGGGCTGGCTGTTGCACCAGGACGGCGTCTGCTGCGCGAGAAGCAGGATGCCCTGCAGGGTCGCATCCGGCACCGGTTCGGGCCGGAACATCCTGGCGCTGTAGCGGGCGTTGACGACCTGCTCGAAGTCCACCGCTGCGTCACTCGAATTTCGGCTTGAACCGCTCATCCACCTCGACTTGCAACCCTTGCGTCAGCCGGTTGCCCGCGTTCGCGAGCGCTACGATCTCCACCAGCTCGGCCAGCGTTTGGTCGTCCATGCCCTTCTTGCGCGCGGCCGCGATATGGGAGTTGATGCAGTATTCGCAGTTGTTTGTAATGCTCACGGCGAGGTAGATGAACTCCTTGGCCAGCGGATCGATGCGCGAATCGTTGACCATCACCTGCTTCATCTGGCCCCAGAAGCGCTTCAGCAGGGGCGGATGCACGGCCAGGGCGCGCCAGATGTTGTTCACATAGTCGCTGTTGCGGGTCGTGCGAATGTCGTCGAACACCGCCCTCACGTCGGGTGAAGCCTCTTCGTCCTGCACCAGCTTGACCTGCGCCATCTCCTGTCCCTCCTTGTTGGGCCAGTCATCTTAGCAGGGACCTCCGGCTACGCCCCGGCCGCCACGCCAGTCCGGGCCGCGGGGGGATTGGACACGAGACCGGCCAGGCCTCATAATTCGCCGCTTCGTCAAGCATCTGGCGCCAATGAAGGTCCTGTTCGACCTGTTCCCGGTCATCCTGTTCTTCCTCGCTTATACGGGCGCGAAACGCGCACCGGACACCGCCGCGTCTGTCGTCTCGAGCCTGCTCGGCGGGCTGGGGGCCGGCGGGGCAGTGGCCGCGGACCAGGCGCCGATCCTGCTCGCGACCGCCGTAGCCATCGCTGCGAGCTTCGGTCAGGTCGGCTGGGTGCTGCTGCGCGGACGCAGGGTCGACAACATGCTCTGGATCAGCCTGGGCATCATCGTCGCGATGGGCGGTGCCACGCTGGCGCTGCGAGATCCCACGTTCATCAAGTGGAAGCCCACCGTGCTGTACTGGACGTTCGCCGTCGTCCTGCTGGGGGCGGAACTGATCCTGAAGAAGAACGTGATCCGCACCATGATGCAGGAGCAACTGTCCCTGCCCGATTCCGTCTGGGCGCGGTTGAACTTGAGCTGGGTGGTCTTCTTTGCTCTCATGGGCGCGGCCAACTTGTACGTCGCCTACAACTATTCCGAGAGCACGTGGGTCAACTTCAAGCTGTTCGGCGGGATCGGCCTGATGCTGGCGTTCATCATCCTCCAGGGGCTGATGCTGTCGCGTTTCATCGAGAACGAACAGGGGAAGTAGCAAATGCCCTGCGAATCCTCCGACCTCGCGTTCGTGTGACGCCATGCAGCTCGGCGTCGACAGCGTGGTCGCGTCCATCGAGCAGCGCTTGGGGCAGCTTCAGCCCGAGCTCCTCGAGATCCAGGACCAGAGCGACGAACACGCCGGCCACCCCGGCGCACAGGGCGGCGGCGGGCATTACCAGGTCCTGATCGTTTCGCGCCGCTTCGAGGGCCAGTCCCGTGTCGCCCGGCACAGGATGGTGTACGAAGCGCTCGGCGCCATGCTGCACAAGCAGATTCACGCGCTCGCGATCAGCGCTCTCACGCCGCAAGAGCTGCAGGAGGCATTTCCGCCTTGAGCGATGCGCACGAGCCGAAACGAACCCTTGGCCGCGGCAGGCGTCCAAGGCCCCGTCATAGCCTCTCACCGATGAAGGAAACTCAAATGCACTCCATGAAGACCGCGACTGCCGTCGCGTTGATCCTCGCAGGCGCGCTGGTCGCGCTTTCGAGCCAGGCCCAGGACAAAGCCAACGTCGCCGTCGTGAACGGCGTCCCGATCCCTCAGTCGCGGGTCGACTACGTCATCAAGGCCCAGGCCCAGCAGGCCCAGCAGGGAGGGCAGCAGGGACAGCCGAGGGACACCCCTGAATTTCGCCAGCAGGTGAAGGACGTCCTCATCACCCGCGAGGTGATCTCGCAAGAGGCGATCAAAGAGGGCCTGGACAAGAGCCCCGAGGTGCAGACTCAGCTGGAGATGGCCAAGCAGGATTTCCTGATTCGCGCCTATTTCGAGGACTTCATCAAGCACAACATGCCTACCGAAGAGCAGACGCGGGCCGAATACGACAAGATCAAAGCCGCGCAGACCGACAACGGGCAGAAGATGGAGTACCGGGTGCGGCATATCCTGGTCAAGGTTGACGCGGCCAGCGCGAACGATCCGAAGAAGGCGAAAGCAGCGGAGCAGAGAGCCAAGGCCATCGTGGCCGAGCTCAACAAGGCGAACGGCAAGAACTTCGCCCAGCTCGCGCAAACCAAGTCCGACGACGAAGGCACCAAGAAGCAAGGCGGGGAGCTCGACTGGACCGACGGCAGCAACCTGGTGAAAGAATTCACCGACGCCATGGTCAAGCTGGAAAAGGGCGGCTACACCAAGGTGCCGGTCAAGACCCGCTTCGGCTATCACATCATCCTGCTGGAGGACATCCGTCCCGTCCAGTTCCCGCCTTACGAACAGGTGAAGGAGCGCGTGCAGCAGGAACTGATCAAGCAGGCGCGCGACAAGAAGATCGAAGAACTGCGCGCCGCCGCGAAAGTCGAATAGCGATCGCTGGGCGAGTCGAGCCTCGCAAACAAGTCCGCGAGCTGTCGTGCCAAAACAGGCCCGGGGTAAGCGCCCCCGGGCCTTCGTTTTTCTGGAGAGAGGTCGGATTACCCATGCAATACTCCATACGCCCCGCGCAAAGGAGTGAATGCCACCGTATCGCCGAGCTCTACAGAATTTCTTCCGACGGCGTTGCCGACTACATCTGGACGAAACTGGCTCGACCGGGAGAGGACATCCTGGACGTGGGGCGCAGAAGATACGAGCGAGAAGGCACGCCGTTCAGTTACGAGAACTGCAAGTTGGTGGAAGTGCAGGGTTCCGTGGTGGGTATGCTGGTTGCATTCCCCATGGAAGTCGACGACGAACACGAGGAGACCGATCCGGTCCTGGTCCCATACAGTGTGCTCGAAGAAGACCAAAGCTATTACATCTGCGGAATGCCTGTGGATGTGGAGCACAGAGGCAAGGGGATCGGGACGCGGCTGCTGGCCGAAGCCGAACGAACCTGCCGGGAGCTAGGACTTCGGAAGCTGAGCCCCGTTGTCTTCGAGCAAAACGTCCTGGCGAAGCGGCTATACGAGCGATGCGGGTATGCCGAAAGGCGCCGCCACCCCGTAGTCCGCATCCGTTGATACATTACGCAGGCGATGCGCTTCTCATGGTCAACAACCTCGGGCAGGTGTAACGTGCCGCTCATAACTTGCAGACCACGAAGAGCCTCGGCCTGACAATTATCATAGTTCCCGAACCGGGGCTAGAGAGAGGTGACGAGGTGATGCGGTGAGACGACGCTTTGCTCTGGTCACCCTCGCGTTGAGCTCGGCATTTGCAATCACCATGCTTGCCTCTCCATTCGCGCAAGCAGCTGAGCCAGCGCAGAAGGTCGTGCGACTCGGCTTCGTCGCTACGGGGTCGCCGAGAAGCGCGTCGCGCGGCTTCACCGAGTTCTGGACTCATTTGCATGAGCTGGGCTGGGTCGAAGGACAAAACCTCGTCGTCGAGACTCGTTGGGCAGGGCGCCATGATCAACTTCCCGGTCCGATGCGCGAGATCGTCGCCAGCAAGGTGGACATCATCGTCACGTTTGGTACCCCAGCGGGCATCGCGGCCAAGAAAGCCACGAGCACGAGCACGATCGTCGACGCCGTGATGGGTGACCCGCTGAGGACGGGGCTGGTAGAGAGCCTGGCGCGCCCCGGGGGCAACCTGACCGGACTCTCCCTGGGTTGGGCGCAGGGCCTCCCGGGCAAGTGGTTGGAGCTGCTCCAGGAGACCGTCCCCCGACTGTCCACCGTTGCCGTGATTGCCAACCTGGACAATCCTAACGAACAGGAGTAGGTCAGGGAGCTTCAAAGCGCCGCTCCCGCGCTGCGTTTGAGGCTCCGGATCATGAACGTTCGCGAGCCGGGAGCCTTCGAAAGCACCCTCGAGCAGGCGCGGCGACAGGCCCAGGCAATCCTGGTTCTCGCTGATCCCGCGAACAAGGGGCCATTTCCGCAGGTGGTGGCGCTTGTCGCCACACATCGGCTTCCGGCTATCTACGTGCTTCGCGATTTCGCTGACGCGGGTGGGCTCATGGCGCTCGGCCCGGATCTGGCGCCTCTGTGGCGTCGCGCGGCGGAGTACGTGGACAGAATTCTCAGGGTGCACAACCCGGAGAGCTGCCTG
>DATJVW010000120.1:0-8868 GCA_035501675.1 Burkholderiales bacterium
GCGGCTGCAGCGGACCACGTCGTCTTTCAGCACGCATTGCGAATCGCCAATGCTGAACTGGGCGCGGGTCTTGCCGTCTTCCATGGCGACCTGGATGGTGCTCTCGTCGGCATGAGCGGAGGCGGCGACTGCCAGTAGGGCTCCGATCAGCAGGCTGGTGAGGGTCTTGGTCGTCATGGTCTGGGTCCGTCCGTAGTGCGTTTTCTGTTGATGCCACTGTACGGTCGAGGACCCTTTTGACTCGTTGACGCATTACCGGCGCCGGTGTGAGAAATGCACAAAGACCCCAGTTTTTCGGGCGTGGACGCCGGTTCGGAGCGGGTTTTCGTCGCCGGCAACCGACTGGACGGTCTTCTCGGGCCAATCCCGGCTGTCTAAATAAGCCTCTGAATTCGCGCAAAAAGTCTAGAACCCTGCAGGCATGAGAACTGCTTCATGCCGGGAAGGTCAAAAAAGGGCTAAAGATGCGTGAGATTTTTCCGAAACTCATTGCGTCAGGGACTTGGGTTCGTTCCTTGACAAAACCGATGAAGACAGACATCAATCCAGAGCTGCTTCGGCAGGCAGTGACTGCGTCCAATGACGGCCTCGTCATCGCGGACGCACGCCTGCCGGATATGCCCTTGGTGTACGTCAATCCGGCTTTCGAGCGGCTGACCGGTTATCGCGCCGAGGAAGTGCTGGGCAAGAACTGCCGGTTCCTGCAGCGCGACGACACCCGTCAAGACGGTCTCGAGGAGCTGCGTGCCGCGTTGAAGAGCGGCACCCGCTGCATGGTCACGGTACGCAATTACCGCAAGGACGGTTCGCCGTTCTGGAACGAGCTCAACCTGGCGCCCATCCTGGAGCGCGCCGGCCAGATCAAGCATTTCGTCGGGACGCTTTCGGACGTCACCGCGCGCATCCTCACCGAGCAGCAGCTCATCGAGAAGCAGCACCGGCTCGAGAAGACCAAGCGCATGCTCCAGGGCCTCGCTCTGAAGGATGCGCTCACGGGCCTCTACAACCGGCGCTACTTCAGCGAGCAGGTCGAGCGCGAGTGGAACCGCGCTCGCCGCGAGCAGCTTCCGGTGTCGCTGTTCATGATCGACATCGATCATTTCAAGCGCTTCAACGACAGCTTCGGGCATCTGTGTGGGGACCGCTGCATCTGCGCCGTGGCCGACGCGGTGCAGCGGTGTTTTGCGCGTGGTTCGGACCTGGTCGCCCGCTACGGCGGAGAGGAATTCGTCGTGCTGGCGACGGGCGTCGAGCGGCGCCACGCGCGGGAACGTGCCGAGCTGCTGCGGCGCGCGATCAGCGGCCTCGCGATCGAAGGCGCCAGCCGCTCGGGGGGCAAGACGATCACGGTCAGCGTCGGGGTGGCCACCGCCGTGCCCGACGATCGCATCCTGCCGGAAGACGTCTTGTCCGCCGCCGACCGTTCCCTGTATCAGGCGAAGCGGCAGGGTCGCGACCGAGTCATACAGGCGCCGTCGCTGCGCGCGCTCTTCGCCGCGGCCTAGCCACCCCCTCACTCCGATTCCCTCTGGTGGCCTTGCGCGAAAACATGCGGGCCGGGCTTGCGCACGGCCGCGTCCACGCGTTTGTCGATCTGTTCCAAGGTGGGGCTGGTCTGCCTGATCCACTCGACCACGGACCTCACGTCTTTCTCCTCGACCTGCGGCTTCCAAGTGAGCGACGGCGCAGCCGCGTGGCATGACTTGAAACAGCTCGATCCCGGCATCTCCCAGCGCGAGCCGGTGGCATAGAGCGCCGCGTACATGACCTTGGCGTTCACCTCGCTCACGCCTTCGGTCAGGCTGGCGTAGTAGAACATCCGGTGCACGTCCCGCCATGGCTCGCTCGTCACCTGGCAGTAGTAGTCGTAGACAACCGATGCGCGTCGGTAATCTCCGCTGAACGGCATGCCGATCATGTCGCGGAACGCCGGAGGGATGGATGAGCCGTCGAGGACCTGACCCTGGCGCGCGAGCCACAGTTTCCCCGCCGGGTCCTCGAACCCGAAATCCTCGCGCAGCTGGAGCTTGGCCACGAATGGATCGTCGAGCCACTCCACAACCACTCTGCCGACGAACCTGCCCTGACCGGCGGACAGGGTGGCCGCGCAGGCGAGGACACCCGCGAGAACGAATAAAGCGCTCTTCATCAACACGTTTCTCAGCCCGCATCCTTCCCAGCCGTGCCGGCCATTCTCGCTTTGCCGTCATCGATCGGCAACATGGCGCGCCGGTGCGGTACGATGACCGCTCTGCGATCAACTCGGGAGGAGTGAACCGATGGCAACTCGTGCGCGCTACATCTTCATCGCCAGCATGGACGTGGACCCGGCCAAAGAGGCCTTGTTCAACGAGGTCTACGACTCCGAGCACGTCCCGTTCCTTCTGAAAGTGCCGGGCGTGATCTCCGCGAAGCGCTACAAGTCCGAGCCGCTCACCATGTTCATCGCCGGCAAGAAGCAAACCATCGTGGCCGAAGGCGAGCCGCGCTACAGCGCTGTATACGAACTGGAGAGCCCCGACGTGCTGACCAGCGACGCCTGGGCCAAGGCGGTGGACAAAGGCCGCTGGGTGACCGAGGTCAGGCCGTACATCCGCAACCGCCGCCTGGTACTGCGCAAACTGATGGAGCCGCAGCCAAAGGGTTAAGAGGCCGCCGAGGAGCTCCGTTCGCGGTGATCCCGTCGACTCCGGGCGCAGCGCCGCTGCGCTCAGGACCAACGGGCTAGTGGCGTCAGCCGCGGAATCGAAGCGTCTCAGGCCGTCGATCGTCCGTGTTCTGACTCCGCCCGCCGGAGCCTGTCCTGGTCGAACGGCTCAGCCCGAACCGGGCAGAATCGAAGCGGCTCGACCAGAACGGCTCGGTAGGCGTCCAGACCCTTGCTTGTACCCCGGTACGGGCGTATCGTTTTTCAGCGTCACCAAGAAAAAGGCACGTCGGTTTCCCGCGCAGCAGCGCGGGTGGCGAACGAGGCTTCAAAACAAGACCTGGCAGCGCTTGGCAGCCAGCGGCGGAAAGCCTGCGAGCCCGGCCGGGTCGGTGCGCGACACCCGCCTCCTCCCGCTCGACTCCCAGGTCCGCAGCGCTGTTACCTGTCCCGAGCACCGCGACTCGTTTGCGATGCCCGCCTTTTGGACGGGAAGCCTGCGCGCCGCACGTGACTGCTCGGTGAAGCACACGCCGGCCAGTTGGGTGCTCAACTCGAGGGAGATCTTTCAGCTATGCCGCAGCTCACCATCAATGGACAGAGTTATTTCTCCGACGCTCCACCGGACACCCCGCTGTTGTGGGTCATCCGGGAAGAGCTGAGACTCACCGGAACCCGATACGGATGCGGAGTCGGCCTGTGCGGCTCCTGCACCGTGCACGTCAACGGCCAGGCCGTGCGCTCCTGCCTCGTGGCGGTCGGGGACGCGCAGGGCGTGCTCATCACGACGATCGAAGGCCTGGACCCGGCCAACGTGCATCCGGTGCAGCAGGCCTGGATCGAACAGCAGGTGCCGCAGTGCGGCTACTGCCAATCGGGACAGATCATGCAGGCCGCCGCGCTGCTCGCCCGCAATCCCAATCCCAGCGACAGAGAGATCGTGGACGGGATGAACGGCAACCTGTGCCGCTGCGCCACGTACCCCCGGATCGTGGGCGCGGTCAAGCGCGCCGCGCAGATCATGAAGGAGGGCACAAAGAATGTCTGACGCGACTCAGGTAGGACTGACACGACGCGACTTTCTGGTGCGCTCCGCCGTGCTCGCCGGGAGTGGATTCCTCAGCATCGGGCTTCCCGGGCTGGTCGACGACCGCAACGCCGAGGCCGCGATGGGCGAGGGCAACGCCTTCACGCCGTCCATCTGGTTCACCATCACGCCGGACGGCAAGACCACGATGCACATCGTCAAGGCCGAGATGGGACAGCACATCGGCACGGGGCTCGCCCAGATCATCGCCGAGGAGCTCGAGGTCAAGTGGGACGACGTGCGCCTGGACACGCCGCTCGAGAGCATCGAGAACTTCGCCGTCTACGGCCTGGCCTACACGGTGAACAGCGGCAGCGTGACCACCGAGTTCGATCGGTTGTCGCGGGCCGGAGCCGCGGGACGCATCGCGCTCGTCGAAGCCGGCGCCAAGCTGCTCGGCGCCAAGGCGAGCGATTGCTACGCGGAGAACAGCCGTGTGATAGACAAGGTCTCGGGCCGCTCGGTCGGTTACGGCGAGATCGTTCAGAAGGTGAAGATCGATCGCAAGTTCGCCTATCCAGAGGACTTCAAGAAGATCACGCTCAAGGCGTTCGGCGACTACAAGATCGTCGGCAAATCGGTGCCGGCGCTGGACATACCGGCCAAGACCAGCGGCCAAGCCAAGTACGGCATGGACGTGTTCCTCCCGAACATGGTGTACGGCGCGCTCGTGACGCCGCGCACGCGCTATGGCTCGAAGGTGCAGTCCATCGACGAAACCGAGGCCAAGAAGATCCCCGGCTTCATCAAGGCCGTGAGAGTCGACGAGTCGTTGGGCAAGTGCACCGGCTGGGTGGTCGCACTGGCCGAGACGTTCCCGGCGGCGATGAAGGCCACCAAGGCGCTCAAGGTCAAGGTCGATCCCGGGCCCTACGGCAAGCTCACCCTGAACGACATCATGGAGGAGTTTTCCGCGCTGTCGGAACAGACCGAGGAGAGCGCCGCCTGGGTGCTGGAGGGCGACGTGGAGAAGGCCTTCTCCGCATCCGACAAGGTGCTGGACATGGAGTACACGACGGACATGGTGTGCCACGCCACCATGGAGCCGATCAACGCGACCGTGTACCAGGCGGGCGACGGGAGCTGGCATGTCTATACCGGCACGCAGAGCACGTCCTTCGCGCGGATGACGCTGAGCGCGTACCTGTCCAAGGTGCTGAACAAGAAGCCAGAGGACCTGAAGATCTACGTGCACCAGTTCGCGGTGGGCGGTGGCTTCGGGGGCAAGCAGGACTACGACGACATCCTCGCAGCGGCCTATTGCTCCAAGGAAGTCGGCCGTCCGGTCAAGTTCATCCAGACGCGCGAGACGCAGTTCGCCACCAGCTTCCCGCGCACGCCTACCTACCACAAGCTCAAGGCCGGCCTGAAGGACGGCAAGCTGGTCTCGATGAACCACGACATCGTGTGCGGCTGGATGGGTCCGCGCTTCTTCGTGGGCAAGAAGTACGGCACCGACTGGCTGCAGCTCGATTCCTGGGACGCGAGGAAGCAGGACATCGATCAATGGTCGATCGGCGGCAGCGATCACTGGTACTACGTGCCCAACCATCGCGTGAGAGCCTGGGACAGCGACCGCACCACCTGGGCGGTGCAGGCGAGTGCCCTGCGCACGGTGTCCAACAGCTACAACATGTTCGTGGTCGAGTCCTTCATGGACGAAGTCGCGCACGCGCTGGGGCGCGATCCGCTCGAGTTCCGCGTGTCGATGCTCAACGGCAAGGGCGGCAATCGGGGAATCCCCAATACCGGCTATCCGCCGGGCACGGCCTCCGACTACTACATGGATCGCTTGTGGATCTCGCTGCCCTGGCCCAACGAGGGAACCTGGATCCCCTACGAGTCCGCCACGGTCGGCGGCGCGCTGCGGCTGGCCAATTGTCTGCGCGTCGCGGCGGGCAAGGCAGGCTGGGGCTCGAGGAAGCTGCCGCCGAACACCGGCATGGGGCTGGCCGTATCGTCCGCGGAGGAGCGGCAGAGTCCGACGTGGGTGGCGGGCGTCGCGGAGGTCACCGTCGATCCCAAGACGGGCAAGTACCGCATCAACAAGGTGACGATCGCGATGGACATGGGCACCTGCATCAACCCTACCAACGCCAAAGCCCAGATCATGGGCGCAGCGTTGTGGGGCGCGAGCCAGATCATGTCCGAGCGCTTGACGTACAAAGACGGCGCCATCCAGCAGACGAACTTCCACGAGTACCAGCCGATCCGCCTCGCGGACGTCCCTGAGTTCGACGTGGAGATCATCCAATCGGGCCGGCACCCGAGCGGCGTGGGCGAGCCCGCGTCGACGGTGGTTGCGCCGGCGGTGGCTAACGCCATCTACAACGCCGTGGGCGTGCGCGTGCGCCACATGCCGATCACGCCCGACGCGGTGCTGGAGGGTCTGAAGAGCAAGAAAGCGTGAAGCGGTAGCCATCCGCCTCTCTCCGATTCGAGACGAGGGACGCGGCGAAGGTGCTTTCCCTTCGCCGACAGCCGGGCGGGAGGTCGCTCTCTCGCCCGGTTTTCTTGATCCGTACAAGAGAGGCTGAACGTGTCCGACGAAGTCCTGTCGATGCCGGCTGCCGACCTGGTCGAGCGGTATCGAACGAAGCGGCTGTCCCCGGTCGAGGTGGTGACAGCGGCGCTTGCGCGCGTCCGCAAGCTCCAACCGATCTACAACGCTTTCGTCTTGGTGGACGAGGAGTTCGCGCTCAACGGCGCCCGCGAGTCGGAATCGCGCTGGCAAAGGGGGGTACCGCTGGGTTTGGTGGATGGTGTTCCGGCGACGGTGAAGGACCTGATCCTCACCAAGGGCTGGCCCACACGGCGCGGCTCGCTCACCATCGATGCCAACCAGCCGTGGGAGGAGGATGGCGCATCGGTAGCGCGCATGAAGGAGCAAGGCGCGGTGTTCTTGGGCAAGACCACCACCCCGGAGTTCGGCTGGAAGGGCGTAACGGACAGCCCGCTCACCGGCACCACCTGCAACCCGTGGGACACGCGCATGACGCCCGGCGGCAGCAGCGGCGGTGCGGCGGTGGCCGCAGCGCTCGGCATGGGCGCCTTGCACATTGCGACCGACGGTGGCGGCTCCATCCGAATCCCGGCGGGCTTCTCGGGTTTGTTCGGATTCAAGCCCACCTGGGGCATCGTCCCCGTGCATCCCCACTCCCCGGCGCTCACGTTGTGGCATCAGGGTCCGATCTCGCGCACGGTGTCCGACGCCGCGCTGATGCTGACGGTGATCGCGCGGCCCGATGCGCGCGACTGGTATCAGGCGCCGCCGCTGCATATAGACTATCGCCAAGGACTGGAGGACGGCGCGAAGGGCTTGCGTATCGCTTATAGCCCGACGCTCGGTTACGCCAAGGTCGATCCGGAGGTGGCGACGCTGGTGGACAAGAGCGTCCAGGGTCTCGCCGAGCTGGGGGCGCGCGTCGAGCAAGTCGATCTCGCGCTGGACGATCCCATCTCGATCATGCAGCCGCTATGGGCCGTGGCGCTGGCGTTGGCCGTCGCACCGATGACTGCGGCACAGCGTGCGCTGTGCGACCAGCCGATGCTGGAGCTGGCGGAGCCGGGTTTTCACCTGAGCGCGCTGGAATACCGCCAGATCGAGAAGCAGCGCGAAAGCTTCGCGCGCCGCATGATCGGTCTGCATGCCGACTACGATCTGCTGATCACGCCCCAGCTCGCGACCACGGCATTCGCGGTCAACCACGAGGTGCCGCCGAACACGCAGATGCAGCGCTGGTGGCAGTGGTCGCCGTTCACCTACGCCTTCAACCTGACTCAGCAGCCGGCGGCCACCGTGCCGTGTGGCTTCGCTCGCAATGGGCTTCCGGTGGCGATGCAGCTGGTGGGCGCAAAGTTCGCCGACGCGCTCGTGCTGCGCGCCGCTCGCGCTTACGAGCAAGCACACCCGTTCGTCATGCCCAAGCTTGGGGTCGACGGGCGCGCGTTGCCTCGGACTTGAACAAGACGCTAATCCTAGAGCCCGTGACGGCAGGCTTTACACCGGCGTGGCTGTGGATCCCGATCACCCTCTGGGCCGCTTTTGCTCAGACGGCGCGCAACGCCGCCCAGCGACACTTGACGGGCGAGCTGGGCACCCTCGGCGCGACGCTGGTTCGCTTCCTCTACGGTCTGCCTTTCGCGGCGTTATGGCTGTATGCGGTGCATGCCGTTGGCCGGCTCGATCTTCCGTCCCCCAACGCGGCTTTTGTGGGGTGGGTCTGTGTGGGGGCGGTGAGCCAGATCGGTGCAACGGCGCTGCTGCTGCGGGTGATGGCCGAGCGCAACTTCACGCTCGGCGTGGCTTACTCCAAGAGTGAGATCATTCAGGTCACCGCGTTCGGTTTCCTGTTTCTCGGTGACCCGATCACGCTCATCACCGCGCTGGCCGTTGCCTGCGCGACCTTGGGCGTATTGCTGCTGTCGCCGTCCCAGGGCGGGCACCCCATACGCGAGTTGGTCGCAGGCTGGACTTCCCGCACTGCTCTCCTCGGTCTCGCTTCGGGTACAGGCTTCGCTTTCTCGGCGGTGGGTTACCGCGGCGCGGCGCTGGCGCTCGAACACACCCCCTTCCCGATGGCGGCGGCGTATGCGCTCGTGTTCGCGCAGATCCTGCAGACCGTCCTGCTCGGCGGTTGGCTCCTGCTGCGCAAGACCGACGTCGTCGTTCGCGTGCTGCGCGCGTGGCGCGCCTCTCTCTTTGCGGGATTCATGGGGGCGGCGGCGTCTGTGGGCTGGTTCACTGCCATGGCGATCGAGCCGATCGCGCACGTGCGCACGCTCGGCCTCGTCGAGCTGCTGTTCAGCTACGCCGTCTCGCGGCGCGTGTTCCGGGAGCAGTTCAACCGGCGCGAGCTGGTGGGCATCGTGCTGCTCACGCTCGGCCTGGTGATCGTAACGCTGAGACGCTGAGGTAGCGCCGGTCTGGTGGGTGAGAATCGTGGCACGACCGGGGGGCGCGGCCGGTTAGCAACATAGCGGGCCCTGCGGTACGATGCCCCTCCCATCGACGGTCGAGTCATGAATTGCTGCAATGGATGCTCTCTCGGACGTGCTGCGGGCGGTACGGCTCACCGGGGCCGTATTCCTGGAGGCCGAGCTTAGGGCGGGGTGGTCGTACCTGACGGCGCCG
>DATJVW010000121.1:0-25358 GCA_035501675.1 Burkholderiales bacterium
TGCCCTCCACCAGGTTGTTCAAGGTGGTTCCGCCAGTCATCTGAATACCGTCGACGCTGTTGCCCGAGATGATGTTGCGGGCGGCCGCGGTCGTGCCTCCGATAAGGTTGTTGGCCGAACCGGGGTTGAAGAGCACGCCGACCGCGTTAGGCCTCGCCACGGTACCGGTAGGGTCTGTCCCCAAGAAGTTGCCGGCGATGATGTTGTTCGACGATCCCCCGACCAGGATCGCGTCCCCCGTGAACCGATTGATCGCCAGCCCCCGGATAGTGCTGCCGTTGGAGCCAGCGCCGTTGAGCGTCAGCCCGTTCGCCACGGTGTTGTTCCCGCTGATCTCCACGAGCGGCGTGCCGGCGAAGCCTGCCTCGGTGGTACCATCGATGGTGAGGGCCTGATTGATGTTCGGCAGCGCCGAGCCCAACGTAATGGTCTGCGGCCCCGCGCCCGGAATCGCGAAGGCAATGAAGTCCGGTCCCGCCGTGTTGTTGGTCGCGGTAATGGCCTCCCGCAGAGAGATCCTGCTGTCGGCGCCACGGTTGGCCGCCAAATTGCTGACCGATGTGGTCGTCCCATCGAGGACGTCGCTGGCGGTGTCCACCACCATGACGTTGCTAGTGGCCGTTACGTCCTGCGAGAACTCCGAGGTCGAGCCGTAAGTTCCGCCGCCGAGGTCCACGGTAGCCGTGGCAGAGATCACATCGCCATTGTTGACCCAAGTCGGGAGCGTAACGTTGAAGGGTGTGGTGCCGGAGCCGGGACCCGGGATCGTCACCGTGATGTAGCCGAGAAAGCGCTCTCCTTCTCCATAGCCGCTGCCGTCGAGAACACCCGGAGTGAAGGGCCGGTTGCCGAAGAACTCGATGCGGTACGTGCCCGCCTTGGAGTTGAAGCTACCGACGAAGTTGGTGCCCGCGGACGTGGACGAGACCGATGTCAGGACCGGGAAGTTCTGCAGGCCATTGGGCCCGGTGTCGCCATCGCCGGCGTCGTTCGGAGTGACCCAACGCGGCGCGGCGTCACCCCCAGCGAGGTCGATGCCGGTGTCGCCGCCAGCGCGGGCATTGCCGTAGATGGAATTGCCAAGAATGGCGTCGCCGAGAGTCGCCGCGCCGTTCAGGTACACGCCGTCGCCTTGCATATAAGCGATCACGTTGCCGGCAGCGGCGGTGGTGCCGCCGATCGTGTTGTTGGCCGCTCCGCTGTTCAGGGCGATCCCGTCGAAAGAGCCGCCTCCGGTCAGCGCGGCCGTCCCGGCCGCATTGATACCGATGTAGTTGCCTTGGATGAGGTTGTTGGTTGCGCTGGCGCCGGTCAGTATCACGTTGCCCGCTATGAGGTTGCGGCTCCCCGCGCTGGTGCCGCCGATCGTATTCCCGGACGACTGGATCGTGAGCTGCGCGGCGGTGTTGAGAAACTGGGCTGTGCCGGCCGCGTTGACGCCGATGTAGTTGCCCTGGACGAGGTTGTTCGTACCGACACCCACAAGGCTGATGCCTGACCCGGTATTGCCGGAGATCAGGTTTCCGGCACCGGCGACAGTGCCGCCAATCGTGTTGCCCGAGGCATCGGTGATGTTGACCCCGTCGACGCTGTTCGCGATCGCAGCAGTGCCAGCGGCGTTGGTGCCGATGAGATTCCCCTCAACGACGTTACCGGTGCTACCCGCGACCGTGATACGCACGCCTGTCCCGTTGTTGCCGGAGATTACATTGGCCGCGGCGGTTACTGTCCCGCCAATCGTGTTGTTCGACGCGCCGTTGAATATCGCCACGCCCTGATTCGCGTTGCCCAGGTCGGCCGCGCCAGTCACGTCGAGGCCGATGTAGTTACCCATGAGTACGTTGTTCTGGATGCCGGCCCCTTTGAACTGGACACCATCGACATTGTTGCCCGAGATGATGTTGCGGTCGGCGGCCGTCGTCCCTCCGATCGTATTGTTGGTGGAACTGTTCCACAATCCGAGGCCCGTGTTGTTGCCTACTCCACCTCCGGTGCCTGCGGCGTTCGTTCCCAGGAAGTTGCCGACGATGACGTTGTTCGACGATCCGTCGATCAGGATCCCGAAGTAGTTGAATCGGTTGCTGGCAAACCCTCTGATCGTGCTGCCATCGCTCCCCGCGGAAAGCGTCAACCCGCTGACTCCCGCTCCAGCCGAAGTGCCGTTCAACTCGACGAGCGGCGTGCCCGCGAATCCCCGCTCGGTGGTGGCGTCGATGTCGATCGCCTGGGTGATCAGGGGCAAGCCACCGGCGCCGACGGTTATCGTCTGGACGCCACTGCTCGCAATGTTGAAGTAGATCCGGTCCGGCCCACCGACGTTGGCGGTTGCATTGGTCGCGAGGATCGCCTCGCGCAGGGAGATCTTGCCGTCACCACCTTTGTTGGCGAGCAGGTTGGCTATGCTGGTGGTTGTACCGTCGGCTGTATCGTTCGTGGTGTCCACCACCAGCCCGGAGCTGTAGCGCTGGAAGAACACGCCATTCGCATCCCCAGGACCGTTGCCATCCCATACCGTCACGTACTGACCAACGGCGTTCATCGCGACGCCGATGTCCTGTTGGTCGCCGCTCGTAGTCGTGTTGACCCGCGTCTCGCCACCGAATGGCGTGCCGTCGGCGTTATAGTCCTGCTTGTAGACTCCCCAAGTGCCGGCCACGTCCTGACCGAAACTGGACCAAACCACGGTGAAGTTGCCGCTTGCGTCGATGGCGACGGTGGGGTGCACCTGGTCGCCGGCGGTCGTGCTATTGACACGGAACTCCGAACCTTGAGCCACGCCATTGGCGTCGAAGCGCTGGGCGTAGATCCCCGAGCCGCTTCCGTCCGCGCCGGTGTCGCTCCAGGCGACCACGTAGGCGCCGCTCCGGTTCATCGCGACGGTAGTCCACGTCTGGTCGCCAGCGGTCGTGGTGTTGACCTGCACCTCGCCGGTCAGTGCGGTGCCGGCGGCGTTGTAGCGTCGCGTGTACGCGCCCAGGCCGTTGCCATCGCTGCTCGAGAACGCGACGATGAAGTTGCCGGCGCCATCCATCGCGATGCTGTCGGCCCACTGGTCGCCGGCCGTCGTGACGTTGACGCGGAACTCGCCGCCTTGGGCCGTCCCGGCGGCGCTGTAGCGCTGTGCGTAGACGCCCTGGCCGCTGCCGTCCTGCCCGTCGCTGCCCCAAGCGATGACGTAGCTGCCGCTCTCGTTCATGGCGATAAGCGGTGATTGCTGGGTGCTAGCCGTAGTGGTGTTAACGCGGACTTCGGTGGCGTCGAGTGCAGTGCCGGCGGCGTTATACCGACGGGCGAACACGCCGGCGGAGTCACCGGTTCCGTTTCCTGACCAGGCGACGACGAAATTCCCGTTGGCATCCATGGCCACCGCGGGATCGGTCTGGTCGTTGGACGTCGTGGTGTTGACGCGGAACTCGCCGCCCTGGACTACCCCGGCAGCGTTGTAGCGCTGCGCGTAAATACCCTGGCCGCTGCCGTCCTGTCCGTTACTGCTCCACACAATGACGTAGTTGCCGCTGCCATCGATCGCGACCGTGCGGGCCTGAACGGAGCCATTCGTCATCTGCGTGTTGCCAGTCGTGCTGTTGGCCTTCGTCTCGACGCCCTGTGCGACGGCCTGCAGTGTGCCTTTCCAGTCCAACTGTTCTGACAGGCTTACGGCGACACCCGTCTCGATGCGTCCATCTTGATACTCGAGCTTCCAATCGCCGCCCTGGGCGGCAGCGCCCGTCAAGTTCTCACTGGCCGCGACGTCGGCTCCCGTCAGACGCGACAATGCATCCACGAGCGCTTTGCCGTCGGCGTATTCCGCCACATCGCAGCCATAGATCAGCAGGTCCGCCCCGGGCGCCAGGGCCTGGCTCCAACCCTTGATCTGGGATGCGTTCTTGAGAAGGGAGTCGAAATTGAGTGTGGCCCCGCCCAGCAGCACTTCGCCGTCCGCGCCGTGCGAGACGATGTGCACGGCGCTGATGTCGTGCATTCCCGCCAAGGTCTGGGTGATCTGCTTGATGCCGTCCGCGCCCGAGGTCAGCAAAACCACGTCGTACTGATGCTGCGCGTCGCTGTTGGCGGTGATGTCCTGGACGAGCTTCTGATAGTCGGCAACGGCGGTGTCGACGAACACGACCTCGTGGCGCACGGACTGCGGCGCGCTGGCCTGGCGCTGAGCCGTGCTGGCCGCGAACTCGCCTCCCGCATCCAGCACACGCTGCTCGGCCTGGGGTAAGACCGCGTGAGGGTCCAGGACGACAGGCGCGAAATCCGCCGAGTAAAGTATTCTCGGCTCGATCTCCTCGACCAGCGGCTTCTTGCGCCGGATGCGCGGGCTTTTTTTCACCGCTCGCCTACCTCAAAGGCTGATTCGGCTCACCCGCTCTTCATTTGCTCGCTGCGGCCACCGAGGGGCGGGCCATCGGCTTCTGTTGCGTGCTGTCTGCCGAAGGCGCTGTGGCCGACTTCGGCTGTGCGTTGTCAGCCGAAGGGCGTGTGGCGGGCTTCTGTGGTGCGCTGTCGGCGGTAGGCGCGCCCAGGTCGAAGTCGACTTTGCACCGCAGTCCGGGCGGCAACTGGTAGTTGGGGTTAGGCAGCTCAAGCCGCACGCGGAAGCTGTTGCTCGCCGCATCGATCACCTTGTCCACCACTACGACCTTTGCGCTCTGCGCTCCGACATCCGGCATGTCGGGCTTCACATTAGCCCCCATACCCTGCTTGATCTTGCTGAAGTAGCTGGCCGGCACGATCACTTCCACTTTCAGCGGATCGATAGTGGCCACCTTCACCACGGCCTTCTCTTCCACTCGCTCGCCCTCGGACAGGTACTTCTCGATCACCACCCCGTTCAGCGGGCTGCGGATGGTGCGCTGGGCCAGCTGAGCCTGAGCCAGCGCCAGTTCCTGCTGCGCCAAACGCTGCTGCTCCCGGGCCTGCCGCAGCTTCATCTCGGCCACCTGCGCTTCGGTGGCTGCTTGATCGGTGGCCTGCTGGGAGACAAAATTCTTCTGGTACAAATCGTCGGTACGCACCTTCTTCTTCTGCGCGAACTCGTGATTGGACGCCGCCGCCCTGAGATCCGCGGTGGCCTCCGCGCGCAGCTTCGCCGCCGCCAGCGCGGCGCGCTCGACGTCGGAATTGAGCTGTGCTACGGGTTGACCCTTTTTCACGAAGTCGCCGCGCTCCACCAGCACGTGATCGATGACCCCCACCACCTGAGTGCCAATATCGGCTTCCTGGTAGGGCTGGATCAAGCAGCCCAGCGGATCCGCACGCACCGCAGCGCTGCCTAGACAGGCAATCGTGACAAACATGACGTATGCAGCACGCATAGTTGACATCCTTTAACGATCCGACTCAGTTTGTGGGCACAGCGCATCTCACGCCGACCTGATGTTTTGGCGAGACTCCGGGATAGAGATGCAAAGACCTTGCCCATCGAGCCCTACGCCAGACGGACGGTCGCGGACAGGGTGTGACTGGTCGCTGGGCTGGCGGCGTGGCTACGACCTTCGCGCCCCACAGATAGTCGGGGCCGCTCGACCCATATTTCCCGCTGCGCAAGCTACGCCCGAACCTACCGCTTCGCCCGCACTCCTAGGCGTTGGCGACGAGCCCTATGCGTTGCGAGGATTGCCGGCGCATCAGGATGGCAAAGGCTTCGGGCGGCGCTGGCCGACTGCAAAGGTAGCCTTGGTATTCGGCGCAGTCGCGAGAGCGCAGAAACTCCAGCTGCTCCTTCGTCTCGACGCCCTCCGCCACCACTCTGAGGTTCAGCTCCCGCGCCAGGGCGATGATGGCGCCGACGATCGCGAGGTCGTCGCGTTCCTGCGGCAAGCCCTTGACGAAGGAGCGGTCGATCTTGAGCTCATCGAGAGGAAATCGCTTCAGGTAGGCAAGCGATGAATAGCCGGTGCCGAAGTCGTCGACCGCCAGCTTGAGCCCCATTTCCTTCAGCTCGTTGAGCATTTCGATGCTGTCGGTGGCATTCTCCATCAGGATGCTCTCGGTAAGCTCCAGCATCAGCTGACCCGGTGGCAGCGCGCTATGGGCCAGGGCGCCGCGCACGGCATGCCATACTTTGCGCTGCTTGAACTGCACGCCAGAGACATTGACCGAAACCGACAGAGGCGGCAGCCCGCGCTGCATCCAGGCCTGGATCTGAGCACACGCAGCGCGCAGCACCCATTGTCCGATCTCGACGATGAGACCCGTCTCCTCTGCGATCGGGATGAATTTCGCCGGAGAGACGATGCCAAGCTCCGGATGTTTCCAGCGCACCAATGCCTCGGCGCCGGTGATACAGCCGCTGCTGACGTCGACCTTGGGTTGATAGTACAGGACGAACTCGTTGCGCTCGACCGCTCGGCGCAGCTGATTCTCGAGCGTCAGGCGCTCCAGTGCGTGAGCATTCATGTCGCCCGAGAAGAACTCGTACGTCTTTCGACCGCGCTGTTTGGCCTGGTACATGGCCATCTCGGCATGCTTGAGCAGCGTTTCGGCGTCCTGGCCATCGGCCGGAGACACGGCGATCCCGATGCTCGCGGTCACAAACAACTCGTGCCCCTCGATACGGAAGGGTTCGGCAAAGGCAGCCAGCACTCGCCGGGCGATGCTTCCGGCCGTATCGACCTTCTTGAGGTTATGCAAGTTCGGGAGCAGCGCGGCGAACCCATTGCCGCTGCCGATGCGCGACAACGCCGCCTTGAACTCCGGCTCGCGACTCCCAGGCCACCCGGTGGCCTCGGCGTCGCACAGTGTCCGATCCAGCAGCTGTGCGACCGCGCACAGGAGTTTGTCCCCCACCCGGTGCCCCAGAGTGTCGTTGATCTGCTTGAATCGATCCAGGTCGATATGAAGCAGCGCACAAGCGCGCGACTGCTGTGTATTCTTCAGCGCCACGTCCACCGCCTGGTGAAACTTGCGACGGTTGGGCAATCCCGTCAGCGCATCGAAATCGGCCAGGCGGTCTTGATAAGCCTTGAATGCGAGGGCGTTGCGCAGTCGCAGCCGCAGCTCGCTGGGATCGACCGGCTTGGTGAGCAGATCGGTGGCGCCCAGCTCGAGCGCTTTCAGCTTCGTGTTGGGCTCGCTCTCGGCGGTGAGGATGATGACCGGCGTATAGCGTAGCTCCTCGTGAGCGCGAATCCGCGCCAAGATATCGAATCCACTGACCTCAGGCATCATGAGATCCAGCAGCAAGATGTCCGGTCTCTTCTGCAGGAACAGATCCATCGCCTGCCGCGGTTCACTTGTGGTTACGAAGCTGGTGTATCCAGCCTCTTCGAGATACGTTTGCACGACCTCTAGCATGATCGGATCGTCGTCGACCATCATCACCGTCGAGCTGCGCAGGGGGGCAGAGCGACTGTCGGTATCGCTCTGCGCCTCGGCGCTGGCGGGGTCGGTTGGTCCGCGCTCGGCGGCACCAAGCTGTGGATCGACAGCCGTCGATGCCGCGGCTTCCGGCATGGTGCGTACTAACTCGATGTTATCGGCCACGTCCATTACGAGTGATCCACGAGCCTCAGCTCGCTTCGGTTGCTTCCTCTTCAGCCGGGACTACGATGTGTTCGACCAACTGCCGCAGCTCGGCCACAACCTCTCCCGTCTGCTGCTCGCTTCTGGCCTTCGCCATTTGCTCGAGCGTTTTCGCCGGTGCCGTAAAGGCGTCGAAGCCGGCAGTGCCGCCCGAGCCCTTAAGCCAATGCGCGAGCGCCGCAAGATTCTGGAAATCACGGGCATTCCACGCGACCTCGATCGCCTGCATGCGTTCCGGCATCTGCTGGGCAAACTTGCGAACCACCGATCGCAGGCGCGGGTGGTCGGCGAGCCTGGAGACGACCGGCGCAACGGTGTCGGAGCCCGCCGCAACCGCGGGTATCGGTGCGGTCGGTTCCTTCTTGAGGCCCGTGCGCTGGGTGCGCCGCCCACCCAGCAGAGTCGCGAGAGTCTGGACCAGACCGTCTATGTCGACCGGTTTGGTCAAATACCCGCTGCACCCAGCTTCTAGAACTTCCTGCTCGAAGCCTTTCATGGCGTTGGCGGTCAGGGCGATGATCGGTATCTTGACCCCGCTCTGACGTAGCAAGCGCGTGGCAGCGAAGCCGTCCATGACGGGCATCTGCATGTCCATCAGAATCACGTCGTAGCTCTCTTGCAACGCCATGTCTGCTCCCACACGACCGTTCTCGGCACCCGAGACGCGCAGCCCCACTTCCTCTAGCACCAACCGGACCAGTTCGCGATTGGCTTCGCCGTCGTCCACGACCAGTACGCTCGCTGGCGGGAATTCCCAGGCTGTACCCTGCTCCGGCGCGGCTTCCACTGTGCGAGCGGCCGCTTCCTCCGGGCTCAGCAGGCCAACGCCGCTGAGCGAGCCCGGGTCGAGCGTCACTACAAAGACGCTTCCCTTCCCGACTTCGCTGTGCGCGACGATGTCGCCACCGAGGCCGCGCGCGAACCGCCGGCTGATCGTAAGGCCCAGCCCGGTCCCACCAAAGCGTCGTGCGGTCGAGCTCTCCGCTTGAGTAAACGGTTCGAAGACGGCCTCTACGCGGTCGGCGGGAATGCCGATCCCGGTGTCGATCACCTCGATCGTGAGCACTGGCGGTCCGCGGTCTGCGCGCAACCCGAGAACGACCTTCACACCCCCGCTGTCGGTAAACTTGATGGCGTTGCCGACCAGATTGGTCACGATCTGCCGCACGCGTGAAGGATCTGTCAGAACGGCTTCGGGGACTCTGCCGGCACACTCGAAGCGCAACCAGATGCCCTTTTCCTCTGCGCGTACCGACAAGATCTCGACCACATCCCGGATGATCGTGTGCGGCGCGCAGGATACGCGCTCGAGTTCCAGACGGCCGGATTCCACCTTGGCCAGATCCAGAATGTCGTTGATGAGCTCGAGCAGGTGCTTGCCGCTGGAGTGAATTGTGTTCAAGTGCTTCCTCATCTCGGCGTCGCTTTTGTGGTAGCCGCGCCTGAGCAAATCGGTGAAGCCGAGGATTGCGTTCATCGGCGTGCGGATCTCGTGGCTCATATTGGCCAGGAAATCACTCTTGGCGCGATTCGCCGCCTCTGCTTCCTCTTTGGCGCCGCGCAGCTCGATCTCCTTCTCCTGGAGCTCGGTCACGTCGTCGAAGCTGATCAGCACGCCTCCAGGCTTGTCGTTGACGCCTACGATGGGGGTGCAGTTGACCAGGAACGAGCGTAGCTTGCCTGCACCGTCCTCCAGGCAGACCCGTGCATTGCGCTCCGGCTTCCCTTCGTGTAGCGACCTGGTCCAGGGATAGTCCGGTTGCATGAGACGCTGGCCCTGGTGAGTGACCCAGGAAAAGTCCGACGTGGGGCGACCGGTCAACTTCTCCGCATCTTTGCGCACCACAGAAGCGAAGGCTCGGTTGGCCAGCACGATGTAGCCCTTCAGATCGATGATCAACAGACCTTCGGCCATGGTGTCGAAGGCTGCGCGCACGCGCGCTGGAACAGCGCGCGACGGGTCGAGCTGCCGCAAGACCCGGCCCAGGTAAAAGTAGAACGCGAAGAAGCTGCACAGCACCATGAAGCCGGTGAGCTCGATCCGAGGATCCTGGAAGATGCCGCGCCAGCCCGGCGCGATCAGCGGCTTGAAACGCAGCTCGAGGCGCCCCCATTCCTGTTGCCCGGCAAGGATCGGGACCTGTACTTGCGAGTCGATGGAGAGCGACCCCGGCAGGTCTTGCCAGTTCTTCAGATGATCCCCGGCTTGGGCGACCACGGCGCCGTCGGACTTTCTCACCGCAGCCGAGAGCAGATCGTCGTTGCGCTCGACGACGAAATTCAGCGTGGCCTGAATACGCGCGGCGTCGGCCTGGCTGGCAAAGGTGGAAGTGCTGGCGGCAATCGCCTCGGCGAGCGCCGCACGGCCCACACGAAGCGCGCCGAGCCGGTCGGGGACGATATTCAGATAGAACGCTAGCAGCAGCACGCTCGATATCAACGACGCCAGCCCCAAGGAGACAAAGAAGCGCGTGCTTGGGCGTTTGAGGAAACGTCTCATCGGTCAGGCTCCTGGCTCACGCCGGGGTAGGCGCAGTCTCGTCAGAGCGAGATTGTGCTTGAGCTGCAGGATCGGACTGGAGCGGGCCTGCGTCAGACTTTGGATGCGAGTGCCCGAGACCGATGGCAGCCTTGGCGCGCCCGAACAAACTCTCCAGCGGATCGTCGTCCCCGCCGTCCTCCTCGGAGTGATCGGAGCGCGCCAACACGGGCATCGGGTCCATGGTGTGCCATGCCGGGAGCGAGGAAAGTAGACTGCTCAGCAGCAGTCCGCCTCGCAATAGCCAGATCACGTATCCGACCGACATTGCACCGGTGACTGCTACGGTGGAGCCAACGATCTTGTGCTCCACAGTGGGCTGCGCGGCGACGGTCTCGCGCATGCGATCGAGTTCACCGACCCAGTCCTTGTTTCCCAGGGTGGATCGATAGGCCGCCAGTTTCGCCATGTCCGGAGCACGCGCGAATTCGGGGTCCGAGCTGGAGATGGTCAGCGTATCGGTCTGCGCCCCGGGTAGAAGGGACTCCTGCGTAAGCCCCCCACCGAGTACGAGGCCGTTCGAAGCGAGACCGGTAGTCGTAGACACGCCGAATGCAGGGCCAGCAGACTGGACTTTGATCGGGTCCGCGCCTCGCACCCGAACATCGCTCACCGGGGTTGCTTGGACCGTGCCTCGGGTGTTCGCGGAACCCGGATCTAAGCCGACTGGAGACCCGATGGGTTGGGACACCTCGCCTCCACCGCCCGATCCGGGAGGCACCGATCCACCCGCGGGGTTGGGAGGGGTAGAAGGCGCTGGCGGAGTCGACGGCGCAGTCGGTGTAGGCGAAGGCGTGCCCGGGCTAGGGCTCGGCGTTGGCGGAGCGGGAGGCGGAGGCGGAGGTGCAACCACCACGGGTGGAGGCGGAGGCAAGGTGATCGTGATGGCCACTGTCGCTGTGCTCGACAGCGGCCCGCCGCTACCCGTGTTGCCCTGGTCGTTGCTGGTAATGGTCAACGTATCCGCGCCGGAATAGTTGCCCGCCGGCGTATAGATCAGCCCGTTGAGCGCAGTATCGAGGTTCGCGAGCGTGCCCTGATAGCTCATGCTCGCCGAACCGTTGGCCCCGGCCAACAGAGCCAGCCCCGTGGTGCCGGAGAGGGTTAGCGTGCCGTGGGTCACGTTCAGCGTAATGCGCTCGGCCCCAGCATTGGCGTCCGCGTCGAGCACGAGGATGCGGTTGCTGTTGGCCGCCGAGAACGTGAGCGGCGTGTTGCTACTGGTCGCCTGCGCTCCAGGGACGATATTCACCGGCGCATCGTCGACCGCTGCGATGTTTATGGTCGAGCTTCGGGCGGCGGAGAGCGGACCGCCTCCGGTGCTGCCGCCGTCGTCGATAAACAGCGTGAGCGTATCGCTGGCGGGCGGGTTGTGCGAGGCGTTGAAGTAGCTGAGCGTGGCGCTGTTGTTTCCCGCCAGCAGATCGTTCAGCTGCGCAATGGTGCCCGTCAGAGTCACGCTCGCAGTGCCGCTGTTGGCCACCACCACTCCGCTGGAGCCGGCACCGGCATTCAACATGCCGCTCGCCACCGATAGGGTCAGCGTCTCGCTGCCGCCGTTGGCATCGACGTCGCCAACCATAACGCCGATGTTAGCGAGATTGAGCGCTGTCCTCTCGATAGTGGCGAAGGTTGCTGGCGCGGCCACCGTGGGCGGATCGTTGACCGCCGTCACAGTGACTTGCCGGACCGCGCTCTGCGTCGTCACTCCATCGTCGACCGTGAAGGTCAACGTGCGGGTCGCGGTGCTGGGATTGGCGCTGGTATCCTCATAGCTCACCGCCCGCAAAGCCGCTTCATAACTGGCCACATTCGCCGTTCCCCCAAGGGTGAGAGTGCCGGTGGCCGAATTCCAGCTTTCGCTGATACCCGGTTGGGAAACAAACGTCAGCAGGTCTTCACCATTGACGTAGCCACCAATCTGTACCGTGGCTCCGGCTAGATCGCTCAGCGTCCCCGCGCTCAGAATCAAACCCGGATCCACGACAGTAGCGGACGGGCTCTTTTCGGTGTAGGCCGCCACCCCGGAGCTGGTAGTCAGACCTGGAGCGCTGTAGTCCACCGTGATCGCAACCGTGCTGATGGTGGTCAGCGGCCCGCCGCTACCCGCGTTGCCCAGGTCGTCGACGGCGACGTTCAGCGTGCCCATACCAAAGGAGTTTGTCGTCGGCGTATACCTCAGACCGTCGAGCGCCGCATTCAGGTTGGCCAGAGTCCCTGTGTAGGTCACGCTCGCCGAGCCATTGGCGCCGGCCACTAGAGTTAACCCTGTGGTGCTGCCCATGTTCAGCGTGCCGTTCACCACGTCCAGCGTGATCTGCTCCAGGCCACCGCTGGCGTCCACATCCGACACGCTGATCAAGTTGCCGTTGCCCGCGGAGAATACCAGCGGCGTATTGAGAGGAGTGCTCTGTGCGCTTGGCACGGTGGTCACCGGCGCATCGTCCACGGCAGCAACGTCTATGCTCATCGCGCGGGCAGCAGGGTCGGTGTCCACGCCCCCGTTCGCGATGCCTCCGTCGTCCAGCACCTGGAAGGTGAAGTTCGCGTAACCAGCGCCGTTCGCGTTGACCGCCGGGGTGAACTGGAGCAGCCCGCCAGCGATATCGGACGCCGAGACGAACTGGCCGGCAGTGACCGCTACACCGTTGTCGGTGAGCGAGCCCGCAGTGGGCAGAGTGCTGATCTCGACTGCGAGGAGGTTGTTGGACGGATTGTCCTCGAGATCGGAGAACCCGAAATCCGTCGTGGCGAACGCGTACGGCGTGTCCTCCAGCACAGTGACGGTGTTGTTGGCGCCTTGCGGCGCATCGTTGACAGGGGTCACGTCCACCGTCATCGTGCGGGCAACCGGATCGGTGTCCACCCCACCGTTTGTGGTACCGCCATCGTCCTGCACCTGGAAGCTGAAGCTGGCGTAGTTGCTCCCGTTGGCATTGGCCGTCGGGTTGAACAAGAGCTTGCCGCCGGCGATGTCGCTGGCAGAGACCAGCTGTCCCGTCGTGACCCCCACGCCATTGTCTGTGAGCGACCCGGCGGTCGGTAAGCTACTGATCTGAACGGCTAGCAGGTTGTTGGACGGACTGTCATTGGGGTCGCTGAAACCGAAGTCTCCGGTGCCAAAGGTATAGGCGTTGTCCTCCAGAGCTGAAACGGCGTGGTCGGTGCCTTGAGGCGCATCGTTAACCGGAGTCACGGTTACTGCGACCGTGCCGATGGCAGGCACCGTTGCCCCCGAGCCACTGTTGCCCAGATCGTCAGTCACGATCTGAACGTTCGCTGGCCCGTTGTAGTTCGCGGCAGGGTCGAAACTCAGGCCATTCAGTGCGGCGTTGATGTCGTCGAGCGTCCCGGTGACTTGCATGGTGCCGCTACCGTTGGCGCCCGCGCCAAAGGTTAGACCGCTCACTTGCGCCAGCGTCAACGTGCCGTTCGAAGCGTTCAACGTGACCTGGATCGGATTACTTCCGGCATCGACATCGTCGACCCTGAGCTGATTGCCGTTGGCAGCGGAGAACACTAGGGCGGTGTCCTCGCTGGTGCTCTGCGCTGTCGGGACGGTATCGACAGGCGGATCGTTGATCGCCGTCACCGCGATGCTGCGTGACGCGACGCCGCCGTCGGCGATTGAATCATTGGCAACGAAGGTGATGGTCCGCGTCGCTGTGCTGGGGTCATCGCTCAGGTTCTGATAAGAAACCGAACGCAGTGCGGTCTGATAGTCGCTCGGACTGGCCGTGCCGGTGAGCGTCAAGGTGCCTGCGGCAGCATCCCAGTTCCCAACGATGCCCGGCTGGTTGGTGAAGCCCAGCACGTCCTCGCCGCTCACGTAGCCTGCTGCGATACTAACCACGGCGTGATCGAGGGTAAGACTATCCGGGTCCGTCACGGTCAGACCCGCGTCGACAAGTGTAGGAGGATCATTCTCGACGTAGGCCAGCGTGGAAGCGGTGGCGGTTACGGTGGGTGCAACGTCTGGCGAAACGTTAATGCTCAGGGTGGTGGTGGCGCTTTGGGGCCCGCCAATACCGGTGTTGCCCTCATCGTTGGTAGCGATGATCAGGGTTGTCGCGCCCGCGAAGGCAGTCCCCGGCGTGAAGGTCAAGCCGTTGAGCGCCGCATTGAGATCGGTGAGTTGGCCCACGACGATGACCGTGCTTGTTCCGACGCCGGAAAAGGAGGTCAAGCCCGTGGTGGGGCCAAGGGTCAGGGTCCCGTCCGGGGCAGTCAATACAACCTGCAAGTCTCCGGCGCCGGCGTCGACATCGCTGATACTGATCGCATTGCCGTTGGCGCCGGAAAATACCAAAGCCGCCGGACTCTGGGGCGTCGATTGCGGCCCTGGCACGCTGTTCACCGGCGGATCGTTGACGGGGACGACGTTGATAGCCACCGTATTGGTCGCAGTCTGCGGGCCGCCCGTCCCCGTGTTGCCCTGGTCGTTCGTCACGACCTGCAAGGTGGCGGCACCGTTGAAGTTGGCAGCTGGATCGAAGCGCAGCCCGTCCAGCGCGGCGTTGATGCTTGCCTGGGTACCCGTAAATGTCATCGCGGGGTTGCCGGTTCCGTTGCCCGTGACGAAAGTCAAGCCGGTGGTCCTGGCCAGGGTCAGGACACCGTTGGTGACGCTCAGCGAAACCTGCATGGACCCGCCGCCGACGTCCACGTCGCCGACGGAGATGGCGTTAAGGCCGGCGGACGAGAAAACCAGCGAACTGTCTTCGTTCGTGCTCTGCGCACCCGGGACGAAGTTGGTCGGAGGATCGTTCACTGACGTCACCGCGATCAGCCGCGTGGAGGGCGCGCTGACCAAGACACCGTCGCTGGCCGTGATGCTCACGGTGCGGGTGGCCGTACTCGGATTCTCGCTGGTGTTCTGGTAGGTCACCGAGCGCAGAGCGGATTGGTAGTTGGCGACGCTCGAGCTGCCGACGAGCGCGAGAGTGGCGGTCGCGGCGTTCCAGGTTCCGGTGATTCCCCAGGAATTGGAATTGTTGAAAGCGAGCACATCCTCTGCGTCGATGTAGTTACCTGTGATTTGGAGGGTAGCGCCAGCAAGATTTCCCACCCCCGGGTCGGACACCGCGAGGCCGGCGTCGAGAACGCGCGCGCCGGCGTTCTCGACGTAGGCGAGCGAACCGCCAGTCGTGGTCAGGGCGGGCGGGATGGTAAAGACCGCGGCAAAGGCATCCGTTTTGCCGCTGCCGCCGTAGGACGTGTCGTAGCCGCCTGCTGTGGCAATGCCAGAGCTGGAAAGCGTGTCGCCCGCCAGGTAGAACTTGCCGTTGCTGTATACCCCGGCGTCGCCGTAGTCGTTCTTGCTGCCGCCGAAATAGGTGCCGTAGACGAGATCACCCGGACCGCTCCCGGTGGGGTTGATCAGGACCACGAACGCGTCCTCCTGGCCCGCGCTGGCCGTCTGATACGCGCCGGCGGTGATGGGGAAGTTGGTCGAGTCGGTTTGCCCGGCGACATAGATGCGTCCGCCCGCGTCGACCCCGATGCCGAGCCCCGCCTCGGTGTTCTTGGTACCGCCCAGGAAGGTGGAATAGACCAGTGATGGCGTTCCGCTCAGGCTCGGGTCGATCACAGAGACGAACGCGTCGGTAGCGCTGGAGATCGTCCAGCTGAAGGCGCCCGGCGTAGTGGGGAAGTTGGTGGACGAAGTCTCGCCCGTGAGGTAGATCTTGCCCGCGTTGTCGAGGGTAACGTTGTAGGCGATGTCGGCTCCGGTGCCCCCTAGATAGCTGCTGTAGAGAAAACCCGTGCCGCTGTTGTTGAGCTTGGTGACAAACACGTCGTAGGTGCCGCCGCCATAAGTCGCCTGGAACGCGTTGCCGGTAATCGGGAAGCCCGTGCTCGAGGCGGTTTCACCAACCACCACAGCATCCCCTGCCGTATCCGTCGCGATGCCAAAGCCGATCTCTGCGCCCGGCCCTCCGAGGAAGCTCGAGTAGACCAACGCCCCCGCCGGGCTCAGCTTGGTGACGAACGCGTCCGTGCCGCCACCGAAGGTCGTGTCCGCGGCCCCCGCAGTGAACGGAAAACCGGCAGAGGTCGTCACACCAGTCACATAGGCGGCGCCGGAGCCATCGATCGCAATGGCCCAGCCGTAGTCATTGCTGCCGGCACCGCCCAGGTAGGTCGAATAAAGCAACGTACTGCCCGTTGGGTCCAGCTTCAACACGAATGCGTCCTGGGTACCTTTCAGTGTGGGCTGGAAGGCGGAAACCGTGGGGAAATTGGTGGATGCCGTGAAGCCGGTGACGTAGACATCTCCGCTGGCATCGACGGCGATAGCGTCGCCCTGATCGGTGTTGGTGCCGCCGACGTAGGTTGAATAGATCAGCGAACCCAGGTTGGGCGAGAACTTGGCGACGAAGGCGTCTCCAAAACCTCCGAGGCCGAGCAGCCCGCCAAGCAGGCCCGTCGAAGCGGTAAACCCGGTCAGGTAGACGTTGCCAGCGGGGTCCACCGCGATGCCGGTTGGTGCATCGTTGCCGGCGCCGCCGAAATATGTGGCGTACGACAGCACCGGGTCGATGACGAGCTGGCGGCTCGCATCGTATGAACCCACCTCGAATCCTACCGTGCCATCCGCGGCGACTGTGTAATGACTTGCGACCGCCTCGCGCCCGCTCGGGCCGTCCTGGTAGGCCACGGGCGCTTTGAAGGAGATACTGTGGCCCGCGCCGTCGAGCGTCAGTATCAGATCTCCGTTGTCTGCGACCGATACATCTTGAACGCCCTCGAACTTGAGCTGGATAGTGCCGACGTCCGCGCCGGGCTTGACCACGAAGTCGTACTCGAGTTGTCGCTGGTTGCCGTAGTAGCGCAAGTCGATGCCGTCGTAGACGTTGTCATAGCGCACCGCGCCGAAGTTGGCGATGTCGGTCTTCCATTGATCCTGGCTGCCGACCAGATAATTGGTCTTCGATTGCAACGGGTTTTCGCCCGCTGCCGCGGTGGCGGTGCTCTTACCTACTACGTCAAGGCGCACCGCCTGGGTCGTAGCCCCATCCTGCAGGGCAAGAACCGCGTTTCCACCCGCAAGACCCACTGCATAGCCGCTCCCTCGCGCGAGGAAATCGACCTGGGCATCGGCCTGCCCGACATTCGGCTCAAAGGCCAGCGGGGTTGAGGCAACCGACACCTGGGCAGCAAATGCTGCGACAGTCGACGAGGCCGCCGTGTCGGCGGGTTGCGCGCTCGTGCTCGTGCCCGCCGCGGGCGGTGGCAAGGTCTGGCTCTGCTTCGTCGTCGCAGCCTGCGTTGTGCCGATCTGTCCCGTGTCCGTGGCACTAGTCGGGGTCGCGTCTAAGATCCAATTCCAGGCAGCTTGCTCTGCAGCGCTGAGCACGAGCCGCGTCTCGATGCGGCCGTCCTGATACTCCAACGCCCAGTCGCCACCTTTGCTCGCTGCACCGGTCAAGTTCTCGCTGGCTGCCGCGTCAGCACCGGTCAGCCGAGCCAGTGCATCCACCAGCGACCGTCCGTCGGCATGCTGCGCGACATCGCAGCCATAGATTAGGAGGTCCGCCCCAGGGGCGAGCGCCTTGCTCCAGCTTTTGATCTGGCTCGCGTTCTTAAGCAGGGAGTCAAAGTCGAGCGTAGCGTCACCCAACTGCACCTCGCCATCGGCACCGTGCGAAATGATGTGCACGGCGCTGACATCGCGCATTCCCGCCAGCGTCTGGGTGATCTGTTTGATCCCGTCCGTTCCTGCATTGATCAGGACGACATCGTACTCATGCTGCGCGCCGCTGTTGGCTGTGATGTCCTGGACCAGCCTCTGATAGTCGGGCACAGCGGTATCGACGAACACTACCTCGCGGCGCACAACCTGTGGTGCGCTAGCTTGCGCAGCAGCGCTCTGGGGCGCGAACTCCCCATCTGCATCCAAGACGCGATGTTCAGCCGCGGGCAATACACTGTGGGCGTCCAGGACCGCAGGAGCAAAATCGGCTGCATACAGAATCCGCGGCTCAATCTCCTCGATGACCGGGCGACGCCGGGACACGGCGCGGTCCGGCAACGCCGTACTCTTTGCTGCTTCACGCACGCGTCTGGATCTTCTCATTCTGCGCGTCCTGCGAAGGAAAGCCGCCGCTCTAGTTGTTGGTCCTGATGCAGAAGCAACTTGCGCTCGGCGCGCTGGCGGCGCTCCTCACGTATCTGAGGCGCCCAGGCAACGAGCCTTGCCGCCCAGACCGCCAAGCTCGTGCCGCCCGACGCACGCGCGGCTAGAAAGTTACGCAACCACCGCGGCCAGAATTGAACGATGAGCGGATCCTCCAGCGAGAGGATCGTCTCGACGCTGCCTGGATCGCCCTGCCGCGCACAGCGCCCTTGCAGCTGCCGGTCGATGCGCGGAGAGGCGTTGTGCTGGCAGCAGATGACGTGCAGTCCACCGCGCCCAGCCACACTGGGACCCAACTGGATGTCCGTGCCACGGCCTGCCATGTTGGTCGTCACCGTGATGCGGCCGGTGTCGCCGGCACGGGCAACGATTTCAGCCTCCTCCCGGTCATTGCGAGCGTTGAGGACGACATGCGGAAAGCCATGGGCCGTGAGCCTGTAACTCAGCTGGTCGGTATCAGCCACCGAGTCCGTACCGATCAGCACCGGCCGGCCCTCGGAGGCGAGGGAGCGTACGCGCTCGATCACCGCGTGCCATTTATCCTCGCGCTGAGCATGGACGCGCAGCGGAAACAGCGCGCGCTTCGAAGCCTTGCGCAGCGGCACCCGGGCGGTGGACAGGCCGTACACCGAACACAGCTCGTCGGAGGCCTCGGCAAGCGTGCCGCTCATCCCGCACAGACGCAGATAGCGCGGGAAGAAGCGCTGATAGGTGATCTGGGCGATGGTCTCCATCTCCCCGGTGGGTTTGCATCCCTCCTTGACCTCCAGCAGCTGATGCAGACCCTTGGACCAGACGCGTCCGGGGGCGACTCGCCCGGTGGTTTGGTCGATCATGATGACCTTGCCGTCGCGCACGAGATAGTCGCGGTCTCGCGTGTAAAGATGATGGGCCGCGAGGGCAAGCGTGATGACCTCTTCACGGTGCCGCCGGTCCTGCCACAAGCCCCCGACCGAGGCCGCTGTGGCGGCGAGCGCCAGACAGCCGCTGTCGGTTAGTGCGGCCTGGCGAGTGCCCGCGTCGACGCGGAAGTCGGTCTGCGGGCGCAGCCGGATGGCAAGCTGCAGCGCTTCCTTGAAGTAGGTCTGCTGCCGCTCGTTCACCCGCGCCTGCGACAAGATGAAAGGGGTGCGCGCCTCGTCGATCAGAATGCTGTCCGCCTCGTCTATGAGCGCCATCCACAACCCGCGCAGCAGGAGGGTGGAGGGCTGTGTTGGCCCGCTATCCAGCTGCCGCACGCGCTCGTGCAGATGGCTGGACATATCGCGCCGGACGAGTCGATCGCGCAGATAGTCGAAGACCAGCTCCTTGGCCGTGCAGTAAGTGATGCTGCAGCCGTAGGCTGCGCGCCGCGCGGCCTGGTCCATCGGCTGGGTCACCGCCCCCACGGTCAAGCCCAGAGATCTGTATAGCGGACCGAGCGTCTCGGCGTCGCGCGCAACCAGGTAGTCGTTGGCCGTGATCACGTGCACGGGAATGCCCGCCAGCGCGGCGGTAGCCGCAGCGAGCGCTGCCGCCAGGGTCTTGCCTTCGCCGGTGGCCATCTCCGCCAGCCGGTTGCCGAGCATGATGTGCCCGGCGACGAGCTGCGTGTCGAAGTGGGGCATCCCGAGCTGGCGGCGTGCCGCTTCGCGCACCAGGGCGAAGGCCTCGGCCGTGGTCTCCCTCGCCAATCCGGAAGCAGCCAGTCTTGCGCGCAAGTCTCTCAGGCGCGAGTGCCAGGCGTCCTCAGGAAGCGCCCGCAACGCTTGGTCGTGGGCGTGGACGCGCGCGACAAAGCGCGCCTGACGGTGCTGCTCTAGCCGTGCGGGCACGCGCAGCAGGGACCACGCCAAGCCTGCCCCGGCCCGCCCTGTGTCGGCGCGCTCTGGATACGGGCCAGACATGGCCCCCGAAACTGAGAGCACTGCGGATCTCATTCTGATGTGCCATGGCCGGAAGGATCAGCCTTCCGGATTGAACTGCTTGAGGAAGAGTTGCTGCATGCGTCGGTGCCATTGGAATGCGAGGGGCCTCGCGCCGTGATCGAAGCGCAACCAGGCGCGTCCGCCCACGCGCTCAAGCGTCTTTGACGTGAGGCGCAAGTCGAGCAGGAACACCGGCTCGAGAGTCTTCACGCCCTCCTTGTCCGCGGGATCGGTCACGAAGGGCCCTCCAGCGCGATCGCCAAGCGCGGCGGTGGGCAGCTGGCTGGTGGCGGCCGGCACCTCGCCCGTAAAACGAGCCTCCAGCGAAGACCCAGGCAGGTCCGCGAGTGTGACTTGTACCTCGCGCGTGTCACTTCGGATCAAACCCGCGTCCTCCTGTGGTACAGCGACCTTGACGCTGATTTCGTCGGGACGCAGCACGTTGGCGAGCACTGTCCCCTTGGCCACGAAGCTGCCGGGCAGGTCCTGCGCGCGCGGCAGGACCAGCGTACCCGTGGTCTCACTCACCACACGCAGACTGTCGAGGCGCTTTTCAACCTGTGCTAGCTCAGCCCGTTTGGCAGCGGTGTCCTCGGCAATCGACTTAGCGCGCGCGGCGTTGCGCGCCACCTCCCGCGTAAACTCAACATCCAGGCCCACGATCTGAGCCTCCAGCCGTTGGCGCTCGGCGATCAGATCAGGGTCCGCCAGCACCAGGACTGGATCGCCAGGCTTCACGGCCTGGCCGTCCTTGGCGAGCACTTCGGTCACGAAGCCGTCTGTGCCGGCGCGGATGCGCGCCTGCTCGGGCAGCCACACCACGCCCTGGGCGCGGGTCGCGAATGGAAACGGCACGACGCACAGCAAGATCAAGATTGTTGCGGCGATGCCGCCAGCCACGGCCATGCTGCGTGTGCGAGTCCGCGCGATCTGTGGCGCGCGAGTGAGAAACCGCCACAATCCCGCCAAAGGCTTGAGAGCCATCGTCGCTGCCACAGCGGCCCCTGCGAGAATGCCGGTCCAGAAGGAAAAGTGCCCGGCCCACAGGATGATCAGGCCGGCGATAAACCACCGGTAGGCGTAAGACAGCACCGCATAGCAAAACAGGACGGGGCCCTCCCCGGGCCCAGTGACCGGCGAGGTGGCCGTCTTGACGGCGAGGAGCTTGCGCTGCGCCAGGTAGCCAATGTAAGCGGTGGCGCGCGGGCCCAGATTCGGCACGTCGAGCAAATCCGACAGCACGTAGTAGCCGTCGAAACGAAGCAACGGATTGCCGTTGAACAGGACAGTTGACATGCCGCCAATCAGCATCGCGACAAAAGCAATGTCGCGCACCGTACCCTCTTGGACGTGGAGCCAGACGAGAGCGGCTAGCGCCGCAAGGAACAGCTCGACCATGATGCCCGCGGCGCCGACGATGACGCGCCGATGCTTTTCGGGGAAGGCCGAAGCCGCGGAGGCGTCGACGAACGGCACGGGCACCAGCAGCAGCAGGCTCAATCCCATCTCTCGCACTTCCCCGCCCCACGCCTTTACCGCCAAGGCGTGGCCCAACTCGTGCAGGACCTTGATCACGGGATAGCACAGCCACAGCAGAAGCAGATAGCGTGGAGTGAGCATGTGCACGACGGCGAAGGAGCCGACCGCATTCCAATTGGAGACGACCGCCAGCAGACCCGCGAGCACTACGGCTCCCCAAACCACGGCTAGCGCCGGCTGGAACAGGACGAGCGCAACTGGGGCGAGTCGATTCAACAGCGCGTCGGGATCGAACAGCGGCACGCGGAAGGAGAGCGGATTGAGCATCGACATGCGTCGTTTGCGGCCGCGCTCCAGACTACGGCGGAACAGCTCCGCCACGTCCGGGGTGATCTCGCACTGGAGCAGGCCGCTGTCGCTGAGCTGGCACAGGATCTCGATGCTGTCGTCCTGGGTCGGGGCCCTGTCGCCGAGCGAGTTCAGCAGCGCGTGCCAGATTTCGTCCACCGCGCGCTGGCCGTCCATCCGCCCGATGAAATGGAAAGCGGCTTCGTCGACGCGATGGTGGCGGCCGGAGCTCGTGTCCTGAAGGAGGTACCAGATCTGGCCGCGGTACACGTGGCGCGATACGCGAACGTGGCCGCGCAGGCGCGGATGCAGGCCCGCGACGCGATACCAGCGGGAGCTGAACAGGGAGTCCATGATCCTATCCGACCCAGGACCACAGGGTCAGGCGTAGCCAGTCCGAAACGCGGTGTGTCCAGATCCAGAGCAGCGAACGCGAGCCGGCCTCGACTTTACCTACACCAAGCAGACCCGGTCTCAGTTCACCGGCGTTGCCCTTCAGCTTCGCCTCAACCTCAAAGTAATTGCGCCCCTGGGCGGTGGTCGCGACCGGCGTGATGCGGTTGACCTCCAACGGGAAGGTATCGCCGGGCAGGGCAGATAAGGCCAGAGACCCGGCTTTACCAATATTCACGTCGGCGATGTCGCGCTCATCGACCTCCAGAATGACCCTGAAGTCGTGCTCCGGCGCAACGGTCATGAGCGCTTCGCCCTTCTTCACCGGGGCACCAAGCGACTGGGTGAGGTCGCCGGTGATCACCAATCCGTCGAACGGCGCCTGGACTTGCGTGCGTTGCAGACGCGCCTGGATCAGCGCAAGCTGGCTGCGTGCCTCGTCCAGCTTGGCACCCAGGATGGCGACCTCGGTGCGGTCTTGCTTCACCAGTGCCGAGCCATAAGAGTTCTCCAGCTGTGACACCTCGCTCTGCGCTTTGCGCTCCTCGAGCTTCAGATCCTCGTCCGCCAGTTCGGCCACCAGCTGCCCGGCCTTGACCCGGTCACCGGGACGCACGTGAGCCTGCTTGAGATAGCCTTCGGCGGGGGCAACCAGCACGCGCTGGACCTCGCCCTCCAGGCGGGCTGGCGCACTGACGCGGTAGTCGGTAGGAATCAATGCCGCCGCGAGCAGCACCGCCAAGGCGATGCCGACGCCGGCTTTGAGTGCCAGATGGCCTGCGCCGAAGAACGGGGCGAGCGCCTCGCCCAGCGCACCGAACAGCTTCGCTGGCCAGGGCCTATCCACCGCGTGCTTAACCTCGAGCAGAGGTCCGAGTAACGCGGCGATGTTCTCGCAAAGCGTGAGCTCGGCGCGGCCAATCCCTCCAGCGCTGCTGCGCTCGAGCGTGATGGCGCCGCATGCCCGGCCCGCTTTCACCAACGGAATGGTGCCGATCCAAGCCGAGCCGTGCCGCTGCGCTAAGTCGGCATGCGCACGGTCAACGCGCGGTTGCGCGCCGTCGGGCAAGGGATAGACCAGCGTCGCGCCCTGCCAGATGGCTTCTTCCATGGCCGCGCCGATGTCGCGCAGAAGACCCTGATTGGCATGGAACTCGGTGCTATGCGACAGGGCTTCGACTCTGACGTGGCGCCGGCCGGACAGGCCAACGCTCACGCGCTCGCAGCCGAACGTGACGGCGAGCTCTGTGGCGAACGCCGTGGCGGCCTCGGTGAAGCGCTCGTGCGCCTCCACGGTCGCTAGGAGCTGCAAGATCCGCGCGGCATTCGATCCCGGAAGCTCTGTAGTGCGCTCCCCCACTTCGTTGCGCAACGTGGGAACCGGTGCGCCAGCAATTCCGGAGGATGGACCGGCAGGGGCGGAAGTAGCGCCCGCCACCGATCCGGGTTGCGTGCGCGTAGGGTCTGGCGCGCTGGCGTTTGCCATGGCGCCGGGTTGCGTACGCGTCATGTCGCTCGGGGCGAAGCCAGCGGACACCGGTGCCGGTTGCGTACCCGCCGCGGGGCCGGCGGACACCGAACTCTGACGCACATAGCTCTCGAAGCTTCCCGCTCCCCGCACAATGGTGTCCACCACATCTTGGGGCGGTAGGGTCACATTCGGCTCGAAACCCACCGCCACAGCGCCCACAGTGCGGCCTTTCACTTGGATCGGACAGGAGATCATCGGACCCAGCGGGGTGGGCCTCTCTGCGCCGTTCAGGCGCGGCTGCGAGAGCGGCTGCTGGCTCTCATAGGCGGCCTTCGCGGCCGCCGCCAACCCCTCGCCCGGTAGCCCGCCGGTCGGCCAGTGGGCGGCCGGCACCAGCGACGTGCTGTTGCGCGGCAAGACCAGAACCACGGCGCCGGTAGCGCCGCTGATCTCCCGGCACTGCTTGTCGAGCCAAGCTTGGATGGCGACTTGCATGGGCGTCGTATCGTGCTCCATCGCACATGGGGCCCGACCTCGGGCCCCGTTCAAGAGCGGTCTGCCGGTTTTCGGCGTCGACAAACGCTCCGGTTCCACAGAACTGCAAGGTTTATGCCGGTGATAAGTGGCCGCGCGAGCGAGGTTGTTCTGGGTCGGGTTAACCGATTCCCGGCCCACGGCGCGGGTCAACCGAGGACTACGGAGAGGGGCAGGAGAGAGCCGTTATGCGGCAGAGTCGAAAAGTGAAATTTTCTTGCGCATTCGGTTTCGTCCTCTATTGCGCGCACCACCCGCCGTCGATCAGCACATCGTTGCCGGTCATGAAGGCGGCGGCATCGGAACAGAGGTAGAGCGCCAACGCCGCGATCTCCGCCGGTTGACCCCACCGCTTGAGCGGCGTCTGCGCCATGAGCGCCGCGTTCTTGGCCGGATCAGCTCGCAGCGGCGCCGTGAGGTCGGTGGCGACAAACCCCGGGCTGATGGCCACTGCGGTAATGCCCTCTTCGGCAAGCTCCAGTGCCAGGCCGCGGGTGAGCCCGAGCAGCGCGTGTTTGCTGGTGGAGTAGATCCCGCGCCCCTCGCTCGACACATGCGCCATGATGGAGGTAATGTTGATGATGCGTCCGTATCCGCGGCCCTTCATGTGTGGGACGAAATAGCGGGACATGAGCCAGGCGCCGGTGATATTGGTGTCCATCACCGCGCGCCATTCGTCCAGGCTGAACTCGTGGATCTTCTTGCGGATCGCCGTTCCAGCGTTATTCACCAAGATATGGACGGCACCGAAGCGATTTACGACATCATCGGCGAGCCGCTTGACCTGCGTCTCTTCTCGCACGTCACACAGGAAGGTCTCCGCCTCCGCGCCCGCCTCCGACGCCAGCTTGCGCGTCTCGGACAGCTTGTCCTGCGCCCGCCCCGCCAGCGCCAGCTTCGCGCCGGCGCCGCCGAGCGCCAGCGCGATCGCCCTTCCGATGCCCCGGCTCGCTCCGGTAATGACCGCTACGCGTCCCTGCAAGAACTTATCAGCCATCTCAGCCTCATTACTCG
>DATJVW010000122.1:0-3085 GCA_035501675.1 Burkholderiales bacterium
GCCTGCTCCCGGCCGCGGGCGACGGACATAGCTGGCACATCTTCGCTCCCCTGCTTCCCCTGGATCGCGTGGACCTGTCCCGCGCCCAGTTCATGAAAGCCATGCACGAGCGCGGGATCGGCGTCGGCGTGCACTATCCCGCGCTGCATCTATTCAGCACTTACCGCAAGCTGGGCTACGAGGAAGGCGACTTTCCGAACGCGGAGCGGATCGGGCGCGAGACCGTGACGCTGCCCTTGTTTCCGGCAATGCTGCCGTCCGATGTGGATCGGGTATGCGATGCGGTCTCCGATATCCTGCGCGCGGCGAAGAAGGGCCACCGGTAGGCTAAAATAACAACATGCAGACGCCGGACCTGTCGGTCATCATCCCGGTCTACAACGAAGAGGAAGGGCTGCCGGCGCTCTTCGGTCGTCTCTACGCGGCCCTGGACGCGCTGCACATGGCTTACGAGATCGTTTTCATCAACGACGGCAGCCGCGACCGTTCCGCGGCGCTTCTGCGCGAGCAGTTCCAGAAGCGGCCCGACGTCACCCGCGTCATCCTGTTCAACGGTAACTTCGGCCAGCACATGGCCATCATGGCCGGCTTCGCGCAGGCGCGGGGGCAGCGGGTGGTGACACTCGACGCCGATCTGCAGAATCCGCCCGAAGAGATCGGCAACCTGATGGCCCGGATGGATCAAGGCCACGATTACGTCGGCACGATCCGACGCAACCGGCAGGACAGCGCGTTGCGGCGCTACGCGTCGCGAGCCATGAATCGCGTGCGGCAACGTATCACGCGGGTCAAGATGACCGACCAGGGCTGCATGCTGCGTGCCTACAGCCGGGGCATCGTGGACGCCATGGTGAGCTCGCGCGAGGTCAACACCTACATCCCGGCGCTGGCGTACACATACGCCGCCAATCCGATCGAAATCGAGGTCACCCACGAGGAGCGTGCCGCCGGGAAGTCGAAGTACTCCTACTACCAGCTGCTGCGGCTCAACTTCGACCTGATCACCGGATTCTCGGTCGTGCCGCTGCAGATGTATTCGATACTGGGCTTCCTGGTGTCGCTGATGGCGCTGGGCTTCTTCGCTGTGATCGTCTACCGCCGCATCGTTTACGGGCCGGAGGTGGAGGGTCTGTTCACCCTGTTCGCCATCGCCTTCCTGCTGCTGGGTGTCGCGCTGTTCGGCATCGGCATGCTGGGCGAGTACGTGGGCCGCATCTATCAGCAGGTGCGCGAGCGGCCCCGCTATCTCATCCAGGCCATCCTGGAGGCGAGCGAGGAGTCCAGCGTACGGGGCGATAGGCAGAAGCAGGGAGCGGAACTCAACGCTCGCTCCTCCCTGCTCACTCCCGGCTCCCGTTGATGCGGGCTGTCGTTTTCGCCTACCACAACGTAGGCGTCCGCTGCCTGTCGGTGCTGCTCGCCCACGGCGTGGACGTCCGCCTGGTGCTGACGCACGGCGACAGCCCGGGCGAGAACATCTGGTTCGACAGCGTGGAGGCGTTTGCGCGGCTGCACGGCCTGGCGGTGCTCAAACCGGACGACCCGAATGACCCGGAGCTGGTCCAGGAAGTCGCAGCGCTGCGACCCGAGCTCCTTTTTTCCTTCTACTATCGACTGATGCTCTCGTCGGCCCTGCTCCAGGTTCCGACGCGAGGCGCGCTCAACATGCACGGTTCGCTGCTGCCTCGCTACCGCGGCCGGGTGCCGGTCAACTGGGCCGTGATCAACGGTGAGCGCGAGACCGGCGCGACGCTGCATTACATGTTAGAAAAGCCCGACGCCGGCGATATCGTGGCCCAGCAGGCTGTGCCCATTCTGCCTGACGACACGGCCTTCGATGTGCTCGGCAAAGTCACCGTGGCAGCGGAGATGGTGCTGGACCGCGTACTGCCTGCCTTAGTTGCCGGGACCGCGCCCCGCATCCCTCAGGACCTGGCGCGCGGCTCCTACTTCGGTGCACGCAGGCCCGAGGACGGACGCATCGACTGGAGCCGCAGCGCCGTCGAAATCCACAACCTGGTCCGGGGCGTGGCCCCGCCCTATCCCGGCGCGTTCTGCCGGGTGCGCGGCAAGCGGCTACGGGTCTTGCGCACGCTCCTGCCACGCGAGACGCCGCCGCAGACCGGCGTTCCAGCGCTGTTCTGCCACGCCGGGCGCTGCTATGCGCAATGCGGAGACGGCAAGCCCCTGCGCGTACTGTCCCTGGAAGTGGACGGTAGAATGCTGGACGAGCACAGCTTCCAAGGCGCCGGCACCACCCCGCCCGTACGGCTACCCATCCCGAAGCTTTCCCAGCCATGAAAAAAATCTGCATCCTCGGCGTCAACGGCTTCATCGGCCATCATCTGTCCAAGCGCATCATCGACACCACCGGGTGGGAGGTGCACGGGATGGACATGCAGAACGACCGCGTAGCGGACCTGCTGGGCCATCCGCGCTTCCACTTTTTCGAGGGCGACATCACGATCAACAAGGAGTGGATCGAATATCACATCCGCAAGTGCGACACGGTGCTGCCGCTGGTGGCCATCGCCACGCCCGCAACCTATGTAAAAGAACCGCTCAAGGTTTTCGAGCTCGACTTCGAGGCCAACCTCCCCATCGTGCGATCCTGCGTGAAGTACGGCAAGCGCATCCTCTTCCCATCGACGTCAGAGGTCTACGGGATGTGCCGGGACGCAGAGTTCGACACGGAGGCCTCGGAGCTCGTGCTGGGCCCGATCAACAAGCAGCGGTGGATCTACGCCTGCTCGAAACAGCTGATGGACCGCGTGATCGCGGCCTACGGCTCGGAGGGCCGGCTCGACTTCACCCTGTTCCGGCCCTTCAACTGGATCGGCGCAGGCCTGGACAACATCCATACGCCCAAGGAAGGCAGTTCGCGCGTCATCACGCAATTCTTCGGGCACATCGTGCGCGGCGAAGAGATCAAGCTGGTGGACGGCGGCACCCAGAAGCGCGCCTTCACCTACGTCGACGACGGTATCGACGCGCTCATGAAGATCATCGAGAACCGTAATGCAATCGCCACAGGGAAGATCTATAACGTCGGCAACCCGCGCAACAACTACTCGGTCCGCCAGCT
>DATJVW010000123.1:0-17593 GCA_035501675.1 Burkholderiales bacterium
TCCTGCTCCCGCATCATCTGCATCACCCGGCGACATTGGCTGCGGTCCGAGCGGGCAAGCATGTTTCGGTCCAAAAGCCGATGGCGATCGACCTGGCGCAGGCCGACGAGATGATCGCCGAAGCCAGGCGCGCCGGCGTGGTGCTCAGGGTGTTCGAGAACTTCATCTTCTATCCGCCCGTCATGAAGGCCAAGGCCCTGATCGATGCGGGCGCGATCGGAGAGCCGCTGACCATCCGGATCAAGAGCAACCCGGGCGTGAGCAAGACGGCCTGGCCGGTGCCGGCAGCGGCGCGCGCCTGGCGCCAGGACCCGGCCAAGAACGGGGGCGGGCCGTTCACCTTCGACGACGGCCACCATAAGTTCGCGCTGGCCTGGCACTTCATGGGGAAAGCGGAGCAGGTGCATGCCTGGATCGACCGCACCGAGGTGGAGCCCGGCCGCATGGTCGACTCCCCGGCCATCATCTCCTGGAAGTTCGCCAACGGGCGCTACGGCAACCTGGAGGTGGTGTATTCGCGCGAGCTGGAGATCGACACCGTGCATTACGCCCAGGACGACCGCGTCGAGATCACCGGCACGAAAGGCGTGCTCTGGATCACTCGCGGTCACGGCAAGATCTCGGACCAGCCGCCGCTCATGCTCTACGCGGACGGCGAGATGCGCGCTTTCTCCAACCTCGCGAGCGGCTGGGAGACGAGCTTCATCGAGTCCACGCGCCATCACATCAACGCCCTTCTGGCGGGCGAGCAGCCGGTGCTGACCGGCGAGCAGGGACGTGAGATTCTGCGCTTCGCGCTGGCGGCACAGGAGTCCGCGCGCGTGGGGCACGCGGTCTCGCTCGCGTGATGCGACGGGGCGGCGCTCAGTTCTTGGTTCCGAACAGCCGATCTCCGGCGTCTCCGAGGCCGGGAACGATGTAGGCGTGCTCGTCCAGGTGATCGTCGAGCGCGCCGACGAACATCGGCACATCGGGATGCCGCTCTTGAAACACTTGCGCGCCTTCGGGTGAAGCGACCAGCGCTAGGAACAGGATGTCCTTCGCCGCCACGCCCCGTTTCTTGAGCACGTCGATCGCATGAGCGGCGGAGTAACCGGTGCCGATCATCGGGTCGCAGACGATGAAGGCGCGGCCTTCCACCTCGGGCAGGCGCACCACGTATTCAACCGGTCTGTGGTTCTCGTCGCGGTACAGCCCGATGTGCCCGACGCGGGCCGAGGGGATCAGCTCCAGCAGCCCGTCGGCCATGCCGATGCCGGCCCGAAGCACGGGCACGATGGTCAGCTTCTTCCCGGCGATGACCGGCGCCTGCATGGTGACGAGCGGCGTTTCGATGCGGCGCGTGGTGAGCGGCAGATTGCGCGTCACCTCGTAGCCCATCAGCAGCGTGATCTCCCGCAGCAGCTGGCGGAAAGTGCGCGTGGAGGTGGCCTTGTCCCGCATGTGCGTCAGTTTGTGCTGGATGAGCGGGTGGTCGAGGATGAACAGGTTGGGGAAGCGAGGGTCCTGTTTCATTCCAGGCTCCACATGACGTCGCAGCCGCGCTTGTCCGCCCGGGTCAACAGATCGATGAGGGGGAAGGCGCGCTGCCGCAGCGAGACCTTCGGCTCGGCTTCGGTGTCGCTTGGCGTCGGTTCGGGCGCGGGAAGCGGCGTGTCGGGCTGGGCGGCGACGGCTGCCTTGAGGCGGGTCAGCGCCGCGGGGATATCCTGCGCCAGGATTGCGCTCGGCACGGTCCCGCTGTGGCCCATCATCTTGAGGAGCTGGACCGCCACATCCCCGAACATGCTGAAGCTGCCGACGTCGCTATCGAATCTCACGAGCATAGCATCAGCCTACCGCAACTCGGCCGCGCACAACAGCCGAATGCGCGGCGGTGTATGCTTGCGAACCGGCGGTTCCGCCCACATGTCTCAGCCACATCTTCACCACGTTCTCGGAGATATCCACAGCACTATGAAAAGCCTCGACATCGGTTCACGGCGTTGGGCGGCTCGCGTGGCCGCGGGCGCGCTCGCGATGGTAATCGGTCTGGGCGTCGCCGTTCAGAACGCCGATGCGGCGCGGATGGGGGGCGGCAAGAGTTTCGGCCGGCAGTCTCCCAACGTCACCAGACAGTCGGCGCCACCTTCCAGGGACGCGGCGGCGCAGAGCGCACCCAGACAGGCGGGTCAACCCGTCCCTCAGTCCCAGCCCGCCGGCAACCGCTGGCTGGGACCGCTCACCGGTCTGGCGGCTGGCCTGGGCATTGCCGCGCTGCTGTCGCATTTCGGTTTGGGCGGGGACTTCGGCGAAGGCCTGAGCAGTGTGATCATGCTTGCGCTGCTGGCATTTGCGGCCGTGTTGGTATGGCGGATGCTGCGCGGTTCCAGGCCCGGCGTTCCGATCGGGCGCGGCGCGGAGCCCGCCTATAGTAATGCCGACGCTGGCGCTGGCTCCGTCAACGCCTACAACCCGATGCCCGGATCGACGCTGCCGGGATCGGTCGCCTCGCTGTCGTCGACGACGGTGCCCTGGGGTGTGCCGCCCGACTTCGACACGCCGTCGTTCATCCGCACCGCCAAGGTCAACTTCATCCGGCTGCAGGCGGCGTGGGATGCCAAGAACCTCGCCGACATCCGCGAGTTCACGACGCCGGAGGTCTTCGCCGAGATCAGGATGCAGATCGACGAGGACAAAGGCGCGAACAGCCGCACCGACGTGGTCGCGCTCGAAGCCGAGCTGCTGGGCATCGAGGAGAGCGCGGCGGACTACCTCGCGAGCGTGAAGTTCACCGGTTCGATCCGGGAGAACGAACGCGCCGGTGCGGAGCCGGTCGAGGAAGTGTGGAACCTGGTCAAGCCGAAGGACGCGCGCAGCGGCTGGCTGCTGGCCGGGATCCAGCAGATCCACTGACGTTCGAGCCGTGAAGATCGCCGTCGTCGGTACGGGCGCGATGGGGTCCCTGTACGCCGGGCTGCTCGCGTCGGCGGGACACGAAGTGTGGGCCATCGACAGCTGGAAAGAGCACATCGAGGCGATCCGCGGCCAAGGGCTGCGCGTCGAAGGCGCTTCCGGCGATCGGACCGTGCGGTTGCAGGCCACGACGCGACCCGCGGACGCGGGCGTCTGCGAGCTCGTCATCATCGCGACCAAGGCCATGCACGTGGCGCAAGCCGCCGAGGCGGCGAAACCGTTGCTCGGCGCACAGACCGTCGTGCTGTCCATTCAGAACGGCCTGGGCGGGCCGGATACCGCGGCCCGCGTACTGGGGCGCGAGCGCGTCGTCGTGGGGGTGGTAGGCGGATTCGGTGCGTCCATGAAAGCCCCGGGCCACGCCCATCACAATGGCTGGGAGCTGGTGCGGCTCGGCGAGTTCGCCGGGCCGGTCACGCCGCGCCTCGAGAAGATCGCCGAAGTGTGGCGCTCGGGCGGCTTCCGGGTGAAATGCTTCGACGACATCGACCAGCTCGTGTGGGAGAAGCTGATCTGCAACGTCTGCTACTCCGGCACCTGCGCGGTGACCGAGCGCACGGTCATCGAAGTCATCGAAGATCCCGACGCGTGGCGCGTCGCCTCGGGCTGTGCCGCCGAAGCGTTCGAGGTCGCGAGGGCACGCAGGGTCAAGCTGGATTTCCGCGACCCCGTCGCATACGTGCGCGAGTTCGGCATGAAGATCCCCAACGCTCGTCCCTCGATGCTGCTCGACCACATGGCCGGCCGGAGCTCGGAGATCGACGCGATCAACGGCGCGATTCCACCGGCGGCGGCCGAGGTCGGACTGGCCGCGCCGTACAACGAAGTCATCAGCAGCCTGGTGCGCGCGAAGGAACGGCGGATGGGTGTGAGGCGGAGCTGATGGCTGCGAGTGCCCCGACCGCTGCCGCCACTCTTGCCCCACCCCAGCCCTCCGCCGCGCTGCGCGCAGAGGAGGGAGCTCTCTCAAACCACTCAAGAGGAGACCGAGATGCTCAGAACACTCATCCGCGCGCTGCGCGGCGATACCGCGAATTACATGGTGCCGGCCGGCGCCGCGGGCCCGCAGGACTGCAGCGGAACGATCACCGTCGAAGAAGCGCTGAAAGCCGAGGACGCGCGCTTCGCCGCGCAGATGGCCGGTGATGCTGGCGCCATGCAGCGCCTCTTCGGCGACGACCTGGTGTACATCCATTCCAGCACGCTGGAGGACACCAAGGCCAGCTTCATCGAGTCCATCCGCTCGGGCAACGTCAAGTACCGCAGCATGAAGCGCGGCGATGTCAAAGTGCGCACGTACGGATGCATCGCGATCGTCACGGGCAGTGCCAACTTCGAGGTGACGGCGAGGGGACAAGAGCTCTCGCTCCATCTGCTGTACCACGCGGTCTGGGCCAAGCGCCCTGCCGGGGTGCAGTTCGTATCCTGGCAGGCGACCCGCGTCATGCCCAAGTGATCATTGCGGAGACGATCATGGCAAACCCTTTCGTACACGTGGAACTGAACACGACCGACGTCAACAAGGCGAAGGCCTTCTACGGCAAGCTGTTCGATTGGAAATTGGAAGACGTGCCGATGCCCGGCGGGAGCTATACGATGATCAACGTCGGTGAAGGCACCGGCGGGGGCATGATGAAGCATCCGGTGCCCGGCGCCCCGTCCTCGTGGCTCGCCTATGTGCATGTGGACGACATCGCCGCCGCCACGCAGAAGGCCAAGTCGCTCGGCGCGACGGTGATGAAGGACGTGACCGAAGTCATGGGAGCCGGCTGGCTCAGCATCATCATCGATCCCACCGGCGCGGCGTTCGGCCTCTGGAAACCCAAGTCCAAGTGATACACCCCTCTCCCCTTTGCGGGAGAGGGTTAGGGATCCCTTGTGCGCGCGACCGCGCTCACCTGTCACCCGACCACCCCTTGCGAAGCCGTCCGGCGCATCGACGCTCAGGTGCTCCGGACGGCGCGCGCGACCCTCGAGCTGCGCTACGTTCTCGAAGGCGACATCGCGCGCCTGCTCATCCCCGCTGAATCTGCGCCGGGCCCGGCCGATAAGCTGTGGCAGCACACCTGCTTCGAGGCGTTTGTCGGGGCCATGGAATCGGCGGGCTACTACGAATTCAACTTCTCTCCGTCCACCGAGTGGGCGATCTACCGATTCAGCGCCTACCGCGAGGGTATGACGGCCATCGCAGCGGCTCGACCGCCGCGCATCTCGGTGCACGACGACGCTCGGCGTCTAAGCGTCCATGCCGTTATCGACCTCGAGTCGTTGCCGGCGCTGCGCGACGGACCCGCTCTGCAGCTCGCGCTGTGCGCCGTCATCGAAGACCGTGAGCACCACTTGTCTTACTGGGCTCTCGCGCATCCGCCGGGCAAGCCCGACTTCCATCACGCCGCCGGCTTCGCGCTGGCGCTCCCTGCTTTCACTCCCTCTCCCTCCGGGAGAGGGTCGGGGTGAGGGATGAAATTCGGCCTTGACCGCCTGCTCGAAGAGACGGCTCTGCGCAAACCGCTCAAGGGCCGGCGCCTCGCGCTGCTCGCGCATCCGGCATCGGTCACGCGGGAGCTCACGCATTCGCTCGACGCGCTTGCGGCACTGGACGACCTACGGATCGTCGCGGCCTTCGGGCCGCAACATGGCCTGCGCGGCGACAAGCAGGACAACATGATCGAGTCGCCCGACTTCCACGACCTCGAGCACGGCATTCCGGTGTTCAGCCTCTACGGTTCCGTGCGCCGTCCCACCGCCGCAATGATGGACACCTTCGACGTCCTGCTGGTCGACCTGCAGGACCTGGGCTGCCGCGTCTACACATTCATCACGACGCTGCGCTACGTGCTCGAGGAAGCGGCGCAAGCGCACAAGACGGTGTGGGTGCTCGATCGGCCCAACCCCGTCGGCCGGCCGGTCGAGGGGTTGCGCTTGCGCGCGGGCTGGGAGAGCTTTGTCGGCGCGGGTCCTCTGCCGATGCGGCACGGGCTCACGATCGGCGAGCTGGCCCAGTGGCTCGTCGCGGCGCTGCGGCTGGACGTGGACTGTCGCGTCATCGAGATGGATGGCTGGCGGCCCGCCCAGGCGCCGGGCTACGGGTGGCCGCTCTATGAGCGCACCTGGATCAACCCCAGCCCCAACGCGCCCAACCTCTGGATGGCGCGCTGCTATTGCGGCACCGTGATGTGCGAGGGCACGACCTTGTCCGAGGGGCGCGGCACGACGCGCCCGCTGGAGCTGTTCGGCGCGCCCGCCCTCGACGCGCACAAGCTCATCGAACAGATGCACGCGCTCGCGCCGCAATGGCTGAAAGGCTGCCGGCTGCGCGCGTGCTGGTTCGAGCCTACATTCCACAAGCACGCGGGCAAGCTGTGCGCGGGCGTGCAGATCCAGGTGGAAGACGATGCGTACTACGATCCGGCGGCCTTCCGCCCCTGGCGACTGCAGGCGGCTGCGTTCAAGGCGCTCAAGCAGCTGCGCCCCGACTACGAGCTGTGGCGTGATTTCCCGTACGAGTACGAGCGGGGCCGGCTCGCGATCGATCTCATCAACGGCAGTGAGCTGCTGCGCGAGTGGGTCGATGACCCGAGCACCACGCCGGCCGACCTCGACGCGCTCGCCGAGCCGGACGAAACCGCGTGGCTCCAGGAGCGCGATGCGGTGCTCGTATACCGCTGAACCGTCAGTCGTATTGCGTATCTCCCCATGAACCGCGGGCGCGCGCGGTGGAATCAACAGAGGCGTGCGACCGCAAGTAACGTAGTGTTACGCGCAATACTTGCGCAAAGCGATGCGCGCATAATGGTCTGCAGAGGGCAATCGCGCGGTTGGTCAACCGTGCGCGGGGCGGGGCGTTGAGCAAACATCGCGGCCTCGCGCACTGCACGACCGCGCGGCACGGCAGGGCTCAGCCCGCCGCGCGTGGCAAAGGAGACCTGGCCATGAAGCGATCCACACGCAGCGCGATCGTTATCCCCATCCTGATGCTGGCGGCGTGGTACGGACCCGGCGTGGGCCTGGCGCAGACCGGCGACGATCAGACGCCCGACGCAGCGGCGCCCGCGGCATCCTCGCCCGCAACCGCGGGATACCCTTGGCCGAATCAGTTCACCGAGGACAGCCAGGCCTTCACCGTCTATCCGCCGCAGCTCGACCGCTGGCAGGGCGATCGGCTCGAGGGTCAGGCGGCTGTCGCGGTGCGGTCGGAAGGTGCGGAGCAACCGGTTTTCGGGTTGGTGTGGCTGTGGGCGCGCACCGAGGTCGACGCTGCTACGGGGATGGTGAAGGTGAAGGACATCACCGCCACCCGAGCCAGCTTTCCGACGGCAACCGCGCAGGCGGGCGCATATCTGAATGCCGTCCGCAGACATCTGTCCGCGATGACCTGGAACGTTACCCGCGAGCGGCTCGAGTCCGAGCTTGCCATCCAGCACGCCAGCCGGGACGTCCAAAGCCAACCCCTGCGCAACACGCCGCCTCGAATTCTGTACAGCGAGTCGCCGGCCATTCTGGTGCCGATCGACGGCACGCCGCAGCTCAAGGAGATGGCCGGGCTCGGCCTGCTGCGCGTGGTGAACACGCGCGCGTTGATCCTGCAGGACAAAGCCACCCGGCGTTTCTACCTGTTCGTCGCCGGCCACTGGTTGGAGGCGCCTGCGATCGAGGGGCCTTGGACCGAGGCATATGTGCGTCCGTCCGCGCTCGAAGAAGCGAAGCAGCAAGCGTTGGCCAACGGCCAGGTGGAACTGGTGGAGGGCGGTGAGTCGGCCGCCGACCGAGTTCCGGTGGTGTACGTGGCGACAGGGCCGGCCGAGCTCGTGCAGACCGACGGGCCGCCCCAGTATGTGCCCATCCAGGGCACCAATCTGCTGTACGTCACCAACACGCCCAACCGTCTCTTTTTCGATCTGACGGCGCAAAGGTACTACCTGCTGCTCTCCGGTCGCTGGTACCGCACGGCTTCGCTGAGCCAGAGCAACTGGGAATATGTTCCGGGGACGAGCCTGCCCGCGGATTTTGCGCTGATCCCACAAGACCACCCCACCGAAGCCGTGCGCGCCTCCGTTCCGGGAACGCCGCAGGCGCAGGAGGCGGTCATCGCCAACGGCGTCCCGCAGGTGGCCGCGGTCAAGCGCACGGCCGCGACCTTGGAGATCACCTACGACGGACCGCCGCAGTTCCAGCCCATCGCCGGAACTCCGCTGCAGTCCGTGGTGAACGCACCGATGCCGGTGATCGAAGTGGACCCGGGCTCGTTCTACGCGCTGGATAACGGAGTGTGGTTCGTATCCAACTCCGCGTTTGGGCCCTGGACCGTGGCCACCTGGGTGCCGCCCGTGATCTACACGATCCCGCGCAGCTCTGCGCTGCACTACGTGACTTACGTGCGGGTGTACGAGGCGACGCCCGAGGTGGTGTACGAGGGCTACTCCCCGGGCTACGTCGGCTCCTACGTCGCGCCCGGGGCGACGGTGGTGTACGGCACGGGGTGGGATTACCAGCCCTGGATCGGCACGGTGTGGTACGCGCCGCCGTTGACGTGGGGCTTCGGCTTCAGCTTTTACTCGAGCTGGTGGGGCCCCTGGCCTTACAGCCCGTGGTTCTGGGCCGGCTGGGCGCCGTATCCGTGGTACCGTCCCTGGTGGGGACCTTGGTGCGCCCCCGTCGCATTTGTTCCGCATGGCGCGCACGTCGTGGTCGCGCGCGGGGTCGCGACGGTCCCGGCCAACAGGGTAGCTGTGGGCAATATCCACGCGAATACCGCAAACGTGACTCACATCTTCCAGCGCTGGGGCCATGGGACGGCGACGCCCCTCGGTGCGCCTGGGACACTTGCTGCGGGAGGCACTGGAACGCATCGCACGGCTGCGACCGGGCCCGGCTCCCCCGCTTTCGGCGGCAGACCGGCGCTTGCGGGCGCACCGGGGTCCGCGCAAAACGTGCAGGGCTTCCGCCACGTGGATGGACAGTGGCAGCGCTTCCAGGGTCACGGTCAGTGGCAGAACGTGACCGCACCGAACCCGAATGCGAGCCGGATGCAGCAGTCGCCGCCAATGGCGCAGGGTCGTGCGCTCAGGCCCGGCACACCGGGCGGCGCGCCGGTCGCCGGCGGCGCTCCGATGCGCGGGCCCTCGGGCTGGATGCAGAGCCGCGCCATGCCGCCTTCTTCGTCGCAGTTTGCGAGCGGTCCACCGGCCAACAATCGCTCCTTCGGGTCGACGGCACCGCGCAGCGCCGCCCCCGCGCCCATGGGTGCTGGCGGGACGCAGCCGCGCGCGTTCGCACCTCGCGTTGCCGGCTACGGTCAGGGGTGGGGCGGCGGCGCTCCACCGATGGGACGCAGCGGCCCGGTATGGGTGCCCAACAGCGCCGCCGCCATGGGCGGAGCTAATAACATGGGCGGCAGACAGCCCATGGCAGGCGGACGTGCCTCGGGCGGTCGCGGCGGCTGGGGCGGCGGCGGCGGGGGTCACATGCGATAGGTTTCTACCTAACCGTTCCGCCTAATCCGTTCGACTGACTCGACCTGAACTCCGCGGCGCCGACCACGGCGCCGAACCGCTCGCGGCGCGGTGATGCTTCGACCGCGCTCGACACGAGCGGCGTTCGGTCTCTGTTAAATCAGAACGGCGCTTCCTATCCTGTCGCAGAACCCCATCCATGCTGGTGCGTCGCAATAGGACATTCCCCGTCCGAGAGTGCACGCACCGCAGCAATCCGAGGTAGACTCACACGGCGTGCGCACTTTTTTGTTCCTCCGCGGTCCGAATTTCCGTTGGCCCGGGACAAATTGTTAAAGCTCCAGTAACACAAGCCGTTAAGAATGATCCCTACGGGCATGGTCGAAGCGCTTGACCGGCGCATCGGACCACGCTTCGCGTATCCGGCTCAACCATCCTTGGAGGAGCTTGCATGCTTGCTGCCCCCATCCCCGAAAACGAATCGGCTCGGCTGGAGTCGCTGCGACGGATGCTGGCGTCGTACGCTCCCGAGGAAGAAGCCCTGGATCGGGTCACGCGCGCCGCGCGCCGCATGTTCGGTACGCCGATCGCGCTCATCTCGCTGGTAGAGCAGGATCGCCAGTGGTTCAAGTCCTGCATCGGCCTGAGCATGCGCGAAACGCCGCGCGATATTTCCTTCTGCGGCCACACCATCCTGCAAAAACAACCGCTGATCGTGGAAGACGCGCTGCGCGACCCCCGCTTCGCCGACAACCCTCTGGTCACCGCGGAGCCGAAGATCCGGTTCTATGCGGGAACGCCGCTGCGCAACGGCGAGGACTTCGCGATCGGCGCCTTGTGCATCCTGGACCGCGCGCCCCGCGCACTGAGCCCGGAGGAGTGCCGCCTGCTCGATGATCTGGGCCAGTGGGCCGAAGGCATATTTGCCAGCAGGCGAATGAGCGAGACGCAGAACGCCTTGCTGGCGGAGCTGGACGAGGCCAAGCGCGAGTGCATGGTCGACCCGCTGCTTCAGATCTGGAACCGCTGCGCCATCGTCGATATCCTGGAGCGGGAAGCCCAGCGCGCTTTGCGGCATCACGACGCGATGTCGCTGCTGATGGTCGACGTCGATCGGTTCGATTCGATCCATCAGCGCTACGGAGAACCCGCAGGGGATGCCGTGCTCAAGGAGGTGGCGCGGGCCATCCGCGGCACCCTGCGACCGTACGATGCGGTCGGGCGCTACGGCGAGACGGAGTTCCTGGTCGTGCTGCCGGATTCCGACCGCCACGCGGCGGCGGAAGTCGCGGAGCGCCTGTGTCACAAAGTCGAGGCACGCGCCGTCGCGGTCGGTTCCGAGCGGGTGTCATGCACCGTGAGCACCGGGGTCGCCTGCATCGAGCGCAACGGCGACGCGCGGCCGGTCGATACGCTGGTTGCATCCGCTGCGGATGCCTTGCTCCTCGCCAAGCGGAGCCGCTCCCGTGGCGTCGAGGGTGACAAGGATCCCGGTCAACCCATGGGTTCCGCGTCGCCCCAGGACATGACGCAGTGGGGTGACGACGACTCGCTCGGAAGCCACTTGGTCGCAGCGCAACTCGCAAGCCTGCGTGCCCGCATCGTAGACGACTAGCAGAGGGGAAGCCTCCCTCTCACATCGAGCGGAAGGGCGCCTCCCTCTCCCCTTGCGGGAGTGAGGGGATGCAACGTTCGACTTCACTCTCACCCTCACCCTAGCCCTCTCCCGTCGAGGGAGAGGGGAAACACCTTAGACCTCCCTCTCCCATCGAGGGCCCCCTCTCCCCTTGCGGGAGAGGGTCGGGGTGAGGGGGTCACACCTTCTCCAAATCGCTGCGCTTCATGCGGCGCACGCAGCGCGCGAGCTGCTCGCTCATCTGCTCCGCGGCCAGCCGGCAGCGCATTCCGTGACCCGGCAGCAACCATTCGAAGCGGTAGGGCGCGAGCCGCTGCATCGAGGCGGTCTGCTTCTCCCAGTCGTACCAGCACACGCTGCGCGACGCGACCACGCGCTCGCGCTTGACATCCCACCACGCGTGATCGCCGGAGAAGAGAAATCGTTCGCGATACAGCAGGCACGTGGAACCCGGCGTATGCCCCGGCACCGGGATGAAGAGAACCTCGTCGTCGAACGCGATCGGCTCGTTCCCCTCGAGCTTGATCTCCACGTCGCGCGTGCCGGCGGTGACGTCCGCGCCATGCAGGATGCGCTCGCAGCCGAAGCGGGCGTGGAATTTTCGGTGGTCGGCGACGTCATCGCGATGCGTGAGGAACATCCAGCGCACGCCGCCCAGCGCCTCGATCCGTTCGATGAGCGGCGTGGCATAGCGGGGCGAGTCCACCAGGATGTTGCCGCCTGGGCGCACGATCAGGTAGCTGCGCGCACCGTAGCTGGATGCGGCTGCCCAGCCGCAGTAGTGAACGCCGTCTTCGATCGGTTCCGGGAACGCGGCCCGCGCCGAGCCGAAGGTATGCTTTGCCTCGGTGCCGATCGCGGCGACCGGACAAGCCACCAGCGCCATCCTGGCGCGGTGCTGCTCCGCCCCCTCGCCCGGCTGGCGCCACACGTAGGAAGCGTCGCTCCCTTCTGCGAAACTGTCGGGCGCGATCTGCCGGCACGTCCCGCAGTCGATGCAGGTCGAATCGACGAAGAAGTCGCCCGCGACGTTCGTCGCAAGCCGTTTGGTCAGGGTGGCCATAAAGAGATTCTAGTCCGGGTCGACTTCGAGCGCTGCGGGGTCGAGTGCTTCGACCCCTGGGAAGCCGAGCGCACTTGATCCAGATGGCCGGCAGAGTCCGGACTCACACCTTCTCGAAATCGATCCGCTCGTCCACCGGCAGCCCCTGCAGGTGGCGCCGCAGGCAGTCGAGCGACATCTCCACCGCGCCCAGGCGCACCCACTCGCGGCCGCCGAGGATGCGGCTGCGCCGCGTCGCAACCTCCTGCGCGTTCGCGATCGCGATGTAGATCGTCGCCCCGAAGTCGATGCGGTCGGCGCCTTCGTCGAGATCGATCAGCACCGCCAGCGCATGCGAGGCCCCGATCTGTAGACGCGCGGCGCGCGCCACGAACTCGACTGTCTCCAGCGTCAGCTCGCCCGCAGGCGGAGATCCGCTTAACCCCACGCCCGCGCACACCTCCGCCAGATCGCGCGCCACGACCGCCCGTCGAAAGATCTTCTCCGCGCCCGGCAGAGGAGCGATGCGCGCGGCGATCGCGCCGCCGGTGAACGTCTCCACCACGGCCAGCGAGGCCTGACGACGGGTGAGCGCCTCCAGGATCACGCCTTCGAGCTTCTGATCGTCCTCGGCCAGGATGAAGTTGCCGAGCCGCTTGCGCACCTCTTGCTCCACGGGCGCCAGCTTGCGCCGGATGTCTTCCATGTCGGTGCCGCGCACGGCGAGCTTCGTCTCGAGCTGAGGGTAGTGCGCCCGGAAGCCGAGCTTCAGGCCCCCGTCGGGCACGAGCGCCTGGATCCCGGCGAGCAGGCTGTCCACGTGCGATTCCCCCAGCCCGTACGAGTGGAACCGCTTCAGGAAGCTCACCGTGTGCTGGCCGCTCTTCGCGAGCAGGCGCGGGATGATCTGCTCGTCGAGCATGCGATGCAGCTCGCGCGGCACACCCGGGGTGAAGAAGAAGCGCGCCTTGCCGATGTCGAGCGCGAAGCCGCAGGCGGTGCCGATGGGATTGTCGAGCAGCTCCGCGCCCGCCGGCAGCATGGCCTGCTTGCGGTTGTTGGGCGGCATCACGCGGCTGCGCCGGCGGAACAGGTCCTCCATCTTGGAGAACCACTCCTGGCTGAACACGAGCTCGACGCCGGCGGCGTGCGCCGCGACCTCCTGGGACAGATCGTCGACCGTGGGCCCCAGCCCGCCGTTCACGATGACGGCATCCACGCGCTCGGCTGCGAGCCGGAACGCTTGCAGCAGCGTCTCCCGATCGTCGCCGACCGTCGTGCCCCATCGGACCTCGAGCCCGACGTCCCCGAGCTTCTGGCTGATGTAGCTGAAGTTGGTGTTGACCGTCTGGCCGGTCAGGACTTCGTCGCCGGTGCAGATGATTTCGATGCGCATGCCGTGGAGGGTAGCATCCGGCGCCACCATGGGGCAATGTCGCACGGCTCGACGCTGCCGGTCGCTGTTGCAGGTCGCCTTAACGCGACGCTGACAGGGGCGGTTCGGGACTTCGAGCGCGTCGACGTGGCGAGCCGGGCAACTGGCATGCAAGCTGCAACGAACCGCTGCGATGAGATCCGCAGATCAACAGCCGCTGCTTCGTTCGCTTTTGACGAAGACGACACAAAGAGCCTTCGAGTCCGTTGACGTTTTGTTGACGGGGCGCTCGCTCGCCAAGGGATTCCCCTGGCTGCCCAGGAGCAAGCGAATGCTCCTGATCATTTCGCCCTTCCTCGCGATCGTCGTGGTGCTCGCCTGGCTTGCCACCGAAAGTATCGACATCCTGGCCGCAGGGCGCGCGTATGTCGAAGGCGAGAGCCTGTGGTCGAAGAGCCAGAAGGACGCCGTGTTCTACCTCCTGCGTTTTGCCCAGACCCGCTCGGAGTCCGACTTTCACAACTACGAGAAGGCGATGAAAGTGCCGCTGGGGTTTCGCCAAGCGAGGCTCGAGCTCGAGAAGCGCAGACCGAACTACGCGGCCGTGCGCGAAGGTTTCCTCGCCGGCGGAACCCACCCCGACGATATTCCCGGCGTCATCGGCCTGTACGAGCGCTTTGCGCAAGTCAGCTACATGCAGAGCGTGCTCGAGATCTGGCGAACGGGCGACGCATTCATCGCCAGGCTCGAGGCAGCAGGCGACCGGCTCCACCTGCTGTATACGAGCGACACCGCGGAGCCCGAGGCGCGCGAGGAGGTACTGAGCCGCATCATCCAGGTCAACGAAGAGCTCAGGCCCTGGCAGCACCGCTTCTCGAGCACGCTGGGCGACGCCACGCGCTGGATTCAGTCCACGCTGATGGTCGTGCTCCTGGCGGTGACCGGCGCCTTGGTTCCGGTGGGCGTCGTTCTTACACAGCGCATGGTGAGCCGTGTCGATCGGGCCGAACGGGAGCTCAAGGAGCTCAAGCTGCGGCAGGAATATGCCGCCAAGCTCGCCTACCACGCGAGCCACGATCCGCTCACCAACCTGCTCAACCGCCTCGAGTTCGAGAATCGGCTGAGGCAAGCCCTCGAGACGGTCGCCGCGCAAGGCCGTCAGCACGTCGTGATGTATCTGGATCTCGATCAGTTCAAGATCGTCAACGACACCTGCGGGCATGCAGCCGGCGACCGGTTGCTGCGTCAAGTCAGCATGCTCCTGACGCAGAAGGTGCGCGACAGCGACTCGCTCGCGCGTATAGGCGGGGATGAGTTCGGCGTGCTGCTGGAGAACTGTCCGATGCAGGATGCGATCCGCATCGCCGACGAGCTGCGCCGGTGCATAGCCGATTTCCGTTTCGTGAACGACGACCGATCGTTCACCATCGGCGCCAGCATCGGGGTCGTCCAGGTCGCGGACAGCACGCTCAACCTCACCGAGGTGCTGGGCGCTGCGGACGCCGCTTGCTACATGGCGAAGGAGAAAGGCCGCAACCGGGTTCAGTACTACCGCCCACACGACAGCGACGTATCGCTGCGCCGCGGCGAGATGGAATGGGCATCCCGGCTGCAGCGCGCCCTGCAGGAAGGCCGGTTCGTGCTGTACGCGCAGCGGATCATGTCGGTTGCGGGAGCCTCTCCCCTCGAAAACCATCAAGAGCTGCTCGTGCGCATGCTCGACGAGCACGGCAGGATCGTGCTTCCGATGGCCTTCATCCCGGCCGCCGAACGCTATAGCCTCATGCCCAGCATCGACCAATGGGTGATCCAGCGCGCCTTCGCCACGATCAATTCTTTCGGCGAGGTAATCGGGACCTATGCGATCAACGTGTCCGGCAAATCGATCGCGGACGAGCGCTTCCTGGAATTCGTGCGCGAGCAGTTCAGGCACTACCGCATGCCGCCGCGCAGCATCTGCTTCGAGATCACGGAGACGGCCGCCATCGCCAACTTCGACAAGGCGGCGCGCTTCTTCGGCGAGATGAAGTCGCTCGGTTGTCTGTTCTCGCTGGACGACTTCGGTGCCGGAATGTCCTCGTTCGGGTACCTGAAGCACCTGCCGGTCGACTTCATCAAGATCGACGGCAGTTTTGTCAAGAACGTGGCCCACGACGAGGTCGACCGCGCTACCGTGCAGGCGATAAACGACGTCGGCCACGTGATGGGGAAGAAGACGATCGGCGAGTTCGTGGACGGAGAGATGGGGCTGATCGCGCTGCGCGAGATCGGCGTCGACTTTGCGCAGGGCGACTGGATCTCCCCGCCGGCCCCGTTCGTTGCGAAAACGGCTGCAACCGCCAAGGCGATCGCCGTCCCGGCCGCTGCTGCCGCTGCTGCCGCTATCTGAAACTCGATACCAGTAACTACCACCTCTTATTCGTGTGCCGAGAGAGCAGAGTATGAACCCCACAACAGTAAGAAAAATCTCGACCCCCCCGCTGTGGGTCGCTTCGCTGTACGAATTCGTGACTCCCTACTGGGATGGGCTGGTCAACGGTCCCTGGGCGGAAGCGGTCGCCTCGACGCAGTTGAGCGTCGACCAGATGCGGGGCTGGATTCTCGAGCTCTATCCCTTCATCTACGACTTCCCGAAATTCCTGGCCGAGGGCCTGATCAAGGTCGAAGACGATTTTTCGCGCACCTTCTTGATCGAGAACATCCGCATCGAAAAGGCGCACGCGGAGCATTGGCTGTGGATGGGCGAGGGCTTCGGGCTGAGCCGGCAGCAGATGCTGGATCTGGCCGAGGGAAAGATGCCGGTGCTGCGCGATGTGCAATCGCTGACCGACTGGGTGTGGCGCGTCAACGCCAAGGGAACGCTGGCCGAATCGGTAGCGGCGACGAGCTTCGCGATCGAAGGTGTGGCGGGCGCTCTCGCGCGGAAGGTCGCTGCGGGCTTCGAGGCTTACCGTGGCCAGCCGGGCGTGGACATGAATCCGAAGACCTACAAGTGGATTCGCGAGCACGCGCATTACGACGACGAGCATCCGAAATTCGCGCTGGAGATCGTCAAGCGCTACGCTCTCACGGAGCACATGCAGCGGCAGGTCATGCTGGCCGCCAAGCGCAGCCTGGAGCTGCTGGATCTGGCGCTCTGGACTTCGAGCAAGATGCCCACTCGCGCGAGCGACGCGCGGATGCAGCAAAAGACCCACAGATAAGAGTCCCCTCTCCCCCCAGGAGAGGCCACGGGTGACGGGTCTCCCTCCCACCCGTGGGATCGGGTTGCGGTAAGGGAGCTCCCGTCCTCCGGGAGGCGCCCGCCAGGGGCCTCGAACTTGTCGATTCCTAGCCTTTCCAAACGACTACAGTGTGGTCACGACCCCGTTCCAACCCAACCCGGAGGCCACCATGCCAGTCGCTCGGAAGATTACCCCATGCCTGTGGTTTGACGACCAAGCCGAAGAAGCGGCCAAGTTCTACACGGGCATTTTCAAGAATTCGAAGATCGGGAGCATTTCCCGCTACCCGGCAGCGGGGCAGGAGATTCATGGAAAGCCGCCGGGATCGGTGATGGTGGTGGAGTTCGAGCTCGACGGACAGACGTTTACCGCCCTGAACGGCGGCCCGATCTTCAAGTTCAACGAGGCCATCTCATTCCAGGTGTTCTGCGACACGCAGGAAGAGCTGGACTACTACTGGGACAAGCTGTCCGAGGGCGGCGACAAGAAGGCGCAGCAGTGCGGCTGGCTCAAGGACAAGTTCGGCGCATCCTGGCAAGTCGTTCCGAAAGGCATGGCCGAGATGATGACCGGCGATCCACAAAAGGTTCAAAGGGCCTTCAAGGCGATGCTGCAGATGAAGAAGCTCGACATCGCGGAACTGAAGCGCGCGTACGCGGGATAGCAGGGAGAGAGGAAGTAGTTCCCTCCCCTCCTTGACCAAGGAGGGGAGAAACCCGGTTATAATGCCCGTTATAACCACAACCGGAGCCCTGCATGGCGACCCTGAAAGTCACACAGATCGGCAATTCCTTGGGTGTCATCCTGCCCAAGGAAGTCGCCGCGCGCCTCAAAGTGGAAAAGGGCGACGAGCTCGCCTACGTGGAAACCCCTGGCGGAATCGAACTGACATCCTACGACCCCAGCTTC
>DATJVW010000124.1:0-9210 GCA_035501675.1 Burkholderiales bacterium
CTGAACGCGCACCGGATCTTTCAGCATCTGGGCCGCCAGGCGCTTGATGTCCTCCGGGAACGTGGCGGAGAACATCAGGCTCTGCCGCTTCGGCGGCAGCAGGGCGAGGATGCGCTTGATGTCGGGCATGAAGCCCATGTCCAGCATGCGGTCCGCTTCGTCCAGGACCAGGATCTCGACCTGTCCGAGGTGCACGGTGCGCTGGTGCACGTGATCGAGCAGCCGCCCCGGTGTAGCCACCAGGATCTCGACCCCGGCGCGCAGCTCCGCGATCTGCGGGTCGATGTTGACGCCGCCGAACACGCACGCCGAGCGCAGCGCGATGTGCTTGCCATAGGTCCGGATGCTCTCGTGCACTTGCGCCGCCAGCTCGCGCGTGGGCGCGATGATCAGCGCGCGCACCGGATGCCGCGCGGGTGACACGCTGGTGTTGGCGTGCTGCTTGAGCCTTTGAAGCATGGGCAGCGTGAAGGCCGCGGTCTTGCCCGTGCCGGTCTGGGCGCCGGCCATGATGTCCTGGCCGTGCAGGATGGGCGGAATGCTCTGGCTTTGAACCGGGGTAGGTTCGGTATAACCCTGCTCCGAGATGGCGCGGAGCAGCTCGGCGCTCAAGCCGAGCTCATTGAATGTCATAACTGGGGAAACTCCTGAGCCGTTCCCGGGATCGGGGACACGGGGTGCCGCCAACAGTCTAGTGCGGGAAAGGGCCGAAAGGTTGTCAAGTCCGGGGGTCCGGAACGCGTTGCCGCGGGATCATACTCCCAAAATCGGGTCTCTAGAAGGCGGCTTCAAGGCGTAAACCGAGGGTTCTACCAGTCGACGCCAGGGGTTCTCACCAATCGACAATGGTGCCGTCGGCCAGCACGGCCTGGGTCGCCGCCTGAATCTCCGGCTCATAGGGGTGCTTGGCCGCGGTCGCTTCATTGATTTCGACGCCCAGCCCAGGGCGCTCGGGGACCAGCCAGTGGCCGTCGCGGACGCGGATCGGGCTGTCCACGATCTCGTGGTACCACGGCACGGCACCCGACATCTCTTCCTGAATGACGAAGTTGGGGGTGGCGACGTCGAAGTGCAGCGCAGCTACGCCGGCCAGCGGCCCGAGCGGATTGTGGGGAGCGATGCCCACGCCGGCGGTATCGGCCATGGCCGCGATCTTGCGCGCCTCGCTGAAGCCGCCCACATGGCACAGGTCCGGCTGCGCGATGTTGATCGCCCGCAGCCGGAACAGGTCGTCGAACTCCCTGCGGTCGACGAGGCGCTCGCCGGTCGCGATCGGCACGCGTGATTTGTCGCTGATCTGCTTCATGGCGGGTGCATCCCCCGGCTGAATCGGCTCCTCCACGAACAGCGGGCGAGAAGGCGCGAGCGCGTCGATATATTGAACGGCGACGCTGGTGGACGCGCATCGGCCGTGGAAGTCGATCATGATCTCGACGTCGTCGCCCACCGCCTCGCGCAGCCCCTGCATCATGGCTGCGACGTGCTCGATCTGCCGCGGCGACGCGGTGTAATGCGTGTAGGGAATGAACACGACCTTGAGCGCGCGATAGCCGCGCGCCGTCACCTGCAATGCACGCTCGACTACTGCGCTGCGGTCCAGGCTCTCATAGACCATGCTCATGGAGCCGAAACCGAGGTGCGTGTAGATCTTGATCTGGTCCCGCGTCTTGCCGCCCAGCAGCCGCCACACCGGCACGTTGAGCTCCTTGCCCCAGATATCCCAGAGCGCCATCTCGATGCCGCTGATGGCGGTATTGCCGATGACGCCGAGGCGCCAGAACGAGTGCTTGGTCAGCACGCGCACCGCCTGCTCGATGTCGCGCGGGTCGCGTCCGAGCATGAGCGCCTCCAGGTCCTGCACCGCGCCTACCACCGCGCGCGTCTTCCACTCGAGCGTGGCCTCGCCCCAGCCGTACAACCCCGGTTGATCGGTCTCCACGCGCACGAACACCCAGTTGCGCATCTGCGCGTTGACGACCAGCGTCTTGATCGCGCTGATCTTCACACCCACCCCGCATCCACGATGAAGTTCTGCGCCGTGCACATGCGGCTGTCGTCGGCGGCGAGGAACAGCACCATGCGCGCGAGATCCTCCGGCAGCAAGCGTCCGGGCAGACACTGCGCCTCTTCGAGCCTGCGCTCGCCGTCGAGGGTGAGCCAGAGCGTCTTCTGGCGCTCGGTCATGACCCATCCAGGAACAACCGTGTTGACGCGGATGTTGAACGGCCCCAGGTCGCGTGCAAGCCCGCGCGTCAGGCCGCCCACCGCCGCCTTGCTGGTGGTGTAGGCGGGCATGCCGCCGGTGGAAGACATCCAGCTGATCGAGCCGAAGTTGATGATCGAGCCGCCGCCCAGCCGCTTCATCTGTTCCACCACGGCCTGCACCGCGAAGAACTGGTGGCGCAGATTGACCGCGACGCGCTCGTCCCAGTACTCGACCGTGACCTCCTCGATGCGGTGGCGGTCGTCGCGCGCCGCGTTGTTGACCAGCACCGAGATGTCGCCCAGGTTTTTCTGCACGCTGACGATGGCCGCGCGCAAAGCATCGATGTCGCGCACGTCGCAGTAGATGTACTGCGGCGCGTGCGCAGCGCCGTGCGCCAGCCGCTTCAGCAGCGCCCTGCTGGCGGCCTCGTCGATGTCGACGAACGCGACGCGCGAGCCTTGCTGCACGAAATGCTCGACGATACCGGCGCCGATACCGGACCCGCCGCCCGTCACGAAGACGACGCGGTCGCGCAGGCTTGGGTAGGCGGCAAACTTGGAAGTGGTCAAGGCATCGGCTCCTCTGATTCGTGATTCGTGGCTCGGATTCGCTGGTCTCGAAGTTCGGCGTCACGTACCGCGAAACACGGGCCGCGAGCCACGGCTGTTTGGCGGGATTGTACGCTCGGACGGCCGCCCCACGCGAGTGCGTAGAATGCCGCATCGTGACGAGCACAATCATCGGCGTTGCACTGCCACTTCTGGTGATGATGGCGATGACCATCGTAGGCTTGGAGCTTACGGTGGATGATCTCGCGCGCGTCTTGCATTACCCGGCTGAAGTCGCCGCAGGCGTCCTCGGGCAGATCCTTGCGCTGCCGCTGATCGCGGCGGCGCTGATCCTGGTGCTGCGCCCCGAGCCGGCCGTCGCCGGCGGCTTGATTCTTGCCGCAGCCGCGCCGCAGGCGATGACATCCAACTACTACTGCCTGCTGGGCCGTGCCAACGTCGCGTTGTCGGTCACGCTGACGGCCGTATCGAGCGTGGTGGCGCTCGCTTCCACGCCACTGGTGTCCGACCTGGCCTTCGGGATGCTGCTGGAGCGGGACGCGGGCTTCGCTCTGCCTGCGGGCAAAGTCATGCAGCAGGTCCTGACCGGGCTGCTGTTGCCGGTCGGCGCCGGAATGCTGGTGCGCCACCGCGCCCCCGGCTTTGTCGAGCGCAACCGCGTGCGTTTCCAACGCCTGACCGCGGTCACGATAGCGGCCATGCTCGTCATCATCCTCGTGGACCAGGCCGATACCGTGCGACGCAACCTCGCCTCTATCGTGTCCGCAGCCCTTCTCTTCACCGTCGGAGCGGCGGCGGTAGGTTTGGGCATCGCACGGGCGCTGTCCCGGCCGAGAGGCGACGCGCTTGCTCTGCTCGCGGCGTTCCCCTCGCGCAGCCTGAGCATCGCCACGCTGATCGCTGTCAATGTTCTCGGCCGGCTCGACTTTCTGGCTTTTGCCGCGACCTTCTTCCTGGTTCAAGCGGCGCTGCTGGTGCCGGCCATGCTCCTGGCGCGGCCGGGCAGTGCCGACTCTGGAGGCACGTCCCTCTAGCTCGTACTTGACTCAAGACAAACACGCAATGTTGCCTTTAATGTATGTTGCATCCACTCGAACGCACATCCATTTGTCAATATAGGAGCCGAAAAGTGTCTGCACGATTACGCATCGCTTCCCTGCGCCGGGCAATTCCGGCGCTGCTTCTGTTCGGCAGCCTGGTGAGTTTCGGTCCGGTGCACTCGGAGGACATCCTCAGGATCGGCTTGGTCCCGGCGGAGGACCCGCGCTTGATCATCGCTGACAATCAGGCCCTCATCGACGCGCTGCACGCATCGCTTGGCATGGAGATCAAGCCGTTCGTCGCCACCGACTACAACGGCGTAATCGAGGCGCTGCGAGCCAAGAAGCTGGACGTGGCCCTGTTGGGCCCCTTCTCCTACGTGCTCGCTGCCTCGATCGCGGAGGTGGATCCCATTGCGATCCCCGAGACCCAGAAGCAAGGCCCGAGCTACCATGCGCTGATCATCGCACGCAAGGACCGCAACATCCGGTCGCTGGCCGACCTCAAAGGCAAGACGTTCGCGTTCGTGGATCCGAGCTCGACCTCGGGGCACCTGTTCCCCAAGAGCGCCATGCTGCGTGCCGGGCTGAACCCGGACAAGGACATGCGCGCGATCTTCGCCGGCAGTCATGACGCCAGCGCCATCGCCGTGCAGAACGGGAAGGTGGATGCGGCCGCGGTCGCCGACGGTCTGTTTCAGGCCGCCGTGGCCCGCGGCGTGATCAACGCGGACGAGGTGATGATCGTGTGGACGTCCGAGCCGATCCCTGGCGCGCCGGTGGTGATCCGGCGCGACCTTCCCGAGCCGCTCAAGCAACGCCTGCGCGCCGCCTTCGCAGCAATGCACGACATCCCTTGGGCCAAGGGCACGATCATCAAACGCTGGGTGCCCGCAACGGACGAGACGTTCGCCGTGATAAGGGAGACCAGCAAGCTGCTCAACCTCGATCTGCGCAAGATGCAATGATCGAGGTTCGCGGGCTCACCAAGACGTACGGCAGCATCCAGGCTCTACGCGGTGTCGATTTGCGCGTGGCCGCGGGCGAGCTGTGCGTGGTGCTCGGGCCGTCTGGAGCGGGCAAGTCGACGCTGTTGCGCTGCGTGAACCGGCTGACCGAGCCGACTTCGGGCGAAATTTCGATCGCCGGCAAGCCGCCGCCGCGCGGCCGCGCGGAGCTGCGCGAGCTGCGCCAGCACATCGGCATGATCTTCCAGGATCACAATCTCGTGCCGCGGCTGTCGGTGCTGAAGAACGTGCTCACGGGACGCCTCGCGACGATGCCGGCGCTGGCGGTGGCGCTGCAGGTCTTTCCGCGCGCAGATATCGAGATCGCGCTCGACTCGCTGCGCCGCGTAGATCTGGCCGGGCGCGCGAACGACCGCGCCGACCGCTTGTCGGGTGGACAACAGCAGCGGGTTGGCATCGCCCGGGCCCTGGCGCAGCGGCCGCAGATCATCCTGGCCGACGAGCCGGTGGCGAGCCTCGACCCCGAAACCGCGCGTGTCGTGCTGAACGACCTGCGCCGCGCCGCGCATGAGCTCCGCATCGCTGTGTTGTGCAACCTGCACCAGGTGGAGTACGCGGTGCAGTTTGCGGACCGCATCGTGGGCGTCTGCGATGGACGCGTCGTGTTCGAAGGCACACCGGCGCAGCTCAACGACGCCGCCCTGGCTCGCATCTATGCAGGGGTCGATGCCAAGGCCGCGCGCTCGACCCCGGGCGCGACAGAGGTCGGCCCGCCTCGGGGATACCGTCTCCTGCTCGGGGGTCCATGGACGCTGTGGCGCGGCTGGGCTTGGCTTGCGATCCTGGCTGCCGCCACTGTGGTCCTGGTCTGGAGCGCCGAAGGCATCGGCTTGAGCTTCGCCGAGCTCGTCCGCGGGCTGCCCTGGATCGGGGACCTCGTCTCGCGCATGCTGCCGCCCAACTGGGCGTTCTTCGGCCGCCTGGTGAAGCCGGTGGTCGAGACGGTGCAGATCGCCATCTGGGGAACGCTGCTGTCTGTGCTGCTCGCGCTGCCGCTGTGCTTCGTCGCCGCCCGGAATCTGAGCCCGAGCCTCGTGCTGTTCCACGCCACGCGGCAGGTGTTCAACGTTCTGCGCGGGATCAACGAGATTATCTTTGCCCTGATCTTCGTCGCCGCGGTCGGGTTGGGCCCGTTCGCCGGCGTGCTGGCGCTGTCCATCCACGGCGCCGGCATGCTGGGCAAGTTCTTCGCAGAAGACGTCGAGGAGATCGATGCCGGTCCAGTGGAAGCGCTGCGCGCGACCGGGACTCGACCGTCGCTGGTCGTGGTCTTCGGCGTGCTGCCTCAGGTCATCCCGTCCTGGATCGCCGCGACCCTGTACCGCTTTGAGGTCAACCTGCGCGCGGCCACCATCCTGGGCATGATCGGGGCGGGTGGCATCGGCTTCGAGCTGGTTTCCTCCCTCAAGCTGTTCCAGTACCAGGACACCGCCGTCTGCGTGCTCGTGATCCTGGCCATGGTGATGACGGCCGACTATCTCTCGTCGAAGCTGCGTGCGCGCATCCTTGCGCCGTAGCCACAGCGCGACGGTGCCCGCGAGCCTGTTCGCTCGCGCAGCACCAGATCGCATTACTGCCCTGGGCCGCTCGTCATACGGCGCAGCTGCCCCGAGTTGCCGTCCACGCGGAGCATGTCCCCGGTCTTGACCCGCCGGGTCAGTCCTGGGAAACCCGCAACGGCCGGCAGTCCGTACTCACGTGCCACCACCGCGCCGTGTGAGAGAACACTGCCCACCTCCGTGGCCAAGCCCGCAGCGCGACTGAAGTAGGGCGTCCATCCCACGTCGGTGAACGGCGTTACGAGAATCTCGCCAGGTTGCATCGCTGCCGCTTCGGCCAGGTTGCGCGCCACGCGAGCAGGGCCTACGGCGACGCCACGGCTGAGCGGCGTGCCCTGCATTGAATCACCGTTGCCTTCCGCCTGGCCTTGGGCTGCGGTCAGCGGAATCGGCTTGCCTTGACATACATACGGGAACTCCACCGCCATTTTCCGCGGGTGGAGCCGCCGGCGATGTTCACCACGCCGTACCAATGCGCGGTCCGGCCCCTGCGCCAATCGTCCCAGCTCCTCGTGGGTGAAGAAGAACACCAGATCCGCGTCAGGCAGCCGGCCTTCCGCCACGAGCCGCTCGGCGAAGGCCACGTAGCCGCGCTTCACCTGGCGGGCAAACCAGACGCGGAATGACTTGGAGCGCTCCCGCACCACCACCGACGCCTGCGCTGTTGGCAGCAGCCATTGGACCAAGCGACGCGCTCCCCACGAGAGCTCCGCGAGCGCCTCGTTCGCCTCACGTGCCCATCCTGTTTGAGTCGCTCGCGGCGCCGCGACGACCAGCTGCAGAGAGTGCACCATCGGCAACGGATCTTCCTGCCAATCGCGCTCTCGCAGTTCCAGCTCGCGGATGCACCGGTGACCGTGGAGGGTGAGAAACGACTCGAAGGCCTTCCCTACGCAGCCGGACGACGGGCTTCTCAGCCATTGCAGAGCCTCCTCGCCGGGCATGCGCACGAAATGCTCTGCTACCGCCGGCTCGGCCGCGATGAGCGCCCCGAGATCGTTCAGCGCGTCCGCCACGCCGATAGAGCTGGCGGCGGCGCCTGCAGCGTGCGCCTTCGCTCCCGCCAGCAAAGCTGCGACCGCGGCCTGCGACTTCGCACTTGGCGGCCCACCCTTGCTGAAGATTCGCTGGAACAGCCCGAGCAGCGCGATCGCCATCATCGAAGTGTGGACATGGACGGCGGCCGATTCGTTGACGAGGTCGAGCGCACTCTGCAATCGCCGATAGTGCTCGGCCAGATCCTCGCTGGGCTCGACACGAAACGATGAGTAGCGTGCGATGAAGGCGTCCAGCCGCTTGCGCCCCGCTGGCACAAGGCTGAAGTAGCGCAACGTGTGCGAGAGGCGCTGCAGGGCCGGCGCACTGGGCGGAAGCGTCGCCTCCGGCAGCACGTGCCCGGTCAAGGTGAGATCGGAGCTGTCCTTGTCCATGCCGAACATCTGCGAGCCAAGCAGATAGAAGTTCGACATATTGATGAAGACGTGCCCGTGAACAACCAGCAGAAGAGGCACGCTCTCCACCAGCTCGCGCGCGATGCCGGCGCGCACGAACAGCTCGTTCATACCGAAGATATAGGACGGTCCCACCACCGACCAGCTGAGCGGCGTCATCGCGCCGGGCATCCATTCCGCAATGTTGTGCCATGTGAGCTGCCACGCGGGGTCGATCGCATCGTCGAGCTCGTCAGGGCCCGGCAGATCCAGCGTGGTGATGGGGCGGGCCTGGAGCCAATACACTCGGTTGTCCCGGCCGATCGCCCATTCGAGATCGAGCGGATAACCGAGTCCTGCCTCGGCCTTGAGTGCGCCCTCCAGCAGCTCTCCGAGCCTGCTTTCTTCAACGCTGCCGCGCTCGCCGTGCAGCTCGCGCTCGAGCACGCTCCCCTCGCGAGACACGACAAAATGATCTGGCGTGCGGTAGCCGCCCACCAGCGCTTCGCCCAGCCCGCGCACCGCATTGATCACGACGCGGTCGCGCTGGCCTGTGACCGGGTCGACCGTGAAGATCACGCCGGCCGTGCTCGCGTCCACCATGCGTTGAACCACCACGGCCATGCTGCCGTTGGTCTGGGCACGCATCTCGTCGCGATAAGCCTGCGCGCGCGCGCTTGCCGCCGACGTCAGGCAGCGCTCCACCGCCTCGCGAATGGCGGGCGCACCCTCGACCGCCAACACGGTCTCGAACTGCCCCGCGAATGAGGCCTCCGCGCCGTCCTCGCCCAGGGCCGACGAGCGTACGGCCACCGCGCCGCCAAGCCGGTCGCTGTATTCATCCAGCTCCGCCGGTAGATTTCCCTGGGCGGCACCGACGATGACGAAGCCCTCCGGAACACGCAGTCCCAGCCGCGCCAGCTGCGCCAGCTGCGCAGCCTTGCCACCAACCGCATCAGCGCCAATCCGATCCAGCGGAATTACTTTCGCCGTTACGTTCTGCAATCGCTCCCCCTCTGGCGTAGTAGCCCAGTATGCTCGGTGTGGCCTACACTAATTTTGACGGAGATCAACAGATGGCCTCACCGAAGGGCGGAACAGGACTTCCCGGCACCCGCGGCCGCAAGCGGGTCTATCTCATGCGCCACGGCGACGTGAGCTATCGCCACCCTGACGGCAGAACCGATTTCTCGACGCAGGTGGAGCTCACCGAGGAGGGCGTGGAACAATCGCGCCTCATGCGCGAGCTCCTCGCCCCGGCGCCCTTCGATCTGGGCGTGCACACGGGCCTTCCCCGTACGCGCCAAACCGCCGAGCTGGTACTCGAGCAGCGCGGTGTCCGTCTGGAAGAGATCGCTGCGCTACGCGAGATGCAAGT